>NZ_CP129674.1:1348525-1685657 GCF_041080795.1 Bifidobacterium sp. WK041_4_12 | reverse complement strand
AGTAGTAGTTACTCATATATTGATAAAACGCTAACGTCATCTGACACAAATAACAAACTTTGGATGGCCAAAAAGTTTGGTGTTTTGCAGATGACTGCATTAGTAATCATAATTATTGTGTTGATTGTTTTTATGTACAATGTTTGGCGTCAGAATATGGGATCGTACATCATGTAACCGGCATATGAGTACGTCTAACGAACGTATACTGATCCACTAGTTGCGGCGATGATTAGATATTTCTTTTATGCGAATGTGTAGAATGAATCTTTCAAAAGATTCATAGGTAAGAAATGAGAACTGTTGAGCTACTCTTTGCGGATGGTGGATTGACGGATGATTCCGAAATATTGCTTGATAAGTTCGATTCAGAAATTGAAGAAAAGTGTTCTTCCATGTAAATCAAGGCGTGTCTGTTATATCGATCCGAACGAAAAGACCAGAGAAACTGGACGTTATCTTCAAAACAACGCTATTCCATGAGTATCTTTTCTCATTTGTTTGAACCGTTCAGAACGCTATCCAACGTTCTGAACGTGAGATTTTCACTCACCTACATGCTCTTGTACCATTTCAATAATTGTATTATCAAGGCGTTCATCGAATTTCCTTGCAAACATTGCTTTTGATTGAGTGAGCATCATGAAATCGTCTGCCCGGAAGGTGTATGGCTTGCCTCTTTCCCAATCAATACATCTGAGATTCTGATTGTGAACATCTTGCCACAATGATTCTCTATATGGTGAATTAACAAGAAGGGTCTGCATAAAAATTTCATCACCGCAAAGGCTTGAACGGAAATATTTGCGAATGAACTGTTGATGCCCAAGTACATACTCGGCGAACGAACTGGTGATGCTAAACCAGTTGGCTCCTTTGGCAAGTTTGAAAGTCTTATCCCGTATTCGATTTATATGGAGCATTCGTTGAAGCAGCTTTGAGATGCGAGGGCTTATAGTATCTAAGCGTGGCGTCAGATCTTGGAGCGGATAATAAAATCTGAGTCTTTCATATAGGTCATTTGTAAAAGTGTTGTTTTCCTCTGTGAACCAGCACGCCAAGAATTCCTTTCCAGAATGCTTGTGGAAAAAATCATGGATTGTGTCTTGATTTTTGATAGGCAAATCCATTCCGGAGAGTAAATGATAATAGCTATAAGTGGTTGCCGAAGATGCTGCTGCCTCTAGTAACTTGATCTCACACTCAATTTGAGACCACCCGCCCCAATGTATTGAAATTGAAGGAATTATGTGTAGCTGAGAATATGCCAAGGACGGAGAAAAATGGAGTTTGAAATCCGAAGAACTTCCTTTATCTATATGGAGATAAATGTCATTTCTTGGATCATCAATCAGCTTCAATAGTAAGGAGAGCTGACGCGGATTTGCATGAGCCATAATCAGATACGCATGTTTTTCTTCCAAATCTACATTCCTCCCACCGGAATTTGTTATGCACGAATTTTTGAAAAATCCCCTGTTTGATAATACAAATACATGCCTATAATTGAAAATTTATCGGTGAATGCTGTGGCGGAAAGGTATTAATGCATATTCATTGGTAAATGACCTAGTTCCGAGTTTATTTTCATCCAATCAAGTCAGTCACATGGAGTTATGTTGAGTGAAAGAACATGACATATCTCTACAAGACAAGCACCGGATACCCTGTAACGTAGCTAACTCATAAATCGGGATTCGGTATCTAAAGTCATCGCAAACATTATCGAGGAAGCTCTTAAATTCTGTGTAACAGCATGCGAATTGTTAAAGAGGCCTGCGTGGTAAAGTATCCCAAGGTTGTAATGACGTAAAGACATTTTCCTGAAAGTGAGCCCTGTGTACGCATTACTGGTATGAGATGCTGATACAGATGTTTCGCATAACGTCTGAATTCACGATGTTTATTGCTAACTTTTGTAGATTTACATATATGGACACATGCCTGTACCCTTGCGTAAGCGAGGTCAAGAATAGCTGATTCGTTCAAAGTGGGTATTTGATCATGAATGAATCTGGCCAACTGCTGATGCACCATCACAGAGTCTTGAATATCGTTTGTAGTTTGTGTATTTTGAAGGCTTGAGTTCCTGTCTGAAGTGTAATAATAATATGCACCGGGCGCGTAGCAGATAGATTCTGCCTTAGAAAGTGCAGTAAAACAGGGCACAAAATCTGAGCAGGTTCGTTGTATTGGGAATGAATTATCATTAAACAGGTGTTTTGAAAAAAGCTTTGCCCATAATGAACACAATATTCGCTCACTTTCCAAAGCCGTCCGAAAAACTTCATCTTGTGATATCTCTGCTGGTACTGAGGTCTTCGAAATATGGTGATAGCTAATTGATGATCCCTGGATTGTAGCCCAGTCTGAAAGCACTACGTCCGTAGCGTTTGTTTTGGCAGCATTAACTAACGTTGCAATGTAATCATCACTGATAGAATCGTCAGGGTCGATAAAACAGACGTAGTCGCCATGAGCAGCCTTTAATCCAACATTTCTTGCGACTGCCACTCCTGCATTGTTTTGATGAATAATGATGTAGTTGCTTCTGGTTTGCAAACCATCTAAGAAATTTGATGAGCCGTCGGTTGAACCGTCATCGATAAAAATGAATTCAGTTCCAGATACTTGCTGCTTCTCGCAATCAGCCACTAAACGAGGGAGGAATTGTAGAACATTAAAGACTGGAATAATTACCGAGACAACAACTGATTCCTGTTGATCGTTACCCAACTTTGACACCTCTTTCGGCACTGCCATTTGCAGAGTTTTTGCTCTAAATCACACATATAGTCACTTTATATCATCAATTATTCTCATAACCTCTAGACGCAGCGGCACTCGACTGTTGAATGGTGACAGTTAGGTTATTGGTTTTACAAAAGAGATGTTGATAAGAACAATTAAGCTTCCGTAGCTTATCGGAAGACTCGCAAATCTGTCGCATATACTCGGACATGAGTCTGATGAACCATCACCGGCAAGAATTATCTTTATGTTGGTATAGGTCTGTGACAACACACTCTCGATATATATCCGGACAGATATTGTTCTCCGTTGTATATGGGTCAAGCTGTAGATTAATGATTGCTCTTTCCTACCGAAAATTAGCTGTTTGAACCAATTCAGTATGTTCGGATCTTAACAACTGAGCAGCGGGAACGTTTTATATGGTAGCTACGTAATCCATGGGAAAACCGATGGAACACCCTTCCCTACAAATCAACCTGTAAGAAGCGGGAGTATACAGTCTCGTGACCGTCAATTGTCTTTAATACATGCGTGGTTTTCCGGTTGAGTTTGTAAATATCACCGTGTAAATTACTGACGACATTACTATCGTTATCTTTATTGAGGTCAGCCTCCAACTCGTACAGATTATAGGAAATTTTGGGAATCTGTCCGAATTGTTCCCTTACACCAAAGAAAGCATCATACATTATGCTAATTGTGCAATCGATTAAAAAATAATCCACAAGAACGTTAGTGCGGTTCCAATATGTGGTTAAGGCCTTGTACATGTAATCAAAGACGGGATTACCTTTCCCTCCTCCTATGCAAAAAACAGTCCACTCGCCTGACCAGACAGCAATCTTTGGCTTATAGGAATTCCCGCGTCTAAGTGAGAAAAATTGCTTTCCGTCAATCAATTTACCGACAGGGACTCTGAGAACAATAGTTGCGTCCAACCAAAGTCCACCATAGCGGCGTAGCAGTGCAAAGCGAACAATATCTGAGAATGCTGTTACTGAGATTGTCCCATCTTGAACTTTGCCAAGAATGACAGACGGGATTTGCACGTATTCAGAGAGGTTACTCTTCGAGATAATGATGACGGGATGCGTGCCGGCATTCCGTCGGACACTATCAACACAACATTTCACCAGTGGAGGGAACTCCTTCTCGCCATCCCACCACATTATCCAAATCGGTGAAGTGGGTTCAATCAATTGTGCATTGTGAAGTGCTTGCTCATCAAATGCAACATTGTCGTATACTTTGCTCCCCAATGCTTGGCACAGCGTTCTGTAATAAGCTTTACCAAATCTGTCCTGATTCACATGGTTCAACATTTTATAGAACGCCACTCGTGTGCCAAGAACTTTACTGATTTGACTCAAGTAGTGGAACTGTCCAGTACCAGCCATAAATGCTCCTTATCAGAGGAGTGAGTAACAAGACGCACTCCGAAACAACTTTAGATAAAATCAGCAACAAACCTGAACGCATCCAAAATAAATACATTCGGCAATTAGATTGCGTAACGTTACTGGTCTCACTTATATTCATATGGTACGCATGTTAAGCGAATACTGACGTAATGATACGTGCGTCAGATTTGTTCATCACCTTTACACAGCGCGATCGTACCGCTTCAGTGACTTCAAGAATCCTCAGCATGCTTATCAACGGCCGTTATCTGTGACGGGAAGTGCTAAAAACTCTTCCTGTACTTACGTATCCCGGCTTTAGCCAATAAGAATGAGCTTCCTTTATTGATCCAATTCACCGCCTCCGTGTTTAATACCGGCAGTTCGGCATAGGCATAGCCATTCGTCTCCAACCAAGGGTCCAATAACCGTTCACTGACACGGCCAATATATCTCGCGTTAAATGAGTCATACTTACGGGGGTCAAGTCTGCGTTCAAGCTCAAACAGTACTGGGAACATATAGTCACAATACTCATCGAATTTAGAGCTACTCATGATGAACATATTGAAGATATGAGCGCTTCGTGACTTCATCAAATGATCCCAGGCAGGTACAAAGTCTGGCTTCAACTCCGCTAATACTTCTCTACATAAGTCAAATTGATTGGAATCAAAGGTATGAGAGTAATGTGAATATACGGTTTCAATGTAGTAATTGCGTTTTTTTGCGACAATGACATCGTGAATTGTCAAAAGTTCTTTGAGTTCATTTTCAGTAATTATTCTTTGAAAACGGTCTCTGATGAAAAATCTTGAAAATCTTTGAGTGCCCAGATGGCGCCGGTAATGGACCAGTCCTTTATAGTCCGCGTCCTTGTTTTTCCAAAGCCAGTAGAGTGCAGTCAATTCAGAATAATAGTTATTCAGATCCGATATGTTATCTCCAGTGTTGTCACCAAGCATGGTTGGTAAAACATCAGGATGGAGCGCAGCACCAACATGAATTGGTAGATATATTGGATCGGTCGGCATTCTGTACGGTTTATGAGTAGCAACCGCGATGGAAATGGACGATGGTGGGGTTTGCTTCGAAGTCAAGATGATCTCTCTTCAGAGTTGCAAATGGTTTATCTAGCAGTAGACAATAGCGTATTACTAGGTATTTTCTGTGCCAAATTTCGTTAATGTAAACGGAGTATGGAATTAGCAATCTGTTAAACGACCACCCCTTCCGATAGACTTCCCATGTTAAATATACGCGAAGGAGAAACGCGTCGTGTCTGAAAAAAATGAATCAGAATCGGCTATGACGGATCGTCCAAATCTGGAATCCAGCCAAGACTCTGGCCTGACAATAATGGATTTACTCGTTGCGATTCGCAAGGGTTGGGCTGTAGCGATTCCCGCTTTCGTTGTCGTTCTGGTGTTGGTTGGTGTCTACACACTGATGGCGACACCACAATATACGGCTTCATCAGAGTTATATGCAACATATGACAATGCGGCTGCTAACTCTCAAAGCATTTCGGACATCAATACCGCTGGATCATATATTTCCACCCAGATCAAGTCATACCCAACCTTGGCAACGACCCAGGCGGTGCTTGACCCGGTTATCAGCGATCTCAACCTCAATATGAGCGTTTCTGAACTTGGCAAGCTGATCGCTGTCAGCAACCCGACTGATACGATGCTTATCGACATCTCCGTGGAGACAGACAATCCGGCTCAGTCCCAGCAGATCGCTAACGCGGTTGCTGAATCGTTGAGTAAGACGGTGAGGTCATCGCTCTATTCCTCCACTAATTCTCCAGTGAAGCTTTCCGTGGTGCAAAAGGCGACATTGCCGAGCCATCCGAGTTCCCCGAAGATCAAACTCAATCTGCTGATTGGTGTGCTTCTTGGCATCATTGTGGGTATACTCGCGGCTCTTTTACGCGACATGATGGACACGAGGCTCAATAATATCCATGATCTCCGCCGTCTCACGGATGCCCCGTTGCTTGGATCCATCCCTACAAACGACGCTGTGAACAAGTCAAGACCTGTCGTGATTGGCGAACCGAATTCGATGGTGGCTGAGGAATACCGTCGAATTCGAGGTAACCTTTCCTTCATTGCGCCGATTGAAGGCACTCATTCCCGACTGCTCATTGTCACTTCAACGCTGCCGAGCGAGGGCAAGACCACCACATCGACGAATCTTGCTGCAGCCTTTGCAGAGAATGGCAGTCGTGTGCTTCTTATTGATGCCGACCTGCGTCATCCAAGCATCAGCAAAAAGCTTCAGATAGATGGTTCTATCGGCCTTTCCCATGTCCTTTCGAACCAGGCCAATGTAGCAGATGCTGTTCAACGCTATTGGAAGAACGACCTGCACATCATGCCCGCAGGTCCCAAGCCGCCGAACGCTTCGCTGCTGCTGAACTCGCCGCTTATGGAAGCGATGATTCAGCAGGCACTCAAGCAATATGACTACGTTATCGTGGATACAACGCCTTTGGATGTGGCTGCCGATGCCGGTATGTTCGGTCGCATCAGCAAGGGAATCGTCCTTGTCGGTGGCCGAGGCGTGTGCGATAAGAAGGAACTTGCCGACTCTGTCGCCCAGCTCAAGACCATCGATGTGCCGATTATCGGAACTGTCTTTAACTTTGCGGAGCAGCATAAGGGCAGAAAAGGCAACTACTACTATTATGATTCCGAAGGAAAGAAGCAGGAGCGTCATGCACGCAATGCGTGACATCTGACGCCGGAAATAGGGGAGCAAGGGGGAAAATGGGAATCGTGAAGCAGAGTGACGATGCGCCTAGTCTGATATTTCCCGTCGTGTCTCCATCGGACGACGCTATCTTTCAGAATAGTCAGACGTCAAAGCAAAACTCCTCCGAATTACGTATGAGGAATGGAAGCGAGTCGCAATCTCAACATGCCGCATCCGGCTCTGAGCCTGAGACTTATCTTGCAGATATTGACAATGCCGGTCTGACAGGTGACGATCTTGTCGACACAGGCTGGTCGATTCAACCTTTGAACTTCGCGACTGAAACTGCACGACCCACCCGGGAGACGGCAATCCCAGATGCCGAGCCCCAACAGATTTTACGGTCTGAGAATCATCCGCATCAGATGGAAGACATCACGCCGCTCTTTCCAGACACCCCACCATCATTTCCGCCAGCACGCCAACATTCAACCAGAACCACCGATAACGATAAGACGGAGGAGACGCCTCAATCTGGAGGCGCTTCTCAAGAATCCGTGCAAGACCATCGAAGTTATCTCAACGATGCTTCATTCATAAGCATTCTTGCCGGAACTGAAGAAAACCTTAGCGACCGGCAACCGGATTCCCGGTATCATCACTCGCACAAAGCTACGAAAAAGAGCAGCAACAAGACATTAAGCATTGTGCTAGGAGCGGTAGCCGTAATAGTGGTCGCGTGCGTCATCATAGTGCTTGCGCAGTGAATCAAGAATCGTCACGATGGCCGCGTTCGTCTGCTCGCATGCACGTTCGAAAACGTCGAATGTCTTTCTGTGAGGGTCTTCAATATCCTCTGACGAGGGGATAATACCCATAAGCCTGGGTGCCTGAGCGATGATGGATTCTAGACGTTTGCTCACCGTCAAGCCCTTCACCAGACCTCGTTCTGCACACGTCAATGCCAGATTGGCAAAGTCTGGAAGCAGAAACACCCGTCGACCCATCGTTGGTGCGAGTGCCTTGATGTCGGCAAGCTGCTCCTTTTCAAAGCAGAGGATCAGGTCGGCTGAACGAGCCATGTCAGCGGAGAGCCGACGGGAGCGGAAGTCACGCGACTCAATGCCAACCTCATCCATGAGTTCTCGGCTGAACGGGTCAATGGCATGATTCGTAAGACCATGTGTGCCCGCACTGTCAACCACGATGCTTGTTCCGGCAAGATAATGCCTCATCAGCAGCTCACCGATAGGTGAACGGCATATGTTTCCAGTGCATACGAACATGACATGCATAGAGACTCCAACTCCTGTGATTTCAGATTATGCAAGTGTACCGTCATTTATCTGCTTCGACGAGCACAATTGCATTTTTCAGCGGCGGTAACCTGTGGAAACGGTGAAGGCCTTAAGAAACTATAGTCTAACCGATCTTGCACGCGCCCATGTTATAGGTCACACCAGGGTCAAGCCATCCCATAGGTGTCTGGTCCAAGCTCAAGTCAGCCTGGGAATTGATGGATGTCGTCACATCATAGTTATAGGTGACTGACTTTCCTGGAGCTATGGATGCCACGCTGGTCCACGGTTTCTTGCCATCCATGCTCACCTGAGTGGGATTTCCCCCATTGCCAGACACAGAGAAGTTGCGTATCGATCCTCCCTGCGGGGCGTAGAAGAGGATACGTTCGACAGGGGTGCCGGGAGCTCCTATCCTGCTGAATCCTCCAAGAATGTAAGCATTACCGCTAGCCAAATCGGCGGCAGGAATCGTGTTCGTGGCAGTGAATGCAACATGGTAGGTCTGTGAGCCGTCCTGATTACACGAGGTACGTGTTATTACGGTGTTTCTATGCAGATACCAATCCAGTTTCGAAGGATTGTTCTCGTTGAGATAGATGCCCGTTTCAGGATTGGTCTCGCTGCTGGGGGCATTCTTTGCAAGACCCGCATCTTGGAAATTCTTGGCATCATCGGCATGGAACGAATACAGATACAGATGTCGCTGGCCAGTCAACGAACTGAACGATTGCGCAATCTTAATCATCTTCGTTGCAGTCATGTTCTTGAACACATTGTTCATCGCCGCAGATGCTACATAGCTGAAATATGTGTCCTGTTCGGAGACAGGTACGTCCTTGTATATGCCGTTGAGCATGAATTGAGCCGTATTATCTCCGGTAAGCACCATGCCATTGGGCAGCGTGACATTGCCGCTGATTTTGATCATTTCCTGAACGAAGACCGGGTCGATTCCCATAACGCCATCGACCGTGCTCTTGTATGGCGAAAGCTGCCACACATCTTTCACTGTTTCTGCAGTGCGTGAGAAGTCAGGGAAGGTAGCAAGATCTCGAATATCGAAAGCAAAGCCCAATGGTGATTGAAACACGGCTTGCTCATCGGCATTCGCATGTGAACCACCCAGCTTGATGAACTCAGCATTCGGATGGAACTCACCTACGCTGATTGCCCCTCTGTTGGCGGTGAAGCTTCCCAATGATCCCACCAGTCCGCCGCCTGAGCGCGCTTCAGACGTCGTCTGAGCCATAATCACATAGGTGCGCATCCCGTCCGATCCAAGGAATTTAGGCATCACTTGAATCAGATTGTTGATCTGGTCAATCTGACCGGATACGGAAGTGAATTTTTGCACGGCCAGATTATATGGTTCCTTGACCTGCTTCAGGTGGGGTTCCGGCAGCCATTTCAGCTGGTCAAGCTCTGACTGTAGGTCTTTATCGGCTTCGCTGAAACCACTTTGGGCATCGATGATCGGTTGCACGCTGATATTCCTGTCACCGGAGCTCAACTGCGAGCCGAGCAAAGTCTGCAAGCTTTTCGACAGTTGGGGGAGTGCCTTGGTTGACAGGGAATTCACACTTTGGGTCATCCCTTGAACGGTCGTGATGTCGTCACCATATACCGGAACGTGGGTGGCGAGCTTCCAAAGACTGCCGTTGGCAATGGTCGCAGCCTTTGCCGTATGAGCCTGAAGCTGGGGCAAGATTGTACTTACCGCATTCGCATTATTGAGCTGGCTCACATCTTGAACGTTTGAAAGAAGCGACAGAGCCTGTGACTCCTCCGAACTTACCTCTTGAGCCTGCTTGTAGAGCTTCAATCCCAGCCATGCACCAACCGCGATGACGATGATCACAATTGCGGCGAGAATCAGGCTGACATTGCGTGCAGTGTGAGAATGATGCCCAAGGTTCCTATGATGGTGAGGGTTGGAATATCCACCGCTGTGATGAACGCTCCTCTGCTCATAATGCTCATACTCATCTGAAACAGCATTGCCATCGAATGACATTGTCCCCCCAATGGACGTATTTCCCGAATAAAAGTATACATGCTGTTACTATTTCGTAGAGTATGAATACCTCATTCTTTCCCTCGGCAAGTATATGACAGGTTGCTTACCGCGTACAGATAAGGCGAACACTGATGAAGGTGCACAGCTCTGAGCATTCCTCAAGCAAGGATCCATTGTCCTGTAATGGCAACGATGCCATGGAACCGTATTCTGAGAGCCACCATGGTAGGAAGCGTAGGCGGAAAACGCCCGGTCGTTCCAGATTGAACCATTCAACATTCACATGGGTGCTCGGTCTTTCTGGGCTTGGTTGTGTCGTGGCACTTCTGGCTTTTGGTGTGGTGTTCGCGATGAGTGCCATGCATGTCAGGAGTGAGTTGAAGGATGCCGTTGCGTTGTCTGGAACGCTCTATGGCCATGTGATCAGTGGTGAAAGCGAAGAGTTGCACGAAAGCTTGCGTGCACTTGCCGACCATATTGACAACGCACATCGTGAGACGTCTGGGATCGTGTGGAATGTTGCTGCGCACACGCCGTATTTCAGGGATGACATCACCTCTGTGCAACTGACGGTCCAGGCGCTTTCGATAGTCTCCACGACTTCGTTCACACCTTTGGAACAGGCGTGCGAACATTTCTCATTGGATGACATCTCATTCTCGGAAGGCAAAGTGAGTCTGCCCGGGCTGCAGGAAGCATCGCCATACCTCGTCCAGGCTCATGATGGATTGGTGCAGGCGAATTCCACAGTGGCGACACTGCCGTCAGTGAGAATCGCTGAGTTGCAATCGGCTCTGTCTCAGTTCACAAGTTTGCTCTCAACGGTGGAGCAGGGACTGGCTATGCTGTCTCAGATTTCGCAGCTGGCACCACCAATGCTCGATCTCGATGGCCAAAGTACCCGGAATTATCTGGTGCTGTCGCAAACGAATGCCGAGCTCCGTGCGAGGGGAGGCATGCCCGGCTCATGGGGTGTGATTCAGGTCGAACAAGGTGCGTTGAAGATCCAGCCTTTTGTCTCGGTGAGTGAGCTGCCATGGCTGGATGAACCCGTGGTGCCGATCACATTGAACGAAGAGTTTCTGTTCACCAACAAAATGGGGCGGATGGGGCAGGATGTGAATTTCACGCCTGATTTTCCGAGAGCCGGAACCATAGCGAAGGCAATGTGGGAGCAACGATTCCAACAGCAGATTGACGGCGTCATGGCCATCGATCCAGTTGCGTTGCAATCAATTATCGGCATTGTCGGCGAGGTTGCGTTGAGCGACGGAACCAAGCTGACAGATGCGAACACGCAACAAACCCTTCTGCACGATGCATATGTGAACAAGGCCGTAAGCGAGCAGGACGAGTTCTTTTCCGAGGCTGCAGTGCGTAGCTTTGAAAAGATCATGCAGTATTCGGGAAGTGTATTCGATCTGACCCAAGCATTCTCTGAAGCCATTTCAGGAGGGCATATCCTGCTGTGGAGTGCACATGATTCAGAGGAACAACTGCTACAGGGCACCACCATCGCAGGTAGCCTTGAGACTGATGCGGAACGACCGCAGATAGGTGTATTCTTCTCGGACCAGACGCAGTCGAAGATGGACTGGTATTTGAAGCGGGATGTTTCCATAGTGCATGTGACACAGGCTGAGGACGGTTCTCAAGAGTATAAGGTGCGTATTCGTCTCAAGAATCTGATGAAATCAGAAGATATTGCGTCAACTCCACCGTATGTGTTGGGCGATCTGCAGAATGGTTTGCAACCCGGGCAGATTGATACTGCCATTTTCGTATGTGCACCGGTGTTTGGAAGCGTTATGCGCACCTTGATGTCAGATGGTTCGGAAATAGATTCAACCAGTGCGCTTAACGGTCTGCATGTCGGCTTGAAGAAAGTCATCCTCAATCCGGGGGACAGCTTTGAGATGATTGCTTACATTCAGTCCTCGTCCACCGTGGCGGCGGAAGCTGAATTGGTGCAGACGCCCCTTACTCTCACCGCTGAGGAGTGATGGGGCTGGTAGTGGAAGCACTGCAAAGCACTGGGGAACTCCGAGGAGCGTTGAATCGGTAGAGGGCACTGGGGGAGTTGCACTGGAATTGAAGCTGGTGAGCTGGAGTTGAACGCTGAAGTTGAGGAGTTGAGTGTAGCTGAGAGTTAGTGCTGGAGAGATCTATTGAATTGGATATGCAAACGGGACTCCGAATTCTCGGAGTCCCGTTCTTGTGTAAGATTTTGATTCTTATGACGGACTATTGCTTGTTCTTTGTTTGCCTTATGGCAACGAGTGAGAGTGCACCAGCGCCGGCTAGCAGCACGACGGCTACAGCATAGGGAGCGATATCGATACCGGTTTTACCAAGCTCTTGCGTAGATGCGCCAGTTGTGCTCTTGGTAGGGACGACATACGGAAGCTGGTATGTGCCGTTGGCTACCACGGGACCGGATGTCTTGGTGACAGGATCATATGAGGTGATCGTGTAGCTGATAGCCTTTGCTCCTACGACTGGCGTGTACTTGAGGTTAGCTACGTGTGGTGAAGTTGTGGAAAGAGCGAAGGGTCCATATGCCTTGTTGGCAACTTGCTCGACGTTTGATACTTGGTCGGTATCTACGGTGACAGTGACTGAAGTATATCCCTCGTCATATAGGTCGTCTGAAACGGTGACTGGAATGGTGACGGTATGGGTGGTTGGATCCTGTGTGATCTTGTCGGTGTTGACGCTGCCGTAATCGGCTGCGAAGGCGGCTTGTGGCATTGCTAGTGCGAATAGTGCGGTGATTGCTACTGCAACAACGGTGAGTGCATGGCGTAAACTGATTGACTGTTTCTTCATTGGTTTCTCCTTATGCATATTTTTGAACCCTTTTGCAAACACTATGAGTGGATTCAACATACAATGAACAAGGTACAGTATATTAGTCAACCAGTCAAAAATTAGACCATAACAATAATTGATTGCTAACACAAATGAAACACAGTCTTGATGTGTACTTCAGTAAGCGCCGACGGCTCTAAATACGGCGACAGCTGTTTTAAGCGTAATCACGATGTCGCTGGTGATTGACCAGTTTTCGATGTAGGAAACATCCAACTGCTCAGACTGTTCTTGGCTGAGGTCCGATCGGCCGGATATCTGCCAGGGTCCGGTGATGCCCGGCTTCACAAGCAGACGGGTCGTGTAGATGGAACTGTAGTTGTTGACCTCGTATTGTCGTTGAGGACGCGGGCCAACAATCGACATGTCACCCTTGAGCACGTTATAGAACTGTGGAATTTCGTCAAGCGAAAACTTGCGGATTATTTTGCCAACCGTCGTTACGCGAGGATCATCCTGCAACTTGAAAAGCGCACCGTATTCCTGACCGTATTTCTCAGCAAGTTCCTTATCTTTCTGATCCGCATCGGTGACCATCGATCGGAACTTGTAGAACTTGAACGGCTTACCATTCTTGCCGATTCGTTCCTGAGTGTAAAACACTGGTCCTTTGTCTTCGTCTTTGATGGCAAGCGCAATCGGCAGCATCACCAGAGGACCGGCAATTACAAGCGCAGCTGCAGAGACAATGATGTCATAGAGGCGCTTCAGCAACGCAGCAGGGTATGAATACTGGGGGAGCGACGCTGTGAGAACTTGCAACTGCGATGAGTCGCGAAGATGCAGTCTATGCCCGCCCACGTCGGCTACCGAAACGGTGAATGCCAGCTCGATGCCTCGTGACTCCATAAGAAGAGAGAGCGCCCGCATCTGTTCGGAGTCGCGTGAGACGGTGTCGGTGACCAATAGAATCTGAGTATGCATGGCATGCAAGTCATTGGCGATGTTGCTTGAGAAGGGTATTTGATGCACTGGGAATTCAGAGAAGTATTGCTCATCTTGCATGGCGGCAATAAAGTTGTGCGATCCGTCACCTTCATTGACAACAGGGCAGACAGCAATCGGACGGTAACCCAAGACGCTGCTGGATTCGAGCATCTTGAGGTTATCAATGATTCCTTGGGGTGAACCGATGATGACGGTGTTGTACAGGCATTGGCCGTTGTTGCGGGTGCGAAGCATGTATTGTTTGAAGCACCAGCGCATCAGAATCTCAAGGCAGGCTGCAAGAGCAGGAGCCTTGATTACTGCGGTTCGTGGTAGCGAGAGATCAAACATGTAAACCAGATATCCGCTGCCAACGATGGTGATGAAGGCTGAATTCAGTATTATGGTATAGATTCGGTAGCCGTCGGTCATGATATGCCGTTGATAGGCGCCACAGCCGGTCAAAGCTGCCAGCCAGACGAAGCACTGCAATATCATGAATATCCACGTCGGCATGGTTGCGGAGAGTGAGACATACGATTCGGGCTTGAGTGTGAAGCAGATGACCAGGGAAAAAAGAAACACGGCGAGGTCTTCAAGAACCAGCGCAGTCAGGAAGAGATAACGCCATCTGGGAATTTGTACCTTGTGTGCGCCGCGCCGAATACTGGAAAACGGAACATCCAAATTGAACGGTTTTGCATGCTGCTGGGCAGCGAAGCTTGGCGGTGGTGTCGAATCATCGTATTGTTGCGATGCATGAGTCCGGTCCCCATCGGCGCTCAACAGCGAAGATTCTTCCATGTCCTCTTCTCTCTCTATGCCTTCTATTGTGATACCGTTTGCGTAAATTTGATCACAATTCTCAATCATAGTATTCGCTGTGAATTAACAGGGTCATTTACATTAATGTTGCTGAAAATTCTAGGCTGATGCATCTCAATGCGTGTCACTCCGTGTCGCAGGCACGTCTCATGCGCTCCTCATGCCCACCTTTTTATATACGTTTTATATACGCGATGCTGTATTCTTGGTTCCGTTATTTTTGAGTTGGAGGACTTCAAGGTGAAGATGAACAATGTGAAGCAGCTTTCCGCCGTGCTGATGTGTGCCGGCATGATGCTGACAGCGGTGGCTTGCGGTACGACCGATGCGGGTTCTGCGGGCTCTGCAGCAGCTAAGAGCGGTTCGGCCAATGCAACGATTCAGCCCTATAACGTCAATGACATCAAGAAGGATGCTGAGATTGCCTCATTGGTGCCGTCGAGCGTCACCGAGGACAATCAACTGACGGTTGGTATGGAAACCTCGTATGCTCCTGCGGAGTTCTTGAAGTCAGATGGCAAGACACCGACCGGATATGATGTCGACCTGACCAACGCCATCGCGCGTGTCTGGGGATTGAAGTCGAATCCGACCAGTGCCTCATTTGATTCAATCATTCCTGCAGTAGGCAGCAAATATGATATGGGGATTTCCAGCTTCACGATCACGAAGGAACGCGAGCAGACGGTCGACATGATCTCGTATTACAAGGCCGGCATGTCGTATGTAGTGAAGAAGGGCAATCCACAGAAGATTGATACCTCCAACATGTGCGGTGTAAGCCTGGGCGTCCAGACCGGAACCATCGAAGAGCAGCAGGCCGATACCGACAGCAAGAAGTGCAAGGCTGACGGAAAGAAAGCCATGAACGTGCAATCGTTCAAGATGCAGACCGATGCCACGACCGCTGTGCTCACTGGCAAAATCGACGTGTTTTATGCCGATTCTCCTGTTGCGGGATATGCCATTGCCCAGACTGGAGGTCAGCTCCAGACCGTCGGCGAGGGTGAAGGCGTGGTTCCTCAGGGTATCGTGACGAAGAAGGGTGACAGCAAGCTCGATGAGGCAGTGCGGAAAACGATTCAGAAGTTCATCGACGATGGCACCTACGGGAAGATCCTGAAGCATTGGGGTGTTCAGGGCGGAGCAATCGACAAGGCCGAGATCAATCCTTCCGTAGAATAGTGCGGTGGCCGCTCAGTGCATGGTAATCGCATGTTTTTTGTAGCTTCTTTGCAGTTTTTTGCTCGGTGAGTGTTCTGTGAGTACTCGTTGAGCGCGTCCAAAACCCGTTGCGATGATGCATTCGCGGCGGGTTCGTTCGACTCCATTGCTAAGGTTAACCATTATGACAACGTTGCGCGCAACAACCACACGCCTTGGCGTGCTCGACATCGGATCCAACACCATACACATGTTGATTGTCGATGCCGCTCACGGTGCCCGTCCCATTGCAGAAGCCAGTTGCAAATCGACGATTCGCCTGATGCAATACATCAAGGAAGACGGTTCGATCAAGAAGTCAGCGGTCGAGGTCATTCTCAAGGCAATAGACAAGGCTATGGAAATCGCGAAGCAATACGACATCACCCAACTGCTTCCCATGGCTACTTCCGCGATACGGGAAGCGCCGAATGGCGCGAAGATCCTGCATAAGCTCGAGCATCATATCGGTCAGCCAATCACCGTGCTTTCCGGAGCTGACGAGGCTCGCCTGACTTTTCTGGCAGCGCGGCGATGGTATGGCTGGGATGCAGGACGCCTGCTCATGATCGATATTGGCGGAGGATCGCTCGAAGTGGCAATGGGTCGAGACGAAGAGCCGAGCCTCGCACTCAGCGTTCCGGCTGGAGCAGGGCGAGTCACCCATGAATTCCTTCCTGATGGCATGGCTGATGACAAGCAGCTGGAAGTTGTCCATCGCGAGGTCAAGAAGATCATCGAACCGATGGTGGAGGCTTTCCCCACGTCCAAGGAGCCGAACCACGCGGTCGGCACCTCCAAAACTCTCAGATCCTTGGCTCGCCTTGTAGGGACTGTGCGCAAGGAAAAAGGCCGAGAAGACTCGATGGTGATGACTCGCGAAGAGCTTGAGGACTGGATTCCTCGACTTGCCGCGATCACGCCCGATCAACGAGTTGCACTTCCCGGCATCACCAAGGAACGATCCTTCCAGATCACCGGTGGCGGAGTGATTGCCGATGAAATCATGAAGGCCCTAAACGTTGAAGAAGTCGAAATCTGCCCTTGGGCATTGCGCGAAGGTGCCATCCTGCGCTGGCTCGACCAGTTCGGGCGCACCACCCTCGGTTTCTGACAGCTAGCTGGTTTTTCATCGGGCTGGTTCTCTCAGACGGTGTTGTTCTCAACCGTTGTTGTGCGCGACTGGTTTGTTGAACCGCCAGTTTTCGACTGCTTGGTTACGTTTGCCGATGCTATGCCTACGGCGCTATGTCCCGCAGTCGTCAGAGAGTGTATACCATGATTCAAAGCCCGTATTTGCCGATTCATACCGATGCCGTCGCTCTTCCGAATGCTCAGGAACTGCCCCGTCTGGCTCGTGAAACCACTGCTGAGAATCCTTGGCCAGTGAGTGTGCTGAGTCAGAAGTTCCATGATGCGGTGAGCCGCTGGCCCAGCGCATGGATTGAAGGGCAGATAGTAGAGATCAATACGCGACGAAGCGGTTCGGCATATCTTACGGTTCGCGACAGCGTCGAGGACATTTCGATTTCTGTTATGGGCTTCCGTAATTTTGCAGTGATGGCTCGCGATTTTCGTCAGGGGGACCGCGTGGTAATCCATGGAAGACCTGATCTGTGGGTAAAGCAGACCCGATTGAGCTTCATGGCTGACGACATCCGTCGCGTGGGAACGGGGGATCTGAAGGCTCAGATCGAAGAGTTGCGCAAGAAACTCAAGGGAGAAGGGCTTTTCGACGTTGAAAACAAGGTCACCCTGCCTGAATTCCCGACCAGACTGGGCCTTATCTGCGCTCCTCAGGCACGAGCAGAAGGCGATGTTGTCACGAACGCCCGTTTGCGGTGGCCTACGATTGCGTTCACTATCGTTCATGCTCATGTCCAAGGGCCGCAATGCCCGCCCGATGTAATTCAGGCTATTCAGAAACTCGATAAGGACCCAGCCGTTGATGTGATCATCGTTGCTCGAGGAGGCGGCAGCTTCGAGGATTTGCTTGGATTTTCTGACGAGGGTGTCGTCCGTGCGACCGCTGCCTGCCAAACGCCGATTGTTTCGGCAATTGGGCACGAGGACGATTGGACGCTGATTGATCTGGCCGCTGACCTGCGTGCATCGACTCCTACCGATGCAGCGAAACGCGCCGTTCCAGATGTTGTCGAGCAGATGCAGATTGTTGAAGAAGGGCAGCGCAGAATCCGTGAGCGCATTCGCTCCATGGTGGAAAACGAGTCCAGACTGGTTGACGGTTATGCCAATCGGCCGAGTCTTACCAACCCCCAGACGATGCTTGAAAAACCACAGCGCTTCATTGATGACTCTCAGCAGCGACTTGACATTGCATTGCGACGAATCGTTGACGACGCGAGTCTCACGGTTGAAAAGCTTCATGCGTCATTGACGGCCATGAGTCCGCAGTCAACTCTGAACCGTGGCTACGCCGTGGTTCAAGCCAGCAACGGTCATGTCATCGATGATCCAGAGGCAGTGTCGGCAGGGGAGAAGCTTACCTTGACCTTGCGTCGAGGAAGCTTGCAGGCACAGGCGCTATAAGCCTCGATTCATAGCAGTCAGTCAAGTAAACCAGTTAGTAAAATCAGCCAGTAAAGCCAATCGTGAGAATCAATCAGCCAAGGTATGGAAGGTACGGAGGAACAATGGCCAAGAAGGATATAGAGGAAAATCAGGGCGACACAGCAGAGGCAGCGAAGACCAACGATGTCGAAACTCATGTGAGCGATAAGGAACGCGAAGCCATCGCAAAGATGCCATACGAGCAGGCGCGCGATCAGCTCATTCAGGCCGTTCAAGCGCTCGAAACAGGCGGTCTGGATCTCGATGCATCGATGCGTCAGTGGGAAATCGGTGAGGCTCTTGCCCAGCGTGCTCAGTATCTGCTCAATCAGGTCCGCGGCAAGCTCGATGAAGCCCAGGCTCAGCAGGCAAGTGCCGGCGAAAATGCCGGAACGCAGTCCAATCTTGAGTAGTTTTGAAGAGTTATGGATTCATTGTGAACTCGCCAAAGTATAAAGCGCATTTTTGACGCCTATTTAGGCGAAAATCGGGCAGAAAAGTACGGTTTTGACGAGCTTATACTTTGACAAGTTCACAATGAATGTTGCAGTCGGAATTTTGGTGCGGTGAAGCTCCATGAATGCAGGTTATTCATTACTCGTATAGCTTCTTTGGCGCGTATGTTCGCGCTTTTCTCACTTCTTCGCTTAGGCTTGAGTCATGAACACAACTCGAGTCAACTATGCGCACTTGCTCACCAAGCCGAATCCCAAGCATCTGGCGAGTCTGATGCGGTTCTTTGAGAGCGGTAAGGTACAGCCCAGCGAATACGGTTATGGCGTTGAAATTGAGCATCTTCCGGTTCATAACAGTGACGATTCGGCCGTCACCTACTGGGAACCCAACGGCGTCGAAACCCTACTGAAGCGTTTGGCCCGGTTCTATAACTCCGATGAAGAATACTGGGAGAACGGCCATCTCGTAGGCTTGAACAGAGACAAGGTGAACGTCTCGCTCGAACCGGGTGGACAGATCGAATGCTCTATCGGCATTTTCCATAAGCCTGACGATTTCAATGCCACCTACGAGTCCTTCCGCGGCCAGGTGGATCGCATTGCGAATGAACTCGGGTTCAGACTCGTCAATTACGGATACCAGCCGGTGAGCAGGTTCAATGACATTCCTCTCAACCCCAAATATCGCTATGAATCCATGAACAAGTATCTCGGTCGGATCGGTTCCTACGGGCCGATGATGATGCGCTGTTCCGCTTCAACGCAGGTGAGCATCGATTACACCGATGAACGTGATTCGATTCAGAAGATGCGAGTGGGAACGGCAATCGGACCGATCATCGCATGGTTCCTGCGCAATACGCCGTATTTCGAGGGCGAAGACAACCCCTATCCGCTGCTTCGCCAGCGAATGTGGGACCTCATGGATCCGCAGCGCACCGGCATCATGCCAGGTCTGTTCAGCCCAGACTTTTCGTGGGAAACGTACGCCACCGATGTACTGAGCACCCCACTCCTCTTCGCCGATCTGACCCACACCCCGGAAAAGAAGGATTCAGTTCAAGATGGTCACGTGATTGCGTGGCACGAGAACGCAGCAGAAATCTATCCGGACCGAGAGCTCAATCAATACGAGATCAACCATGTTCTTTCCATGCATTTCAACGATGTTCGCATGAAGAACTTCCTAGAATTCCGTCATTGGGATTCACTGCCTGAAGACCGTGCACGCAGACTTGTCGACATTATGTTCTCGCTCTATTACAACACTGAAAACCTTGGCAGACTCACCAGCTACTTTGATGGACTCACGCAGCTCGACGTTGAGGCGACGAAATCAGACATTCAGGCCAACGGTGCCGAAGCGACACCGTATGGGCAGCCACTGGATTTCTGGCAGGAATTCCTAGGCCTTGAAGGGTTGCTTGCAGATATTCCCGGCGATCCCAATCATCCTGACGTTTTCCAGGCATAGGCGATGCAGGGCTCGTAGCGTCGCTGCCTCGAAGCTGCGAGCAAAGTGCAACGCGACTCCGCAACAGGTGTTATCATGGCGGCTGTATGGCATTGATCCGTTATCAGCGGGGAGTCACCGGAAGAACATGCAAGGCGTGGATTCCAAGGAGCGGTTGCAGCAAAGAGCCGCAGCTTCATGGAAATCAGGCAACTCGCATTATTAGAACCGGCGGAATGGCCCGAACAGCCTGATTCAAGCGGTTGCGCATGTATGTGCCGTGAATGCGCAGCAAGCGAGGTGGTACCGCGGTGGCAGCGAGCAGTCGTTGCACATCGTCCTCGTAAGGTGAAAAACCTAGACACGAGGAGATTGCGGTGAGCGATACCACAGAATCAGCCACACATGATTCAGCCAATCAATATCCCAAGGCAAGTGCGTCGGGAAAGAGCGCGCGAGTGGCGCCAAATCCAAGCTTCCCCGATTTGGAACAACAGGTTCTGAACTACTGGGATACAGACGACACTTTCAAGAAATCCATCGATCACAGAAGCTCTGGCGAGCATTTCAACAACGAATTCGTGTTCTTCGATGGCCCTCCATTCGCCAATGGTCTGCCACATTACGGCCATTTGCTGACCGGCTACGCCAAGGATGTCATTCCGCGTTATCAGACCATGAAGGGTCATAAGGTCAATCGCGTCTTCGGATGGGACACGCACGGCTTGCCCGCTGAATTGGAAGCGCAGCGCGAGCTGGGCATCGAAAGCGTTGACCAGATCGAGAAGATGGGCATCGCCAAGTTCAACGATGCCTGCCGCTCTTCCGTACTGAAATACACAGAAGAATGGAAGGGCTACGTTCACCGTCAGGCCCGCTGGGTTGATTTTGACCATGGCTACAAGACGCTCAACACCACCTACATGGAATCGGTTATCTGGGCGTTCAAGCAGCTTTATGACAAGGGTCTTGCATACCAGGGGTATCGTGTGCTGCCATACTGCTGGAACGATCAGACACCGCTTTCGAACCACGAGCTGCGCATGGATGCAGACGTGTATCAGGATCGTCAGGATGTCACCATTTCGGTGGCCGTGAAGCTTAAGAACGAAGACGACGCCTATGCGGTCGTCTGGACGACCACGCCGTGGACCATGCCAACCAACTTTGCCATCGTCGTTGGTCCGGACATCGAATACAGCGAGCTGCTTGCGGTGAACGGCACGAATGCTGGCAAGAAGTTCTATATCGCGTCCGCACGCGTCGAGGATTATCAGAAGGAGCTTGGCGAGGACTATCAGCTCGTCCGCACGCTGAAGGGCTCCGACATGGAAGGCTGGCGCTATTGGCCGGTATTCCCATATTTCTCCGATGACAAGGCACTGGGTGAGGGCGGCGCTCCTGGCCCGAACGCCTACCAGATTTTCACCGCCGACTATGTCGATACCGTTGAAGGAACCGGACTCGTTCATCAGGCTCCCTATGGTGAAGACGATATGAACACCTTGAACGCCAAAGGCATCAAGTCGGTTGACGTGTTGGACGCCGGAGCTGTGTTCACCTCGCTTTGCCCCGATTATGAAGGCATGCAGGTGTTTGACTCGAACATGCCCATCATCCGCAACCTGCGTGCCGGTGACGGTCCGTTGGCAAGCATCCCTGAGGAGCGTCGCGCAATCCTCTTCCAGGAGAAGAGCTACGTGCACAGCTACCCGCATTGCTGGCGCTGCGGCAAGCCGCTTATCTACAAGCCTGTCTCAAGCTGGTTCGTGTCGGTCACGAAGTTCAAGGATCGCCTGTTGAAGAACAATCAGCAGATCAACTGGATTCCTGAGAACGTTCAGGATGGACAGTTCGGCAAGTGGTTGCAGAATGCGCGTGACTGGTCCATCAGCCGCAATCGTTTCTGGGGTTCGCCAATTCCCGTATGGGTTTCGGACGATCCAAAGTATCCGCGTGTCGATGTGTACGGTTCACTCGAACAGTTGAAGGACGACTTCGGCCGCTATCCGACCGACGACAAAGGCAATGTGAACCTTCATCGCCCCTGGATCGACGACCTTACGCGCCCGAACCCTGACGATCCGACTGGCAAGTCGCAGATGCACCGCATTTCCGATGTGCTTGACTGCTGGTTCGATTCGGGTTCGATGCCCTTCGCACAGTTCCATTACCCGTTTGAAAACAAGGAATACTTCGAACAGCACTTCCCTTGCGATTACATCGTGGAATACATCGGTCAGACGCGCGGTTGGTTCTATCTGCTGCACGTCATGGCAACCGCACTCTTTGACAAGCCCGCATTCAAGAACGTCATCTGCCACGGCATCGTGCTCGGCTCAGACGGTCAGAAAATGAGCAAGCATCTGCGCAATTACCCTGATGTGAACGGCGTGTTCAACAAGTTCGGCTCGGATGCCATGCGCTGGTTCCTGATGAGCTCGACCGTGCTTCGTGGCGGCAATCTCGTGGTGACCTCAGACGGCATCCGTGACACCGTGCGCCAGGTCATGCTGCCGGTGTGGAGTTCATACTACTTCTTCACGCTCTATGCCAACGCCGCCAACAACGGCAAGGGATTCAACGCACGTCGTCTTACCGCCGACGAGGTCAAGGATCTGCCGCGCATGGACCGCTATCTGCTGGCTCGCGCCCGCAAGATGGTGCTTGACACTGAGCATTCGTTGAACGACTTTGCCATCGCCGACGCGTGCGCTTCGGTTGGCGAGTTCATCGATGTGCTGACGAACTGGTACATCCGCAACACGCGTAACCGTTTCTGGGAGGAGGATCCGAACGCTTTCAACACGCTGTATACGGCGTTGGAAGTCTTCTCTCGTGTTCTGGCTCCGCTTGCGCCTATGGAGGCCGAGGAAGTATGGCGTGGTCTTACCGGTGGCGAGTCGGTGCATCTGGCGGACTGGCCGTTTGTGGTAGACGAGCAGAGCGGCGAGGACACGGAGCTGGGCAGGGTTCTCGTTGCCAACGACAAGCTTGTTTCAGCGATGGAGAAGGTGCGCGAAGTCGTTTCCAGCACCTTGAGCTTGCGCAAGGCGCAGCAGATTCGAGTTCGTCAACCATTGAGCAAGCTGACCGTGGTGGTCGAGAACGTGCGTGCCATGAAGCCGTATGAAGAGCTGCTGAAAAGCGAACTGAACGTGAAGAAGGTTGTGTTCTCGACTCTCGAAGAGGCGTCTTCGAAGGGTTTGAAGATTCTTCATGAACTGCGTGTGAATGCTCGTGCCGCAGGTCCGCGACTTGGCAAGCAGGTACAGTTTGCGATTCGCGCATCAAAGTCAGGTGCCTGGCATCAGCAGCCAGACGGTTCGGTTGTCGTGGAAACGCCTTCCGGCGAGCTGCCTTTGGTTGAGGGCGAATACGAAGTGCTGAACCAGGTCGAAGAGAAGGATGCCAAGGAAGAGGCAAACTCCGTTTCGACTGCATTGCAGACCGGTGGCTTCGATATTCTCGACACGCAGCTAAACGCTGATCTGCTTGCCGAGGGATATGCGCGCGACGCCATTCGCGTGGTTCAGGATGCGCGAAAGGAAGCCGATTTTGACATTTCCGATCGCATCAAGCTCACGATGAACGTTCCGGCTGATGACACGGCGAAGGTTGAGCAATTCCGCGATTTGATTGCTCAGGAGACGCTTGCAACTAGCGTAGAGATTCACTCCGATGAACAGGCGCAGGAGCTGAGCGTTTCAGTCGAGCGCGCATAGGCCATACTGCATGAGGCATATAGGCAGTTAGGCATATAGGCGCATAACGCCTCATCGCCATAACGAACACTGTGGGGGTTGAACGGGACTTGTTCCCGCTCAACCCCCACAGTGTTTTCAGCGACACCACAATCCGATCTGCAGTCTGTGCAATAGGCGTGATACCTGAAATTCACCTGAAGTTAGCATGCCATTGTCTCTCGGTTGCCTACCGCTCAAGATTCGACCCCTAGGGTGTACTGCGGAGCCCAAGCCATAGGCGCGAATGCGCATGATGATTTGGAAGTACGCAAGAAGAGGGACTTGGGCACGGTATAAGGGGAAAACATGGTATACAAGCAACGACACATGCGTGCGTCGCGATGGCTGCTTGCGGCAGTCGCTGTCGCAACGTGCGTGACCGCCACCAATCTGGCAGCTGTCATGGCTCCTACTGCTTCCGCAGCAGAAGCTACAAACGTTCAGGCAACAGCACAGGATGCCTGCTCTGCACATATCGGTCTTTCAGGCTATTCGGATGCGCTCGATGGCGTTCAGGCCGATGGCGTAGAGGTCGGTGGACTCTCATCGCTGGCATGGGATCAGACCAGCGGTTCGTATGTGTCTTCACTCGACAACAATGGCAAGACGTCAGCCAGAATCTGGTTCATAGGTGGCAATCTAGCCAGCCCCAAGATCACCGGCAGTCCGATCATCTTGAAGCATGCCGATGGAACGCCTTATGATGGCACGAATTCAGACAATGAAGGTCTCGCCGTTCTGCCTGATGGAAACTTCATGGTCAGCTCGGAGACGGAACCGTCAATCCGCATATACAACCGTCAGGGAATTCAGCAGCAGGAGCTCGCCGTTCCTAGCAGATTCGACGTTGCACCGGCAGGCGAAGCGACCGACAACCTGACTCTCGAAGGCGTGAGCGTTTCGCCAGCCGGACACGAAGTCATAGCATCCATGGAAGGAAGCCTTTCCGGTGACGGCGTTCAGGGCACGTCGCTGATTCGACGCTTCCTGGTATATCGCGACGATCAGGCTGGAGCGGCCGGTCAATGGAAGCTCACCAAGCAGGTGGCATTCAATGTTGCCGACGGTGCCAAGGGTGTGTCCGACATTGCGCTGCTTTCCGACGACAGCGCGCTCGTGCTGCAACGTTCATACAACAAAACGACAGGCAACGACATCATTCTTTCGAAGATCAGCGCAATCACGACTGCCTCTGATGTCAGCAATGTCGCCAATCTCTCTTCTGCTCCAGCCTCAGACTTCGTGCCAGCCACGACCCTGGGCGATCTCGTCAACTGCTCCACGCTTAACGCACCCCTCAAGCCGGGCGCAGTGCAGAAGAACCCGCTGATGGACAACTACGAAGGCCTTGCCATCACCAAGCAGTCTGGCAACATCGCCAACGTCAGTCTTATCAGCGACAACAATTTCAATCCCACCCAGACCACCCGCGTATTGAATCTCAACGTGGATACCGCCGTTTATGAATCGGATACCAATCAACCGGACCTCATGAGCATCCTGAGCGGATTCAGCTCACTGTGGCAGGCTTCGAATCCCTTCGATTCCAAGAATCCATCCACATTCGGTGTCGGCGTGGTAAAGAATGCTCAAATCCTCAAAGAAAATGACGATCTCACCCAGGCGATCAACAACAAGGCAGCCGAGGGTTCAACCTCTTCGACTCCTTCGAAGCAGGTTCAGCGTGCGTTGGTCGATTCCGATTACGAGCTGGGCGAGACACTGCCTGACTCTCTCGGACCAGTGCTGGGAACCTATCTGAACCAAGGCATTGCGAAGAATCAGTTGCCGCTGTTTACCAAGCTGTTTATGCAGACGGATGCAAGTGGCTATGGCGTATCGACCTTGGGGGATTACGTATCGACATCAAAGCCTAAGAAGGCATACAACCATCCACGTCCATACGTTGACCGGACGAAGGGCGGATATCCTGCCGCCGGGCTTGAAACATCGGTGCCCATCGTCAAAGCACCAGTATGGACAAGCGCCGATGGAAACGAGCATGATCCATCTTACAATGGCATGCTGACCTCTGGTTCGTTCCCTTCGGGACATACCACATACGCGACATCGGGTGCGGTCGGTCTTGCCACCTTGCTGCCAGAGCTTGCTCCTGAAATCCTTGCACGAGGCTCCGAAGCGGGCAACAACCGCATCGTGCTCGGCGTGCATTACCCGCTTGACATCATTGGAGGTCGCATGGATGGTGACGCTGCCAATGCAGCACGTTGGTCCGATCCGGAGTTCGTGAAGGATCAGCTGATGCCTGCACGCGCTGAGCTGGTCAACTATCTCACCGCCCAGTGCAAAGCAAACGGCGAAGGTTCGACGCTGGCCGCATGCATCACCGCTACCAAAGCAAACGGCACGAACGGATACAGCAATGATTTCGTCGATGTGGTATCCAAAGAAGCCGTGACAGACCGCGCTTCTGCAATCAAGGTCTATGAAAACCGAATGACATACGGTTTCAGCCAGGTTGGAACTGGGGTTAGCGCTTTGCAAAAGGCAGCTTCCACCAGTGTGGCAAACGTTCCGACCGGTGCGGAAAACCTGCTGATCACGACCTACCCGACATTGAGCAGTGCTCAGCGTCGAGAGGTGCTGGCGATGACCGCTCTGCCGGTATCCGACGAACCGCTGCAGGCGGAATCGCAGGGGTATTACAACCTTGATCTCGCCGCTGCGATGAGCTCAACTGTGCAACTCGACAGCAAGGGAAACGTCGTCAAGGTTATTCCTGGCGCTGCGGTGCCGAGCGTGCAGAACGTGTCCGATAACGGCGGCTCGAATGGCGGTTCCAACAGTGGTTCGAATGGCGGCTCGGCTCCAACTCCGGCTCCGACCAATTCCGGCAACGGTGGAACGCCGAACGCTTCGAAGACTCCAACGCAAATCAATAACGCAGGCGGTGAGACCGCTTCGAAGCCCTTGGCCTCGACCGGTGCCAACGTCTCTCTGATAGCGGCAATCGGAGCACTGGTTCTGCTCATTGGTGGAAGCCTGGTGCTTATCAGGCGACACAGTCAGCTCTTCAAGTAGCCGAATCTGGCAGCACATGACTGAGCACTGGGCCGTGCAAACGAATATGCCTGTCAGAATCTCGCTCTGAAAGCAATCAACCCCGCAAGGAATCGGCGCATAGGCGTTCATGTCGATTACTTGTGGGGTTCACTGTTTGCGAGGGCACTACACTGTGCTGTATGAGAGAGACACAGTGTTCAATGCGAGAGTTGACGACCGAAGACCTGATTCTGAGAGCATGGAGAGCGAATGATGATGCGGAAACTGCATCGTTATACCGATATGCGCAGGATCCTGATGTCGGACCCTCTGCCGGTTGGAGCGCGCATGCAGATGCCGAGGAAAGTGCCGCAGTTATTCGAACGGTGCTCTGCAACGCGCAGAGCTATGCCGTCGTGCTGAAACATCCAGAGGATGAAGATCTTATCGACAAGCCCATCGGTTCGATAAGCCTGCAAGCAGTTCCGCCACAAGTCATGCACTACATTGAGGCGCTCGACCTAGCTGGACAGGACAGCGTGGGCAACACGATGGAGCTGGGGTTCTGGATTGGCAAGCCATTCTGGGGGAGAGGGCTGATCCCGCAGGCATCGGGGGCCATATTGGAGCATGGATTCAAGGATCTGAAACTCCATACGATCTGGTGCAGACACGACGTGAACAACATCAAATCCGGTCGTGCTCAAGACAAGATTGGATTCGAGCACGTGTGCATCATGGAACATATACATATGGACATGCTCCCCGGTGACATCTATCGGAATGAAGAACTCCGACGAATCACCAGAGAGCAGTGGGAACAACGTGCTGAGCGCTGAGTTTTGAGCGCTCAGCGTTCGAACAGTTTGGACTGCAACGAGTCGAAACTACTGCTCAGGAACGGTGGCAGAGACCTTGTCCAGCGTCGAAAGCTCGTCGGCGGACAGATCGATCTGTGTCGATGCCAGCAATGCCGTAAGCTGCTCGGGAATGCGTGCTGAAGCGATGGGCCCGGCAATCTGAGGCTGATGACGCAGCCATGCCAGTGCGATGCTCGCTATGGCAACATCGTGCGCCTTGGCAATCTCGTCCATTGCCGAAACCACGTCAAGTCCTTCCTTGGAGAAGTATCCCTTGACCATGCCTCCGCGCTGTTTGCCTTTCAGATCGTCTTCACTGCGATACTTACCGGTAAGGAAGCCAGCAGCGAGCGCGAAATAGGGGAACACGGCCAGATTCTCCTTCTTGGCTACGGGCAGCAGATGCTCCTCGTAGTTGCGTCTCGTCACCAGATTGTAATGAGGTTCCAGGGCGACCGGCAGAGTGAGATTGTTGTCGCGTGCAATGCGGAACCATTCCTCGACGCGTTCCGCCGAATAGTTCGAGATGCCGATGTTACGAATCTTGCCTTCCTTGACGAGCTTGTCGAAGGCGGCAACGGTCTCTTCCAGCGGTGTCTTCTCATCATCGAAATGCGCATAATAGAGATCGATCACGTCGGTGCCCAGACGAAGCAGCGACTCATCGGCAGCTGCCTCGATATTGTTTGCAGAAAGACCGGAATATTGCGGATGCTGAGAAACCTTGGTTGCGATGAGCACCTTGCTGCGCTTGCCGCTCGTTGCCAGCCAGCGTCCGAGAATGATTTCGGATTCACCACCGGAATGGCCTGGAGCCCAAGCTGAATAGACATCTGCCGTATCGATAAGATTGCCGCCTGCACTGACGAAATCGTCCAGAACCGTGCGTGTATCCTGCTCCGAACTGGTCCATCCGAAGGTGTTGGTTCCTAGAACGAGTGGATAGATTTCTGTTCCAGTGTTGCCTAATGTCGCCATGCGCGACTCCTTTCACATAGAAAACCGCTATCAACCATTTGTAGTGATGTGATTCCAGCGGCGCAATCTCACTCGGTGAATTCAGCCATTAGCGGCAGCGGTTGGACGCTGTCATGGAACTTTTCTAGGCTCGCGCAGCGAATGCTGATATGCTTGGACAAGGGAGAAAGTCAATATTCATAACGATATTGACATCATTGAAACTCATACAAATCTGGAGAAAAGATGACTGGTAGCCTCATAACCGTAATTATCGTGCTGGTGCTTATTGCCCTGCTTCTGTTTGGTGCCCTGTATGTGGTGCCGCAGCAGCAGGCTTACATCGTCGAGCGTTTAGGCAAGTTCAAGAAGGTCACGTATGCGGGCCTGCACGCCAAGATTCCGATTGTCGACCGCATTTCCATGAAGACCAACATGCGCGTCAACCAGCTCAGCGTCAAGCTTGAAACCAAGACGCTTGACAACGTCTTCGTCACCGTGGTGGTGTCCACGCAGTTCCGCGTCAATCCAGAGAACGTTGCCACCGCATACTATGAGCTGCGCGACCCCGCAGGCCAGCTCAGATCATACATCGAGGATGCACTGCGAAGCGCAATCCCTGGACTGAAGCTCGATGATGCCTTTGCTCGCAAGGATGATGTCGCATCCGACGTGCAGAAGACCGTTGGTCAGGAAATGTCCAAGTTCGGTTTCTCCGTCATCAAGACCTTGGTTACGGCAATCGATCCTTCCCAGCAGGTCAAGAACGCGATGGATTCCATCAACGCCGCACAGCGTGAAAAGGAAGCGACACGTGAACGCGCACAGGCTCAGCAGATTCAGATTGAAACCCAGGCCGCTGCAGAGGCCGAGCGTACCAGGTTGCAGGGTGAAGGTCAGGCCAACTATCGTCGAGAGATTGCAAACGGCATTGTCGACCAGATTAAGAGCCTTCAGGGTGTTGGCATGGAAATCAACGATGTGAACAATGTGGTGCTGTTCAACCAGTATCTCGATGTCGTTCGTTCGCTGTCCGAATCGCCAAACTCGAAGACCGTCGTGCTTCCAGCATCGACTCCAGGCGGATACAACGAGCTCTTCAACCAGGTTACGCAGGCAACGCTGACCGCAGAGAAGTAAGGCTCAACAGGCGAGCCCAGAATAGGCAGCTTCCACTGGACTGCTTTCACAAGCAAGTTGTGAACAAACAGCTTCGAACAAACAGTTTCGAACAAACAGTTTCGAACAAACACAGACATCCCCATGCACCGGATATGGCGTGCATGGGGATGTCTGTTTCATGTTCAGCAACAATGGCTTCAGGCAGCTATTCGCTTAGTCAGTGTGTGCTTTGAGTCTGCTGGTCAGTCAGCGAGTGAGGAATGACTGGATGTGAGCGGCAGCAGCATAACCCTTGCGATACATGCGTTCGAGTCCTTCATAGCTTTTGCTTAGCGTATCGAGGCCGCAGAGATCGTCAGGAGCGAGAATCAGCACGGAGCCTTCCTCTTCGTAGTTCTTGGCCAATGCCACCTCGTCGTTATAGGTCTTGTAACGGTTTAGTAGCCGTTCAGCCGAATTGGGATACGTTCGTCGAAGAATTCTCGCGGGCATGATGTCCTTATGCTGTTCGCGCAGCACATCCTTGAGCCGTGTGAGTACCAGCACGATGCGGTCATAGCCGTCATCAATCGCACGCTGCACCGGCACAGGATCCGCGATGCCGCCATCAAAATAGGGAACATCTTTGTACACATAGGGTTCGCAGGCCACAGGAACAGCGGACGATGTCTTGAAGATATCGTAGTGATCCTGCGTGATCTCTGACTTGTCAAAATACACGGCCTGGCCGGTTTCGGCATTGCACGCCACCACGGTCAGCTTGCTTGGATTGTTTTTCAGCGCCTCGAAGTCCATCGGATCTTCACCGTCATGGTTCGACAATGTGCTGTATACGTAATCAAGGTTGACGAAGTTGTGATCCTTGAGGAAATTGGTGGCGCTCGCATACTCTCGCCGGAAGGCATATTGCGTATAGAAGCGGTGCGTGCGACCCGGTTGCCGCGCCAGGAAGGATGCAAGGTTGGCGCTTCCTGCGGAGACTCCATAGCAATGGTCAAAGGAGATGCCTCGCTCATCGCAATAATCAAGAATTCCCGCTCCAAAAATGGATCTGAATCCTCCGCCAACGTCAATGATTGCAGTACCAGTCATCTGATCCCCTCCTTTGTCCCTTAGCCTACACATGCCAACGGCCAAAACGGTCGCCGCATCGCCATAGGCTACTTACATGAGCATTCCCGACATAGTGTACAAAGGCCACGGCACTGGCAATGATTTTGTCATATATGCCGACCCTGAAGGGCAGTATGAACCCACTGCAGCAGAGGTTCGCCGCATCACCGACAGACATTTCGGCATCGGCGGCGATGGTCTGATCAGACTTACCCATCCTCGTAATGTTTCGGATTTGGATGAGGCGACCGTCGCATCCCTCGAAGGTGATGGTGTGCAATGGTTCATGGACTACCGCAACGCTGACGGCTCCTTGGCGCAAATGTGTGGGAATGGAACGAGAGTCTCGGCGCTGTTTGCTCAGACTGTAGCGCAGATACAGGCAGAAGCCCATAACGCCGGTATCCAAGCGCAGAATGGTGCCTCAATGGTGTCTGATACTACGGTGTCTGATGCGTCTGCCGACCATTCCAGTCATGCCTTCATTCTTGGCACGCGTGCCGGAGTAAAAACAATCCACGCAGTTCCCGATGATCCGGTGTTGGGCACCCAACTCTTCCAGGTAGACATGGGCCCGTGGTCAGTGGGCTCGCCGGACGACTATGTGGTGACTTTGCCCGCCGCCAGAGGACAGGCCGTGGGAACGTATGCTGACTTGGGCAATCCCCATATCGTTGTCGTGGCACAGAATCAGAGCGAGAACACGACGCTGAGACAGCAGGCCGCACAATCCGATCTGGGTAAGGTCTCGCAGTTGGATCTCACGAAAGCGCCAATCATCGAGCCTGTGCTGGAATCAGGTCAAAACGTTGAATTCCTGGAAGTCCTTTCCGCTGATGCGCATGCCGATGCGGGAAGGGCCAACATGCGGGTGAACGAACGCGGGGTTGGCGAGACGCTGTCCTGCGGCACGGGCCTGTGTGCAAGTGCGGCAGTGCTTCGCAGCTTCACGGGGATCAGCCATTGGACCATTGGCGTACCTGGCGGAACGCTGCGTGTTGATGTCGAAGCCGATAGGGTTCTACTCACCGGAGCGGCACGCATCGTCGCCAGAATAGAACTCAGAAAATAGCGGCACCCTTGTCAATCAGAATCAGGGCTGCGACTGCCACGATCCACAGCACATCGACCATCAGATCGAAGTGCAGCCGATAATAGCTTGCAAGACCGCTGGCCAGTGCGCCGAATCGTTCCGAGCTGGGAATTCGATGCACGCTGACGGTCGCATGGCTCAATGCCATGAACTGAATCGTCGTGGCGAACATCAGGCAGAGGCACCAAGGGCATAGGGCATTGATGACGAACATGGACTGGGAGAACAGCCAGTAAGCATAGAGGAAAGCAGCCAATCCACCCCACCAGGTGGCGATGGTAAACCAGCGGGGCGTGCGCGCACGAGCCAGACCAAGAACGGCGAGAGTGGTGAAAATCGATTCAGCGGCAATGCCGAAGAAGGCATTCGGGAAGCTCAAACTGCCAACATGCACTATTTCTGCCTGCCAAGATTGGGCGACGGTGGAGCAGGAGACCAGCGCATTGACATCACATTCGAGTTTGGCGTTGGGATGTCTGGCCAGTTCCAGTGTCTCACCCGAAAGAATGAACGAGACCAGCAGCGCGCCGAGCGAGGCTACCAGCATCACCAGATAGGTCCATGTTGCGCTGTGACGCCATCCGGTCAGACGGTCGAATGGGTTGTTGCCGACTGGGCCGTTGGAATCAGGGGAGTCGATGCTTTCGATGGAATCATTGTGTGTAAGCGAGGAGCTGTTACTGCCATCTTCAGGGCCGTAACCATGTGCACGTGTGGTCATTCACAATCCTTTGTATATGACACTTGTATATGACATTTGTATAAGACACTGTGAGACAACGAGGATTGTCCCTACAACAGTATTTTCGATTCTAAGCCTACGATAGTACGTATGACTGAAAGTAACGAGGCATTGTCTGCAGCCGCACGGTGGGATCTCCATTGCCATACCCGGTTTTCCGATGGCACATATACCCCTACGGAACTGGTGAAGCAGGCGAAGGAACTGGGCCTTCAGGGGGTTGCCATCACCGACCATGACACCTATGCGGGTTGGGATGAAGTGGCACACGCTGCGAAGCAATACGACTTTCCCGTGATTCGGGGCAGTGAAATTACCGCGTATGACATGCATACCTCAGTGCATATGCTTGCGTATCTCTACGACCCTGAGAACGAGGTGATGATCGATCTGTTTGCGTCCACTCGCCAGGCACGGTTGAAGAGAACGCAGCAGATGGTTGAGGCAATAGCCAAGGATTATCCGATAACCTGGGATTCGGTGCTCGCTCAGGTCGGCGAGGGCGAGAAAACGACGGTAGGCCGTCCTCATATCGCTGATGCACTCGTTCAGGCCGGAGTCTACGGCAACAGATCGCAGGCTTTCGATGGAATTTGCTCGTCTTCGAGTCAGTACTATCTTCCTACGCCTTCACCATCGACTCATGAAGTCATCCGATGCGTGCATGCTGCCGGGGGAGTCGTGGTGGTCGCTCATGCCGGAGCTATCGCCCGCAATGCTGAACTGCTGTCGGATGCGCAGATAGAGACCTTGATTGCTGAAGGGCTTGACGGTCTTGAAATCTGGCATCGCGATAACGATCAGGCCCAGCGACAGCGCTTGTCGCGCATCGCACGAGATCATCATCTGATCATGACCGGCGGCTCGGACTGGCATGGCAAGGGCAAACCGAACCTGCTCGGCGAAAACACTGCGCCCGGAATCGTGGCTGCAGCAATCGCAGAACGCGGAATTCTGCCCCTGCTCTGAGAACAATGCGTTCATTGTGAACTTCAAGAAGTATAAAACCCTGTTTTCGGCAAAAAAACAGGTGATTCAGGCCAAAAACAGGGTTTTATACTTTAAAGAGTTCACAATGAAGCTAAGCACACTGTGGAAACGAGGCTAGAGGGCTCCGAAACCGACTGGATGGGCAATATCCGAGCCGATCACCACATATCCGAGGGCATCGGTCGGGATAACGATGCGGCGACCGCGGCTGTCGGTCAGATCGATGGGCTTGTTGCCGGCAACGGCATCATCGATAGTCTTTGAAATGTCGTCCGCTGTGGCATCAACGTTGAAGTTGAGCGCTCGTGCAACGTTTCTGATGCCAATTTCGATTTCCATGTATTCCTCCGAATCATTGATGCTGCTCGATGTCTCTGCTGACCGTTCGAATTCCAACCGTTTGAATCACAACCCTTTGCATTACAACCCTTTGCATTACAACCCTTTGCATTACAAGGTGGAACTCTCAAGTCATTGTTCAAGTCATCTCTCAGGCATTCTATGGTTAACTGTTGTCTTTCGTCTGATTGTGTTCGCCGACAGCATCGTGAAGTTCCTGAACGGGAATGACGATTGTCTCGAGATCTTGCTGATGCCGATCGGTAACTTCCGCCGCCTGAACCACTTCTGTTGGGTGGTCGTCTGGATGATTGTCCGAGTTAAGATCGCTGCGCTTGTCTAACTGCTCGGCGGCGTTCAAAGCATGTGGGGCAGGCTGTGACACGGACTGCGGCACGGACTGCGATGCGGCTGCAGCATCGTTATGCGAAGCGTCGGAACCGCTTTCAGAAGCAAGTAGGGAGCCAACGGTGATGGTTGATGGTGCGTCCGGATTTGGATTGCGATGGACAGGTGCCTTCGGCATGTCGACATTCTTCATCGCAATCTGATGGGCGAGGCGCTCCACCTCGGCGCGGAAGGTAACGATGGCGTCGTTGTTGGCACTGTCGAGTGCCTGAATCAGGTCGCTGACCTTTTCCATCTGAAGCCAGAGATTGGCTCGCAGCATGATGAGGGAGTCAAGTCTGGAACCCATCATGCGTCCGTACGACGACAGCAGCGCATTGCGGTGCTCTTCATCAAGCTTTGCGAAAATCCACGCCAAGTCCCTTGCCGGATCGTTCATCTGCATGTTCTGCCAGCGATGGATACCGGTGAGATTGGAGCCATTGAATATGATGTCGCCATCGTGGAAACCACCATGGACCATACATGTGTTGAAAGACCACAGACCCTCTGTCTCAACGATCTGAGCCCAACTGGACGTTATCTCTTGAGGGATGTGACCCGCCTTGGCCAACGTACGAATCCAGCCAGTGAGCTGTTTGTGTATGTGCTCGGTGGCGTAGCATGGATAGGATTCATCCTTCAGAAAGTTGGGTCGCATGCGATGTATGGCCCCGATTGCGGTGCCGACTGCCATGCACTCGTCGATGGTAAGTGCGCCGAGTTTGCGGGGATGACCTTCGCAATGGGCTGCCATCACGACGGCGGTAGAACCCGTCGAAGCGTTAGGATTGTCTCCAGCCTGGTAGGACACGATGCGTTCTATTGAAAAACCTAGACCTGCAGTCTCCCGCGCTCGAGACAAGGCTTGAGCTGCCTGAACCTGCGATTTGAGCAATTTCTTGCCCTGTGGTTTGGCTGCAGCGATGACATCATAGAGCCGTCCCGAGGTGTCTCGAATAACGGCAGTGCGTATCCCTGCGGCAATGTCCTGGGCAGAGAGCTGTTCACCATCGCTGATTCCGGACACGGCGATGTTCGGCATGGTGGCTGATGCCAATGCCGCCAATGTAAGGTTGCTTTCAATGGTCACGTTTCCACAGTAATACACGCACACCACCAGTTGAAGTCTGCCATGCCTCAGACAATGAAAGAGTGACAATTTTGCACGCAGAAAACCCCCATGATAGCGAGATCCTGAAGTCGCTTGACGACGACCAGTTTGCAGCCGCATCGACGGTCGAGGGTCCAGTGCGCATCATCGCCGGTGCAGGTGCCGGAAAAACCCGCACCATAACCCACCGCATCGCCTATGCGTGCTCGATAGGGGCCTGGAATCCCAGTGAAACATTGGCCGTAACCTTCTCCGTCAAGGCAGCCGAAGAGATGAAAACTCGGCTGATGAGTCTGGGAGCAAGCGAGGCAATACAGACAGCAACCTTCCACGCTGCGGCATTGGCTCAGATCAGAAACGTCTGGTATGAGCTCAGCGATGCGCCATTCCCGCAGATTATTCAAGATCCCAGAGCCTTGCTTGCCGTCGCGCTGAAACGTGTGTCGGGCACTGACGACATCGATGCCATGCAGATGCGAGACCTTCTTGCTGAGATCGCTTGGATGAAGGTCTCGCTGATCGCTCCTCAGGATTATGAGCGCGTATGCTCTGCCTTGCATCGGGTACCGCCTGCAGATCTTGACCCGCAGGCGATGGCAGCGGTGATGTCGGCCTTCGAACAGGAGAAGTCCAGTCGCAATCAGATCGATTTCAACGATATGCTGCTGATCGACTGCAACATCATTGAACGTCATCCCGAAGCGGCCGAGAGCATTCGAAAACGCACCAAACATGTGACCGTTGACGAATATCAGGATGTCTCCCCGCTCCAGCACAGACTCTTGCAGCTATGGATGGGCAAAGGCAAGTCAGTCTGTGTCGTTGGTGACGCGGCGCAGACGATATACTCATTCGCCGGGGCAAGCAGCTACTATCTGCGTCACTTCGCTGAGGAGTTTGGACCACTTGCAGCCGATGTCGAACTCAATACGGATTATCGCTCAACGCCACAGATCGTGAACTATGCGAACATGGTGCTTTCGAAGAGTCCAGAAAGCGCGACATATCTCTCACTAAAATCACCGCGCAAGCAAGGCAAACGCGTCAACACAGTGGTATTCCCCGATGATTCGAGTGAAGTCGGAGCCATCGCACAGCGCATTTCACGCATGATGAAAGCCGACAAAGACATTGGATCCATTGCCATTCTGACTCGTGTGAACGCCCAGCAGCGAGCGGTGTGCGCCGCGTTGGGCGAGAGGAACATCCGATATCAGGTTCGCACCGATTCAGGATGGCAGAGCTCGACCGTCGACTCTGGCAAGGCTCAGGACTTGAGTCGCGCTTTGAAAGGCGCATCCGCTGACGGGGAAGAGGCTCAGGCGGCGAGAAATGCGCTACGAACCGTTACGGTTTCGACCATTCATGCAGCCAAGGGCCTAGAGTTCTCCCACGTGTTCATCATTGGATGCTCAGAAGGACTCATTCCGTTCGGATCGGGGCAGGATGGCAATCTCGAAGAAGAGAGACGGCTCATGTACGTCGGCATCACAAGAGCCGAGGATGTGCTCACGCTTTCTTTCGCCAGAAGCGCTCGCGGCAACGGATACACCGAACGCAAGCCAAGTCGGTTTCTGCTTCGCAGCCGGGCATAATCGTCGGCATAACGGCCACGAAGCAGTCATTAGTCAGTTCTTATCGGGGCTGTCTGAGTTGTCAGGGGTATCGGTGCCGTCAGAATTGTCAGTGCCCGTTTTGCCTGTGCCGGCGGCCTTGCCTGTTCCATTACCGGCATCATTACCCGCATCGCCGTTATCATTATCGTTACCGTCAGTAGCATCGTCGCTAGCAGCGTCATTGTCATTCAGTAGCTTGCTGAGTTCCGCATCCCAGTCAATCTTGCTGGGGCCGGTCGAAGATGCTTCGGATGCAGCTGTGGATCCCGATGCCGATTGATCCGAGCCAGTAGTGCCCGCTGTGCCAGCGATACCTTTCGTGCCTTCAGTTCCTTCGATGGAGTCATGATCGGATGGCAAGGTGGGGAGCAAATCTGGATGGTTCCATTTCGAATCGCGAAGTTCCTGACCGCCTTCTGCAGTGAGCTGCTCCCAGATCTGTGAAGCCTCACGCAGCCGTTTGGGACGCAGTTCCAAGCCAATCAGCGATTCAAAGGTCTGTTCGGCAGGTCCGCCGACAGCACGCTCACGACGAGTCATCTCACGAAGCTGTTCAATATGTGGAATGTGTGCCATGCCTGCCCGCCACACGACGCAGTCAACCCATCCTTCGACCAGTGCGAGGAGATCGCCCAGACTGTGCAAAGCCTCTTGCTGTTCGGGAGTGTCAGAGGCTCCGACGTTGGTCAGGTTCACGGCACCGGCGATCGATTCGGGATTCATGTCGGTGGCATCGCGGAGCTGATCTTCCATGGCATCGAGGTCGATGGTGATGCCGCGCGCATACTTGCCGATCAGCGCTTCGAAACGTGGCATCAGCCACGGCACCGAAGCATAGAGACGAGCATATGACTGCTCGCGCAATGCAAGGAAGCTCATGACCTCATGCACGTCAAGCTCAAGGGACTGCGCATATTCGTAGATGTTCTGCGGTATCAGAGCGCCCGCAGGATTTGACTGCAATGCGATGCCCTGATCGAAGCTGCCGCGTATTTCCTTGGCCAGCTTGCCAGCACCCTGTCCCAGCTGCATGGAGAAGGACGTGTTGCCCAGAAGCTTCATCAGGGTGCCTGGATCCTTGAGATTGTCGGGAATCGGAATCGGGACGGGCCCTGCAAACATTCCTGAAACCTGGCTTTCGAAGGAATCTCCAAAACGTTCGGTGAAGACTGCGGAGAGGGCATCGTTCATTGATTGAACGACCGGCGCTGAGAACTGTGCCCATGCGGCAATCGTGCTCTCAAGCCAGCCATCACGAGTCAGAACCTGCATGTCGCCAGGTGCTGGATTGAAATCGCTGATGGCATCAAGCCACAGTCCTGAAGCGCTGATTGCCTCGCGAGCCGTCTGCGCCTCCTCTGCCGTGACCGTGCTTTCAGCTCCATCGGAGGCAATGGTGCTTGAAGCAATTGACTTGGCAAGGTCAGTGTTGACCGGCCCCTTTTCAATCGTGCGTTCCACATCGTCCGTGGTGTTCAGACCTCCTGCTGAGAAAGCCTTAATCAGGGACTGCACCTCTTCGGGCTTGGGCAGCCCTTGTGCACCTTGAGAGAGAATCTGGTCACGCACCTCATCGGGCAGCTGAGAGAATTGAGCCCATGCGGCCTCTCCCTGCACCGGCCCAAAGCATTGTATAAGCCATTGGTGAATTGCATTCTCGTCCATAACGTCCGTCCGTATCGAAGTGATTGGTGATTCCCTGTGCTGACTAGATTACACGTCTGTGGTGGATGGTGTTCCCAGAAAACTTTCAGAGAATCCGACATTGCTGTAAAGCCCTCGGTGTCTCTTCCTCCTAGGGAAATGTCATCTGGGAACATCGAAGCGTTCATATCTGGTTCATGTCAGTATCCATGTCAGTATCCATGTCTGTGTTTTCAATAGTATTAGAGTCATGAGCGTTAAGCAGTGGAAAGCTTCAATGTCAGCCAAAGGCGCATTGAAGGTGGTGCGTGGGCGTGGCCGGGACTTCTTTGCACGCCGTTCGCCCTCGTATCTCTTGGGAACCATTGGATTTGTGCTTGCCGTCATCATGCTGGTGATGCCCTCGCCATACGTGATCGAGACTCCAGGACCCACACGAAATGTGCTTGCCGAATCGGGCAAGCAGTCAGTGATGAGCATTACTGGTGGCAAGACATACAGGGACAAGGGTTCGCTGCTGCTCGTGACGGTGAATGCTCAGGGGATTCCTGGATACCCAGTGACTAACCTACAGGCGCTTGCTTCATGGTTCAGCAGACATGCCGACGTGCTTCCGCGCGAAGTTATCGTTCCGACAGGCCAGACGCTCGACCAGTACCAGAAGGAAAACAAGGCCGAGATGAGCGGTTCCCAGAAAGCGGCGGAATCGCAGGCACGCGCCTTCCTCAAGACGAAGGGCATCGATACGTCAAAGTATTCGATATCGATGCATGTAGACAATATCGGGGGGCCTTCAGCGGGAATGATGTATACCTTGGGTGCGATTGATCTACTCACTCCACAGAATGAATCCGGTGGGAAAACCATAGCGGGCACCGGAACCATGGACGCTGCCGGCAAGGTTGGCGCCATAGGCGGCATTCGGCTCAAGATGCTGGGTGCTCTGCGCGATGGCGCAACATGGTTCCTTGCTCCGGCATCAAACTGCGATGAAGTCGTCGGCCATATTCCAACGGGGTTGCATGTGGTGAAGGTATCGACGATTTCGGATGCGTATTCTTCCCTTGTCGCCATCGGTCAAGGCAAGGGTGACACGCTGCCACAGTGCACGGTTTCTCGGCAGTAGGGCGCAATCCATGGATGCTGGCTAGTCCGCAAAGAGCGGTGCAGCCCTTGAAAAATTGCCGTTCTTCCAGAAATTACAGGGCTGCATGAAAAGTTAAGCCGTGTTCATATTTTGAATTCTTTTCCACATCTGACGCTCATTGTTTACATTCTGTTCGCCTATCTTGTTATGCTTAGGGCGTGGCTCAAGCGACAACCAAGAAAGCAGAAGAATTCGGATTCCACCCTGGAAACATAGTCCAGGAGTGGTTATGGGACGATGATGTCGATGACGGCATCCGCTCTCAGATCGAAAACGTTACAGGCGAAGACCTTGTTGATGAGGACTATGATTCGGCCGTAGATGGCGTTGTGATTTGGTGGCGGGATGGTGATGCCGAGGATGATCTGGCAGACACCATCGTCGATGCATATACCGTACTGGGTGATGATGGTCCCTTGTGGATTCTTTGCCCTAAACCCGGCCGAACCGGTGCTCCAAGCGCCAGCACAGTAGAGAACGCTGCCAAAACAGCTGGCATGAACGCGGCGATGCCTCTGACAATTTCGCACGATTGGAACGGCGTTCGCCTTCGGGCATTCGGCAAGGGTCGCTGACCCCGGTCACGATACCGTCTCCACGAAATAGCTCCATCGGTTGTATGAGAGGTGACTTCTTCGCAGTTTCATGCTCATAAATGCCATATCGTGGGCACGCATAGCATCTTGAATATGCTTGTCGTAGTCTTTCGACATCCTCATGTCGCCATTGCAAGCGCGCTATTGTCTGCTGGGCAGCTGACGGGCTTCTGAATGATTTGCAACACTTGTACAATGATGTCTGAAACCCACAGTGCTTTTCGCTGGTGGAACGCAAAGTATGAGGAATGCCAAATGTTATGCCGACGCGTCAGACTTGAGGATGGATTACATGCGTGCAACAAGTATGATTATGAGTCATCTGGCCCAGCGAAAAGTTCGTTTCGTTCTATGCATCCTTTTCTTCACTGCTGCCAGCATTATTTTGGCAATTTTCAGTGGTATCTCAGTTCTTCAGGCAACCCCGCTTCTATGGATGTTCTGGTTTGCGCTGCTGTTCGTGTCGGCCATGCTGTGTCCGCACATCACCGGTGACAACCTGCTGCTTGGTTTCGGTCCCGATCTGGTTCTGCTGAACGTCGCCATGCTTGTGCCGCAGCCTTGGACGATAGGGATAATCGTCGTGTGCGTGCTGTCGGTTCTCTACATGATCTGGGCCGAATCAATAGCGTGGGCGCTTGCCGCCATCCTGTCAACGATGGTATCGGTACTGCCGTCGGCAGTAATTGGACGATATGTGGATGACATGTATCGCACCACCGTCGTCCTGCCCAATATCGTGATCTATGTCCTGCTTGTTTTCTGTCTCAGCTACACCACGTCCAGAATTGGCATCGCGTGTGTGATCACCGCATTGAGGGAAGGCACCTTTCCGGGAAATCTGAAACATCTTGATTGGAAACTGGTTATTGTAAAGCCCTTTGTGCTGTGTGGAATAACGACATTGATATTCTCGGTGCGGCTGTTTCCGAGAATAATGCCGGATCCGCAATGGGACACCGCCGCGAACATTCTGCTGTCGCTTGTGCTGCTTTCAGCGTTGTTCCGATTGGGCAATTTGGGAATCAACAGTCTTTCCAAACGTCATCGTCTGGAATATTTGGATGCCGCCTCCAGTTCGCTGTCGCTTTCAACCAAAGATGTCATGTATAGCACCAAGCAGCTGATGTCGAAGATGTATCCGTACATGAAGGTGAGCGTGAGCTCTGCGACGCCGCGCGACAACGGTTATGAGAGTTCCGTGGTTTCCGGTGCAATATCGTCAACCCATGGGCCATTACATATTGCGATAACGCGATCGGTCTGGAACCGGTCCTTCGATGAAGTTGATAATCTGGTCGTTAACCTCATTGCCTCCATGCTGCGTGTCATCTACAGAATTCGGATGGAGACCAGCAGCCTGCAAAAGGCTGCAAACACCGATCCATTGACAGGTCTGGCAAACTATCGCGCCTTTGAAGCCACATTTTCCGAGCAGCAGGAGAGTGCGGGCAATCCTGTGTGCTCAATGATTTTCATTGATGTCGACAAGTTCAAGAGAATCAACGACTCGTATGGACATCAAGTGGGTAACGAGGTTCTTCAGATCATTGCTCGGCGGTTGCGCTCGGCGGTTGATGCGCAGCATATGGTCGCCAGACTTGGCGGCGATGAATTCGTCATCATTCTTAGTGGCATCGGCAACTTTCAGGAAGTGCAGACTTTAGCTAAACATGTTGCACGGTACGTGAACAAAGTCGTCCCCACATCAGGGGGACTGGTGCCGATAAAGATATCCTTCGGCATTTCCATCGGCGACAGCGGCAAGGATTATCGCAGGCTGATGGAAGAGGCTGACCGGCGCATGTATGAGTCTCGAAGAGGTGTGACGAGTCGTACGATCCAGCCTGACCTTCGCGGCGGAAACGGTACCGTTGCAACCGTGCCTGAGCGTTATCCTGCGAACACTCAGCAAGGACGCTGCGAGCGCTCATTGCCAAGTCAAGCTGAAATCGAGGAGATTGTTGCCCGCGCCATTGAAAAAGATGTGATTCAGGTATATTACCAGCCCATCGTCAATCTTCGAACGAGAACGGTGTATGCTCTTGAATCATTGGTGCGATATCACGATCCAAAGCTTGGCGATATACCAGTTGCAGATATTGTCAAAACTGCCGACAGAAGATCGCTGACCTCGGCATTGTCTGATTCCATGCTGCTGCATTCTACGGCTGATATGGCTGTTTTCAACAAGATCGAATCGGATTTGCAGATTATTGCCATCAATGCAACGCTGAACGACATGCTTGACCCCTTGTTCGAGGCTCATCTCATCGCTGCGATGAAGCGATATCAGAATTTGAGAATCATCGTTGAGATCACCGAGGAATCGATGTCGCACGCTGATGGGAAGACCTTGGACGAGGTAGGTGCCTTTGTTCGATCAAACGGGATCGATATTTCACTTGATGACTCGGGAACCGTGTATTCGGAGCTTTCAATTCTCTCATCGCTGCCTGTTGCCGCCATCAAGATTGATAAAAGCATCGTTGACAAGTTGGAGCAGAGCGTAACGCAGACCTTGGTGCGAGGACTGTTGAACGTGTGCGAACAATTGAATGTGGAAATCGTTTTCGAGGGCGTGGAAACCAAACATCAGGAGCAGCTCATCAGCAGCCTTGGCGGTCATCTGGTTCAGGGCTTTCTCTACGGGCATCCTATCGATGCCGTGGAAACAGGGATACGATTGCACATTTCAGGGTTGGAAATGCTCCCAAACCAAGTATGGCCAAGCATGTAAGCATATCGGTTCTAGTATCCACAATAGCTTGGAGGGGCCGTTATTGTGGTCATAACAGCTATCGTGCTCGTTATGCCTATGCATGCTGACGTGTCTCAACAAGTCGCCATGCAGTTGCCATCATCTGATTCCCTCTGCAACAAGCGTGATGGCGTTATGTGATTTCACTATCCGATAGAAGCCTGTGGATCCGCTGACTCCATAATGGCGCTGAAGCAGCCTCATTTCGGTGCTGTCCGTTTGCAGAACGACGAGATATTGGTATTTCCTGAGCAGATTGTCCATATTGGGCTCATAGAACTTGACTATGGCATCCACATGGGGTGCATAGAGATAGTATTTGACCACATACTGCATGTAATAATCGGTGGCCTGACCGTCGGTGTCATGACCATAGATGAGGTATTTGGTGGTATCCACAGCTCCATGCTTGGGCCAGGCGTCTGCGGTAACCTGTGAAACCGTGGCAGGCAAGGTGGTGGGATAAGCCTTGATGATTGAACTGAGACCATTGTATTCAGATAAGAGAATTGATAGGGCGATGGCAGTGCATGCCACCACTGCCTGCTGATAGAGATTCTTTGTTGCAAAGGTTTTGAAGGAGCGATATGCGGGAACCTCACCGACACGGAAACGGAAGCTCCGCTCTATGTCAATGGTCGCACACATGAACAACGCTCCGACGAACAGCACCACGATGCTATTGGAATATCGGTCAAAACCTGCCAGGTTCTGAGCCTCCGACTGAGGCATGGAATATATGTATAAGGCAAGAATTCCTACATAATACAGTGCAAGAACAATATCCGTGGCAATGAGGCATTTCCAAAGATTCCAACGCCACGCGCGAGTGAATGCAACAATGAGACAAACCACAATCGCTATGATATTGGCAGCCAATATTCCCTGAGCCGCTCGCGTGTTCAGATCTAGGGAAGCCTGGGTGAAGGCGGTGATGATGTGGTGTATTTGCGCACCGGTTTTCGCGGACCCTCCCGATGCAACGTCGGTTGCATTACTGCTGAATTTCTGAGAGAGCGCAGCAATGCCGGTAATCTTGAGATGCCATTGCCATAGGGCGTAGGTACAGAACGATGCTGCAGAGAACCCAAGTACTGCGACACAGTTGGCCCAGCTTTTCCAGCGTTTGTTGGTGAGCAGCCGTTGCAGGAGATACAGGAGCGCTATGGATGCAAACACTATGCCAGTGACCTTGACAATCATCAGAAATGCGGCAATGGGTGCGATGATTGCAGAAGCGGTGACGAGATGATCGCCATACCGGTAGGCGATTGCAAGAATGGCAAGCGTTAAGACAGGAAGAATGAAATCGACAAGAAGGGTGTTGATTCTGATCGTGATGTTGAATATGGAAAGTATTGAGCACCCACACGCCAGGAAAGCGTAGAGAAGGAATCGTTTCTGCTGCTCGATGATGCCAAACACTGCGTAGAAGGCCGCAAAGATCAGCATGCTTTGACCGAGAATCATGACGGCTTGTGAATGGCCAGCAAAGCTGCACACATAATACAGGAATGAGGTCGTGCCAAGCGGATAGTTGAGAAAGCTGATGAGTTCAGAATGCACTGTCGGGAATGCGTTGGTGAGTAGCATTTCCTTGAGGGCGATGGCCCAGTGTGAGAAATTATCGTAATGTACAAGCCTGCTGGAGTGCAGCAGAAATACAAAACAGATGATTCCGATGACGAACAGGGTATCAAATAATGATGGAAGCCACGGCTTGGAGGTTCTGCGAACATGACCGTCGGTCTTTCCACGCGTCAGCGGGCGAGCATAGCGCCATGCGACGATGATGAGCAGCAGCGCCAGTCCTACGGCAAGAATGGTGAATGAGCCAGTTTCCAGCTGATTGAATATGCCACAGATATATGTGGCGCAGCCGATGCTCGACAGAACGAGTATAGGTATGAATTCCTTGTGAACATGGAGCATACGTGCAGCCGCTCCATATCCGAAGTACGAAAGAATCATTGCAATGGTGGTGACAATAATCATGCTGAGGCTTCTTGAGAGTGTGTGCTTACGGTTTGCGTCGATTGTGCAGCAGAGAATCGTGAAATCATGAGAATCAGTGGTCCACAGGGTGAGTGACGGTTGCTGCGATATTTTCAATCACGCCGCTCACCATTCCTGACGAGGCCAGCTCATGCAGGTTCGCAACCTGCAATGTCTCTTCATCGCCATGCATCTGTCCTGTCCGCATAAGCTCAATCCTCATTCCGGATTCCGTGGTGAATGAAAGCCGTGATGGTATCGTGTCCATTCCTGTCGCTGCTTGCAGATGGGCCACAGTCCAGCTGCGATATCCTATGGATGCGCGAGTGCAGATTGTTCCATCATCGAAACGTACCGAATCGCGAACGACCATTGTTGAAAATCGATTGAACGCGGTGCTTGGCTTTTGCAATCGCTTCATTACGTTTCTGACAAAATCGTCGTAGGCGGTGTCCCAGAAATCCATCTGCTGAGGTAGTGCATGCTGTCGGTCATAAATGATTTGGAAGAATTTGCGCTGATCCGCAATTGTTTTGGCCCTGACCACAAGGGAGTATCGCCAGCCATCGTCCACCTGCTGCGCATAGATCATGCGGCCAAGCAGCTCGGATTCATAACGGTCGGTATGAATTCTCAGCGCAACGTCCTGAGACTCGTCAAAATACAAGGACACGTCGGAGTGGATGCCCATGCCCTCCTCAGAAATGTCAATGGTGTAAGCCTTGTAAATCTGGCCTCCCAGGTTGATGTCTAGCTGTTCGTGCGCGGTGAAACGTTCGCTGCGCCGGTATGCGGGGCGCCCAAGCATGAAGAACAACGAGTATGTGAGAGAAACCAGATTGTATGTCAGCCAGAATATGATGACCGAGCCGAAGAACAGCGACCAGCCATATTTGCCCCAGACAAAATGAACGAGTGCAGCGAGGGTGAAGAGCAGCAGTATGATATTTGGGACAGCCAGTAGTAGGTTACTTTTGGCACGTGCTCCTAGGGCCACGTTGCGCTTATCAGTGACCTTGAAGCTGCGTTGGTGAATGTGCAGGGTTTCGAGCAACACGGGGAAAATCATGTATGGCATCAATATGGTGTCAATGACCTGACTCCACCTTTGGTTTCTGACGGATCCGGAGAGGAAGCGCATTGCCGACGCATAGCAGATATATGCGGGCAGCCAGATGAGTATCAACGATCCCAAGCCAGTCACAACGATTCTGAAATTGAACAATGCAAACAGAATCGGTGAGGTTATGAATATCAAGCGGTTAACGAACGACCACCAGTAGAGGAAATTCCACAGATAGGCAAGCTTTCCTTGGAATGACAGACCAGGAGTTCGGAACGGGTGGGTGTTCTGCAAGCTTTGAATGATTCCGCGCGCCCAGCGAGTGCGCTGGTGAATCATCGCGCTGACGGTTGTGGTTGCCAAACCTGATGATAAGACTTCGTTCGTCGCATAGGTAATATAGCCGTTCTGCTGCATTCGAAGACTGACCTCAAAATCTTCGGTTATGGTGTTGAGGGGGAATCCTCCGATATCTTCAAGTGCCTTGCGGGAAAGAATCGCGTTGCTTCCCGTGTACGCGACGGAATTCGAGGTGTTCCGTAAAATATTGATTTCACGTGAGAAGAAATCCTGCTCATTTGGAATGATCTTTTCGGCGTACAGGTTGAACTGGAACAGATCTGGGTTATAGAAGCTTTGTGGCGTCTGCACGAGGCCAATGGGTTTCTCGTCCGAAGTGTGTTCGTCGGCGTCTCTTTTTCGCCAAGCTCCCTGCTCCTGAATGTAGTCCCTGACGAGAAAATAGGGGATGGTTTTCACCAGAAAGTCATGTCGTGGAATCATGTCCGCATCGAAGGTGGCGACGAGCGGGGAGTGGGTGTGGGCAAGGGCATTGTTGTAGTTTCCTGATTTTGCGTGGGTGTTGTCGGCAAGTCCCAGATAGCCGACATGCAGCTCATCCGCCAGCTGCGCGACTTCGGCACGGTTGCCGTCATCGCAGATGAACACATGAAGCTTTGCTTTGTCTGGATAATCCATGCAGGTGCAGGCATACACCGTTTTGGAAAGCAACGACACCGCTTCGTTATGCGTGGCAACGAACACGTCCACATCTGGAAAATCCTGGTCTTCGATGCTTGGACGGTCAATCACGAAGCTATCCGCTCTCATGCGCTGGAAGAATAGGTCGAATGTTGTAAAAATCGTTATGGCCTCAGCAATGTAGAGCATCACCGCAACAACCATGTTCAACGTGCCGTCATGAATGGGAAGTGTGAAGAACAGACGCCAAACCAGATAGATGCTCATAAGCACAATCGCGAGGGCGAATATGAGATTTTGCTTGGTTATCGATGATTGCTGTAATTTCGTTGATTTCATTGCGCTCTCGAATCATTGTTGAAAACCCAACGGCTTTGAACATAATAGCTGAGGAAATAGAGCATACAATCACAGATGATTTTTCCGGTGACCTGACTGATGTTGAACAGTTGATGCAATGCGTAGACTCCGCTGGCAGAGAGGACGATCAGCATGAGGCTCAAACTTACGTAGCGAAGCAGACTCGATGGTAGGGAGCTAAGATCCTTGAAAATGAGTGTGCGGTTGATTGCGAAATTCAACGCTATTGACATGACCCGTGCGAGACATGTCGCTACGAAGGTATGCATATAGGTGGTAACGCCCAAACCTCCCAGTGGAATGCTGAAGAATAATCCTGCCAAGGCGATGTCGACAATTGCGCAGAGCAGTGACGACAGTGAGAAAGAGACGAATGCTCCCATCAGCGCTTTCATGATGATAAAGCTGTCACGTATCGCGTGGAAGTGGGTTCCTTGATTGCCGTCATTGTAGATTGTGGCAATGGGCATTGAAACGATGGGCACATGTCGTTGCGCCGCGATGACAAGCATCTGTGTCTCATACTCAAACCCGTTGCCGGGAAGCGACAGGAAGGTTGGGACCAGATCCGAACCGAACGATCTCATGCCGGTTTGGGTATCGGCGAGCTTCACCTGATACAGACATGTGAACAGTAAGGTTGAGAACTTGTTGCCCAGCACTGACTTCCAAGGGGTGCCGGGAGTTGAAAAGTCACGGCACCCCAGAATCAGCGAATTAAGAGAGCCTGCAGACTCTCGGACCATCGCAATCACATCTTCGATGCGATGCTGACCGTCAGAATCAACCGTTATAACGGTGAATGGTTGGGGATAATGCTCCTTGATCCACGCCATACCTGTTTTCAGAGCCGCACCCTTGCCCTGATTGTGCTCATGGGTGAGAACGGGGTTTCCTGCGCGTTCAAGTTCGTTGAATATGTGGCGGTATCTCAGCCCTGAACCATCATCGACAATAACAACCTGTGCGATGGCATCATCTTCGCGCAATTGCGCCACATAGTCTAGCAGTCCAGATTGGGGCTGCAATGTGGGTATCAGGATTATATGACGGCAAGCGCCGTTTTGATTATCAGTACCAGTCATCAGGGTCCCTCATCATGTTCCTTACACTCTTGCTGCAACGACCATAATTGGGCGTCTGCTGCTTGCACAGCACACCACAGTTCCAGGGCGCTATTGCTGTTCTCGCTGTTCGCGATTGTATAGGTGAGCCAGATTGGTGGCCAACCATGATGCCGATTTTGCTGAGAGATTACTGGTAATGAGTGAGCGCGCGAAATTACCGGCACCACACTTGAATTTCCGCGCACGCAGAATACCATCAGCGCAAGAATAGTCCCAACGTTGTTTTGCACCAGAAATGAAGTGTAACGAAGAAAGACACACAAGGCAAAAAAGAGTGTCATTTATACGCGTGTAGTGATGCAGGTTTGTACATGCTTGTCGTGTAAATCATGGCGATGTCTTGACGTAGGCCCTACTCGCGAAGATGGACTGCGCTCGGGATTTGAAAGAGCGAGCAAGGAAAATACTGAGGCACAGACTCATGATGCCCGTTCGCTTGATGATGGTACAGTGCAGACAACCAGTGCAGACAGCATGCGTGAAATGAGCAGTTTTGACGGTTTTCGGATGGGGGCATATGAATTGGAGCGATAAGACGTTTAGCGAGCTTACGACGATGGAGCTGTTCTCATGTGAACGATTGCGCATCGATACCTTTGTCGTGGAGCAAGGCCATGAATATCATGACCTTGACGAGCATGATCTCCACGCTCACCACGTGTTTCTCATGGACAACGCCCGTCATGAAGCGTTGGCGTATGCGCGGGTATTTCCTGAAGACGATCACATTACCTTTGGGAGGGTGGCCACGGCGCAGTCCGTTCGAGGGCAGGGCTATGGCGCTCAGCTGATTGATACGGTGCTCGCCGTCTGCGCCGCCAGCTGGCCTGGCACGGACATCGTCATCAATGCCCAGGTTCCGGTCATTGGTTTTTATGAAAAGAAGGGTTTCACAGCCTATGGAGAAGTATTCTCCATCGAACATACTCCGCATCGCCGCATGTTCATCAAGGCTGCTGCCCATAGGTGACCCGCTGCGCTCGCTGAAAACTCGAAAGAACAGCTTCGAGGAGGGAGATTGCGAGTTTTGCGGCAATTCTGAAGTATACGAGTGCAGAATCGTTGAAAACACGTCGAAAAGACGTTGAAAAATGTCTGTTTTTAATCTTTATACTTCAGAATTGCCGCAAAACTCGCAATCTTGACATGGAAAGGCCCTCAGCATCATTGTTTCATGCGGTGGAGGAGGGTGCTGATTGTCCAGAAGAGCGATGAGAGCAGCAGAATGCTGCCGATGGCAGCCAGTGCGATGGCAAACATCACCCGCCAGTCAACGTCCATAACGCTTATCAGATTCAGGGGAGTCCAAAACAGGGCGGCAAGCGTTGCGATGACTCCGCATACGATGAGAATTGACCCTAACACGATGGTTGGCGTGCTCGATCCTGACTTGCGAATGATCGTGTTGCCATATGCATCATGCTCTTGTGTATCTGATGCGGTTTTGGTATATAACGGTATGTCGTTCATGATGCGTGTTTGGGCATTCTGGCCGAGATCTGCGTCGTCGGTCGGGTGCTCATCGGTCGGGTGCTCGTCTTTCTTATATTCCTCGGTTGGAAATTCCTTGGTAGGAGAGTCAGACCGGTCATTCTCTTGGCTGCCATTGGTTTGAGTATCGTGCTTGTCCATCATCGTGCATCCTCACATGTAAGTGTTGTATTCTTGTGCGAAATCGTGTGAATATCATCCTTTTGTGGAGATTCCACAGATGTCGTCTATTTGGAAAATCTATGAGGCATAGACAACGGAAAGCTCGCTGCCCATCATCGCAGGAACAGCAATATGAAGTGACTCGTTGGCGAAGTCCTTGGGTTGCGTCGCATTTTGCCCATCATCGTCCATGGTGGTCCAGTGGTCGAATGACACAACACCTTCAGAATTGTTCACATACCAAAATGTTCCACCCAGCTTTGCCGATGAGCTCGAAGTGCTTACGGATTCATTGAGACTGTACGCGCAGCCTTTCGGCATGATGATGGTTGCCTTGGTTGCGATGAGACTGAACTTGATTGTCCCAGTCGGGCATGAGGATTCGACCGTGCTTCCGTCGGCCCTCGCAATCGAGTGTTTGCCGTTATCGCGTTCATACTGGCTGAGATCTATCGTTGCTTTGCCTGAGGTTATGAATCCAAAAGGTGCTCGGCGCGCGTGTGAAGAGTCAAGACCTGACGATAGCTGTTGACTGCCATCGAGCTTCACGCCCTGTGCATAGCGTCGCATCTGCGATGGGGAAGAGCCCAGCACGGTATTCTCAGATGTCGAGATACGCACAAAGTTCTGTGTCTGTTCGCTTGACGTTGCACTCGTATAGGCAAAGACCAAGATGATGGTGAGTATGAGGCTCAAGAGGGCAAATGGGGTAAGCCCACCGGAGCGTCGTCCTAAGCCACCCAGTATCACCAGAATGATGCCCAATACCACCGTGCTCACGGTTGACCACAGCGTTGCGACTCTCAACGTTTCTAGGGCATTCACGCTTGCCAAAGCAGAGAATATCAACATGCCTGCAGCCGAGAGAAAGAGCAGCCCGACGGCCGCACTCACGACGATAGGTCCAGCTGGTTTGCGGCGAAGGTATCTCAGATGTGGATTGTACTGATATTGATGCTGATAAGGATTCTGATAATACGGAGCGCTGGCCTGGTCACTAGCAGTTGCGGTTTCTGCAGCGCTTGGTGAACGCTGTTCCTCTCCCGTTTGGTTGGCAAAGGTCTGGGAAGATTGGAATGCTTGAGAAGTCTGGGGTGGCTGCACATTCTGAAATGCCTGCGCGTTCTGAGATGGCTGAGGGCTTTGGGAGGTCTGCGTATAACCGCCTTGTGCAGAAGCATGAGACGCATATCCGTTATGCTCGCGTGTGTGCTCGCGTGTGTTCTTGCTCCACAGCATCAGCAAGAACACTGCGAGAGTGGCGAGCGTTATGACGAACAGCCCCGCTCCCGGAAATGCTATAGCCACGATGATGCAGAGAAACACGCCAAGGCAGCTCCAATCCCATCGCCCTTCAATCAGGGCTTCCAGCAGAATCACATTGCTGCGATGATCGGGGAGTACAAACCACAGCAGACCATACAGTGCCGCTCCCAAACCGAAGCAGAGCACAGAGGCAACGAAGAGGACACGGATCAGCACAACATCCCATCCGAGTCGTGCCGCCACGCCTCCAGCAACGCCGGAAATCCATCGTTCATCAGAACGCTCGATGCCTGCGTCTCGTATCCAAGCAAAAAACCTCGACTCCGCACTCGGCGGTGTAGGCTCATTCATCTGTGCATTGTTCATGATTCCATTACAGCAGTAGCGGTGCGTGAGAGAGATGGGGGAACACCCTGATTTATCCCTGATTCTTCGCCTAACATGCTCTGAAAGTCAGCCTGGTACTGCATTCCGGGCAATAATGGCATCATGCATGTCACACCGGAATCACCACTGGACGCTTCATCATCTTCACCTCACGTTGCTGAGCCAAGAGACGGCAACACAGCTCTCCTGCCTGCTCGATATCCACTGCTGAGACCGAAGCAGGGCAGACTCATCAGCGGGGTGTGCCGTGGGGTCGCCCTGCATCTTGGTATGCGTACCTGGGTTGTTCGGCTGATTGCGCTCGCACTGATTCCCTTTTTCGGTGCAGGTTTCGTCGCCTATGTGCTGCTGACCATCAGCGTGCGTGCTGGGGACCCTCTGCGGCAGAATTCAATCGACGATGCTGTGCAAAATCAGCCACTTGCCAAAGGGAATGCACCTCAGCAGCCAAGCTCCAAGCGCAGCATAGAGTCGAATGAAGGTCTGCTGCGCATTCTGGAACGCACATCACTCCCACGTATCATTCTTGGCTCAGGAGTCTTGCTGCTGAGCTTCGGACTGCTGCTTGGCGTAGGGGGTTTGCCGGTAAACGTCATCGTTCCAGTACTTCTGACCGCATGCGGTATGGGAATTTCCTGGCTGCACATTGATGATGCGGGCAGCAGCGCCGATGATCGTGACGGCAGCGTCACCAACGACTCCTCATTGCTGACCAGACTGATCATCAGCATAGGGCTCATCGTTGCAGCTCTGGTGATCTATGCCTTCAGCACCTATTCCTTCATGCAGTCTGCACAGCTTGTGTTCGTTGCCGTGCTGCTGCTCACCGGAGTAGGCGTAGCCATCGTTCCATGGGCGAATTCCATGGTCGAGAAACTCAGTGCCGAACATGCTCTGAAGGAACGTGAGGAAGAACGAGCAGATATGACGGCACATCTACATGACGGTGTGTTGCAGACGCTTGCTCTGATTCAGCTCCATGCAACCGAACCGAGCGTTGTCTCAACGCTTGCTCACTCGCAGGAAGAGTCGTTGCGGGAATGGCTCTATCACCATAGAACGCCGGCAGAACGCTCGGTCAGTACTGGAATACGCAATATTGCCGCCGAAATCGAGCTTGAACAGGGCAAGACAATCGATGTCGTGGCAGTGTCGGACGCTCAGCCGTCTGAATGCAGCGAAGCATTGCTTGATGCGACTCGGCAGGCGCTGCTGAATGCTGCGATGCATGGCGCTGAACCGATCTCGGTGTACAGCGAAGCTCATGACAATGTCATGGAAGTTTTTGTTCGTGATCATGGCGACGGTTTCGACATGCACGAGATTCCTCACGACAGACTCGGCATTCGCGAGTCCATAGTGGGCAGAATGGAACGTAAAGGCGGTAGTGTGGATATCGTTTCCAGACCGGGCTGGGGCACGGAGGTTCGCATGAGGATGCCACTTGAAGCAACCAACGAAGCAGTCAACGAAGCACAGAACGGTTCAACTGGCGGCAATGATGGAAATTCGAAGGGCACTGGCACCCATGAAGCCAACCGAGAAGGAGGGAACAGCAATTGAACGGACATGGACCTGACCTCACTCGGCATGAGCGCCGCATGGATGAATCTGATCAAGGTGTGAATGGCAAAGGTGTGAATGGCATCGGGAGGATTGATGATGCTGTGCAGAGCGAAAATGCTGTGCAGACGGCGAATGCTGCAAGAATTCGAGTAGCGGTTGTGGACGATCACGAGATGTTCAGAATCGGCGTTATCTCAACTCTGCGCCCATTCTTCGACATCGTTGCTCAAGCTGCGGATGTGGAAGGTGCCGTGGCAATGATCGAAGCAAGCAAGCCCGATGTGGTGTTGCTTGATGTTCATGTGCCAGGTGGTGCAGGAGGTGGTGGAGCGGAAATTCTGATGAACTCCCAACGTCTTTCTCCCCATTCCGTGTTCCTTGCACTCTCGGTTTCAGATTCGCCTCAGGACGTTGGCTCGGTGATTCGCGCAGGTGCTCAAGGCTATGTGACCAAAACCGTGTCAGGGAAGGATCTGGTTTCGGCCATCCGTCAGGTCCATGAGGGTTATGCGGTCTTTTCTCCGAAGCTGGCAGGTTTCGTCCTATCAACATTCCAGACTGAGCAGGGCAGCCCGAAGGGGATTGATGACGATGACGAGCTCAACTCGCTTTCGGCCAGGGAGCAGGAGGTCATGCGTCTGATTGCGCGTGGTTATACCTATAAGGAAACCGCCGCCGAACTGTTCATATCCGTCAAAACCGTAGAAACGCACGTCTCCAAGGTGCTACGAAAGCTCCAGCTCTCCAATCGCAACGAGCTGGCTCGCTGGGCAGCAGACCGCAGCATCGTCTAGCGCGTATATTGCCAAAGAGGGGAACTTGTGCAATGCCTGCACCGCCGACAATCGTTCAAGACCAGCGAGACGGTCTCAATCCTTCACGCAATGTTGAGTTACGCCCAGTTTTTCAGGGTTGAGGTGCCGCCTAATCCGGGGTTGAAGGTGTTGGTCGGGTCAAGTTCCTTGAAATGCTGCTCCATTTCCGGTGGAAGATGATAGAGACGACCGTAGTTATGCTCCGCTGGCAGTCTGGCACCGCGCGCTTCGAGCAGCTGCTGAATCTGATCGTGTAGCTTCTTGGTGTCTACGCCCTGCTTGGCCACGTAATCCTGATGCATGACATGGCAGAAGAAATGACCATAATATGCCTTGACTTCGAGCTGATCCTCGATTTCCTTGGGCAGAACTTCGAGCCAGTCCTCATCGTCGCGTCTCAACGCCACGTCGATAGGAATGAGACCGGCGATATGACGCCGCTTCAACTCTGCGTATCTGGTCGCTGCGCTCGCGGCACCGAAACGATTCAAGTTGGCACTTTTCGCTTCGTCTGGGGTGCATACGAAGAAGTCGCCACCATACTCTGGTTTGGCGAAAAAGTCCCTGAGCATATGCTCGCATTGGTCTTTCTGCCCGGCACTCACCGTGAGCAGCAGGTGATGTTCGAAACGGTTGCGGTATTGCATCATCCGCTGCGGCAGTTGCTTCGGGAAAATGCTGAAAATCGCCTGTGAGACGGTATCGGCAAAAGTTGGACCTATGCCAGGAATCTTGGCGAACAAGCCATTCGCCCATGTTTTGAAGGCGAACATGACTGTCTGAACTTTAGGGCTGAGGAATTTGAGGAATATAAAGGTGTCCTTGCCATATCGCTCTGCCATGTCGAATGCAGAACGTCCCATGTACTCACCGGAAATCGGTAGTGGCATGTCGGATTTGAGCATCATGCGACGAATCGCCTCAAGTTCGTGAGGACTGTTCGTGCCAATGTAGAACATGGCTGGATTCACTTCGAGTGGGAATGTGCGCGTACGAACTGCGAAAACCATCAGATTGCCCGCTGAGCCGGATGCCTCGTACAGGTATTCCGGATTGGCGTTATATCGAGCCGGTGAAGGCACAATCTCGCGAAGATGCTTGGCATACTCGGTTTCGTTTGAATCTTCCGGGGGAGGCGTGACATCGGCTGCTTCCCAATCGCCATGCTGCAGGCGGTCGAGTGCGTCCTCGGGATTGTCTTCCGCATTGTCTCCCAATGAGATGCCGAGATGGTTGACGAGTTCAACCTTGCCCTGTTCATTGACGCGAGCGTATATGGCCTCTCGGGTGAATGCCGGGCCTTTGCGAATCTGGCTCCCGCCTGAATTGTTCGAAATGCCGCCGATGACCGAAGCTCCGATTGAGGTTGATCCGATGACGGAGTGCGGTTCGCGGTGTGCCTGTGCAAGCACGTCAGTCAGATGCGTCAACGGGGTTCCAGCGAGTGAGATGGCTTCGCGTGCATCGTTGATGAGGAACACCTGATTGATGCGATGAGTTGAGACGATGACGACAGGACGGTCATACTGCTGATCCGGCGATGGTCCTGAGCCTCCGGTCAGTCCTGTGTTCGATGCCTGGGGAATGACGATCAGATTGTTTGCTGCGCAGACCTGAAGGGTTTTCCACATGTCAACCAAGGTATCTGGACGAACCACGGCGAATACCGGACCTCCACCGAAGCGGTATCCCCGAGAATAGGGGGTTGTCGCGCGCAGCGATGTCAGCACGTATTTCGATCCGACTATCTTCTTGAACGCTTCGATGACCTCATGGGCATTCGTCGGTGTCTGTTCTGGCTCCGTCATTGCTGACCTTTCGTGTAATACCTAGCATCACGATCGAGTCATGGTGTTGAACGGATAACGCTCTTTTTGGCGCTGATTGGTGTGCAGTCTGCAGCAATTGTCCGTTGGATCACCATGTTTGTCAAGGAGGCTTGCCGATAGCCTGGCCTGGAACTGGCATGCCATGGATGGCCGCTTCACCGCGTTTTACTTTCGTAGGAAAATACAGCGTTGGATTCGCGTTGAGTTCTTAGATCGGTGGTGCAGACTGCGGCTAGTTCCGGTCCGGCCGGGCATATCTGCATGCGAACCATAATTCGGCAATCGTTCCAGGATCCTTCAAATCTGCGGAGAGCAGACGGGAAATATGCGTCACATATTTGCTCATCGTATGGCGGTGAATGTCCAATGCGCGGGCGGCCTCCTCCATCTTTCCCCGTGCATCGATCCACGCGCGCAGCACATCGATGGCTTTCAAGGTCATTGTGTCTGCGCCGCTGCCTTCACTATCGCTGCTCTCAATGCGGTCGGCATGCGGCCCCGTCGACAGGTTAAAGGTCACGTTTCGCAGTGGGGCAAGCCTGAGATCGGCGAATGCACGGAGCAGAGAGGGTTCGACCAGATTTTCCAAAGCGCCTGCCGCGCCGCCCTGACCATATTGCAAGGCCGCCACACCGGTTGTTTTTGCTTCGGCCGCGGCCTGATACGCCTCATGTCTGGCTCTGGCCATGTCGGACCAGGTCGATCCCGACGAGATGCCAAGAACGACACCGCTGTCCTTGCTCAGCTGGTTCACCCACTCGGCCGCGTTCGACTGTGAGACGATAACCCATGCATCATCTTCGACCATGCCGAACACCACAGGATTGAGATTCTTGACCAATGATTTTCGAAAAGGTTCCACAAGGCGCTGCGCCGCTTCCAAAGCACTCATATCGCCGACCAGCCGTATGACGCGCAAGGGTTCTGCAGGCATGCCATCCCACAGATCATGGGCATATGGGCGTACCTGATTCGCTCGCCCTTCCAGACAACGCCGCACCATTGCCGCCCTCAGCCTCGAAAGTACTCTATTCGCATCCGTTGAGCGGCTGATTGCCAATGACAGCAACGAAACCGCAGCCGCGACGGGAGTGTGGTTCAGCGAACCGGTGGGTCCTTTGCGACCCGCGACCAAATACCCCAATGTGTCGCCTATGGGGGATGCAATATGGAATACGGCGACGTCGTATCCCTTGACGTTCATGAACTTCGCCTCACCAAGAACGCTGAAGGTCAGTGCGTCGCCCAGCGTGCTGATCTGCACGGGCAGGAATCGGTGAGAGGATTCAATCACCGTTCCCGCAGGATTAATCAAGGCAACCCACCCTCCGACGATTTCCGCGAGCTTGGAGACGATGGAACTTACCGGATACAGGCTGTGCACAGCGCGCATGAGCTGTCGCTGGTCATGATATGAGCGGGTAAAGCCACGCTGCCGTTCATCCGTGAGCTTTCTCGACACCACTTTGGTAATGGCTATGAACGGTGTGGGCCTAGGAACGGAAAACAATGGCAGACCATAGCGCTCGCACTGTTCGACAAGCCATTCGGGAACCTGCTGGTGCTTGACTCCCACGCCGAAACCGATGCCCCTGACACCGGTCTGCACGAGTCTTCTGGCATACTGCCGCTGGTCTTCGTCAGCTTCACGATCGTTCATTGCCAAACCGGTGAGCAGTATCAGCTCACCCCCTTCAAGATAGGGTGTCGGATCAGCGAGTTCGGTGGAATGAACCCAGGAAATTGGCGCATCCACGGAGTCGGGGTGACCTGAGACAACGACCTTCAGATGAAGATCGGACTGATTCAGCAAACCTCGTAACGAGATCGTCATATTCCCTCCAAGGGCAGCATTTGCAACGGTCATCACCGCTAGCACAGCCAATATGGATATATATTAGGCATATTTTATCCAATATGGCCATATATCTTGCGTCCGTGTACTTCTAGCTTTATATCAACGCTTCGCATTGAAGCATATGAAACATTCCCATACCTTCGAATCAAAGGACATGAGATGACAGACGAACACACGCTGACCATTGTCCTGGCCCAATATGCGCAGTTACAGCTTGCCGAGGCAAGCGCGTTCGACCGTTTCGCTCACACCGTGAGAACCATATGCAAACAATCCTCGCCAGACGGGAAGCATCCCGATCTTGTAGCTTTTCCTGAAATGCATCTTTTCGGTACCGGAACATCGGACGAAGATCAGGCGAATCAGGCACGGCTTGATGCCGCTGTTGATTTTCCTCATGGCGTTGAAGAAGTGACAGACCTTCCGTCTGGGTCCTTGCTTGCGCAATGCGCTCAGCTTGCCAAGGAGCTTGGCATCTGGCTCATTCCCGGAACGTTCTGTGAACGCAATCCCGATGGGGGACTGTATAACACCGCAGCCGTGTTCTCTCCCTTGGGTCGGCTGTGCGCAAGCTATCGCAAAATCTGCCCGTGGCGACCCTTTGAAAGCTACACGCCTGGGAATTCCTTCACCGTGGTTGACATTCCAGGCAAAGGACGCCTCGGCCTGACAATCTGCTATGACGCATGGTTCCCTGAGATTGCACGGCAGCTTGCCTGGCTGGGAGCCGACATCATCGTCAATCTGGTGCGCACCACAACACCCGATCGTCGACAGGAACTTGTGCTTGCACGCGCCACGGCAATCATGAACCAAGTGTTCGTAGCCAGCGTGAATGCGGCCGCACCTGAAGGTGTGGGGCAATCGTTGATCGTTGACCCCGAAGGGGAGATTCTCGACGGCAGCGACAACAGCAGTGAGCAACTCCTCATTGACACCATCGATCTTGATGCCGTCAACAGTGTCAGACGCATCGGAACCGCGGGAAGCAACAGGCTTTGGGAACAGTTCAAACCTGGCGATCCCAAGATACCTCTGCCGCTGTATGAGGGACACATCACAGCTTCACGCTGGCACCCACAAACGGCACCTATGAATAGCAGCACCCTGTAACCAACAGTAATCATGAACCAACGCTAACTACACAACTCATTCCACCGCAAAGAAAGCAATAGAGAAAGCGGTAGAGAAAGCATTTGAGAAAGGAGCATCGACATGACCACAAAACTTGCAGTCACCGATGCACATGCTGTCACATCAGAGCGCGTTGCAGAGCCCAAGCTGAAACGCACCATGGGCCTGCGCTCCGTCATGATATTCGGATTGGCATATATGACACCAATCATCGTGCTTGGTACCTTCGGTGTCATCGCTGAACTGTCCCACGGTGCCACGGCGATGTCCTACACGGTTGCGCTGGTCGCCATGCTCTTCACCGCAGGCAGCTATGGCCGCATGTCCGTGATGTACCCCCAATCCGGCTCCGCCTACACATACATTGGAAAATCCATCAATCCGAAACTGGGCTTCCTGGTCGGATGGGCGGTTTTGCTCGACTATCTGTTCCTTCCGATGGTCGTCTGGCTTATCGGCGCCTCATATCTCAATGCGGAATTCCCAGGAGTGCCCATCTGGATCTGGATTCTTGGATTCGTCATCATCACCACTGCATTGAACGTTTTCGGTCTCAACGTTGCCGATAAGGTCAATTTCGCACTGATGAGCTTCCAAGCCTTGGTGATCGGCATCTTCGTCGTGCTATCCCTGCATACCGTTATTTCCGGCGGTGGCGTGGCTTCGACATTCAGCGCGCAGCCTTTCATCGGTTCCGGTGCGGGAGTTTCGGGAATCGTTGCCGGCGCTGCAATAGCAGCCTACTCATTCCTTGGATTCGACGCTGTCACAACGCTGTCTGAGGAAACCAAGGATCCTCGCAGAACGATGCCGAAAGCCATCATGCTGGTCGCAGCCGTTGGCGGACTGATCTTCATCATCGTTGCATACACCACACAACTGGTGCATCCTGGAGGTGTCTTCGACAACTCGTCATCTGCCGCTTTTGAAATCGCTGGGAAGATTGGCGGCAATCTTTTCACCGCAATCTTCATCGCCGGTCTGTGCTTCGGACAGTTCACATCGGGCATTGCCGCACAGGCCAGCGCCTCGCGACTGCTCTATGTTATGGGCCGTGATGGAGTACTGCCGAAGAGAGTTTTCGGGCGTCTCAGTGCCAAATTCAACACTCCACTACTCAGTATTCTGCTGGTGGGCATTGTCGGCCTGATCGCCATGTTCCTTGATGTCGCCACATCGACATCCTTTGTCAACTTTGGCGCGTTCACCGCATTCACGCTGGTCAACGTCAGCGTCATCGCATCGTATTTCAAAGCCAGTCCCGAAACCAGAAGCACCCTGATGCGCGGTGGAATTTTGCGCAACGTCATATGCCCGATTCTGGGAGCATTGTTCTGCGCCTACCTGCTGATCAATCTCGACAAGCAGGCACTGATTCTTGGACTGTCGTGGTTGGCGATTGGCATCGTCATCCTTGCAGCCCTCACCAAAGGATTCAAACGAAACCCGCCTGAATACAAGGCTGACTGAGAAGGCAGCAATCATTCGGCACCGGTTGCATCAGACACACATTAACGAAGGTTATGGAAGGACAATAATGAATATCACGGTTGTAGGCACGGGCATCATGGGAAGTGGCATCGCAAGGGTGCTGGCTTCCAAGGGTTTCGCGGTAACCGCATGGAATCGCACCATAGAACGGGCACAACCGTTGGAAGCTGACGGCGTGCATGTCGAAGCTGATCTCACCAAGGCAGTGGCGAATGCCGAAATCATAGCCATTGTGGTTTTCGATGCTGACAGCGTGCTTGATGTGCTGAGCAAGTCATACGAGCATGCGCCAGCCAACGCCATATGGGTACAGATGTCCACCATCGGTGCGGAAGGATCCAAACGGGTGAGCGAATTCGCGTCCGCCCACCAGCTGCGTCTTGTCGAAACCATGATGATGGGCAGCAAGGATCAGGCCAACTCGTCACAGCTTATCCTGATTGGCGGTGGCGAGCAGGCCCTGTTTGATGCAGCGGCACCATTCGTGGAAGCCATTTCACAGAAACTCGTGCACTGCGGCCCCAAGGTTGGCGATGGAACCGCGGTCAAGCTAGCCTGCAATCTTTGGCTGGGCTGCATCACCGCAGCCGCATGCCAGTCGGTGAAGGTTCTGGAGCGGCAGCATGTCAATCCGCAACTTTTCCTTGATGTCATAGCAGGCGGAACCTCGGATTCACCCTATGCGCATATCAAGGGCGGCAAGGCAATCGCCAACGATTACGCTCCCCAGTTCGAGGTCGCCGCATTGGAAAAGGATCTTGGCCTGATGAAATCGGTTATGGAATCGGTCGGATTCCGCGATGACCTGCTCTCATTGGTGCTGGACCTGTATGCCCAGTCAGATGGCAAGGGTCACGCCCATGATGATATCAGCGCGGTGGCAACATCATTTGAATGATGCCACATGAGGGATGGCATGTGTGAGATGCTGCTACGTTCACACGGTTACAGTCACGGTCACGGTTATGGTCATGGTCACAGTTTGGGCGGCATATGCACCAGCATGATGGTTCCCGCCAGGCACTCCTCTGTATACATATCAACTTTTCGCAACGAACAAGTCAGCAATTGAAAGAAGGCAACAATGTTAGCAACAATGCCAACAGTTACAGATGTCCCACAGAAAGCCCGGAAGCTCGTTACAGCCATTCCAGGACCCAAATCACAGGCACTGTCTGAACGACATCATCAGTATGTAAGCGCAGGCGTAGGCGCATACATGCCAATCTTCGCAGAAAGCGCCTCCGGGTCGACCATCACCGACGTTGACGGCAACCGTTTCATCGACCTTGCCGCAGGCATCGCCGTGACCGGGGTTGGCAATGCGGCTCCTGAAGTCGTGAAAGCCGTGCAGCATGCGGTCGCCAAGCTTACGCACACCAATTTCGCAACCACACCATACGAAAGCTACATCAAGGTATGCGAAAAGCTTGCCGAGCACACGCCCGGTGACTTCCCGAAGAAAAGCGTCCTGCTGAATTCCGGTGCGGAAGCCGTTGAGAACGCCGTGAAGATAGCTCGCAAATATACGGGCCGTTCAGCGGTGATCGTGATGGAAAACGCCTTCCACGGCAGAACCAATCTGACGATGGCCATGACCACGAAGGCATCGCCATACAAGCAGGGATTCGGTGCCTTCGCACCAGACATCTATCCCGTTCCCTACTCATACCCATTGCGCGACACCTTCGGTGAGGATGGCGTGGCAGCCGCAAAGGCCAGCATTGAAAAAATCGAATTGCTGGTCGGACACGACAATGTTGCGGCAATCATCGCTGAACCACTCCAAGGCGAAGGTGGATTCATCGTTCCAGCAGAAGGATTCCTCAAAACGCTGTCCGAATGGGCTCACGAGCATGATGTGCTTTACATCTCTGACGAAATCCAGTCAGGCTTCTGCCGCACCGGCGAATGGTTCGCATCCGATCATTTCGGTGTGATTCCCGATCTCATCACCACTGCAAAGGCATTGGGTGGCGGCATGCCCATCTCGGCAGTGACAGGACGCGCTGAAATCATGGACAGCGTTCAGCCTGGAGGCATCGGAGGCACCTACGGTGGCAACCCAGTCTCATGCGCCGCAGCGCTCGCAGCCGTCTCATTGATGGAGGACAAGGATCTCAGCGCTCGCGCCGAGCATATCGGATCAGTGGTCAACGCTTCGCTGAAAACGCTTACCAGCCTCGACACGGTTGCGCAGATACGTGGCCTGGGCGCCATGCAGGCAATTGAGTTTGTCAAGCCTGGCAGCATGGAACCCAACAAGCCACTCGTCAGCGCAATCGTTGCCGAAGCCATGAAGGCAGGACTGATTATGCTGACATGCGGCATCTACGGCAACGTCATCAGACTGCTGCCCCCGCTGGTCATCAGCGATGAAGAGCTGAACGAGGCATTGGACGTGCTCAAGGCCATCATCATCGAGGTGAGCGCTCGCTGATACGGTAACCTCTTTCATTGATGTTCTGCTGTGGTGATGCGAGTGAAGATGATCTGTGGTGATGCATTGTAGTGATGATCTCTGTGGTGAAGCACTGCACAATGCATCACCACAGCCATGCTTACCGTGGAGAGTGGTTCTTGAGTTAGCTTATTTGCATGAGTTATTCGTGAGTCTCTTGTTCGCGCAGAATCGTGTTGGGATTGTAGAGTTTTAGTTTTCCCGGGGATACTAGCATCCTCCTGCATGTGTTAACTTTCGTGCTAAAATATGAACAATTATTTAGCATAAAAGTTGGCGGAATGATGACGAATAAAGAGAAGATTTTAGCGATAGCACACCGCAATAATGGGGTTCTGCTGACTAGTCACGTCTCTGCAGCTCATATTCCCCGAGCTGCATTGATTCCACTGGTGGATGATGGGGTTATCCGCCCCGTTCAACGGGGCATCTATGTCACGGATGAAGGTTACGTGGACGATTTCTATCTGCTGCAAGCTCGTTTCCCCAAAGGTATTTATTCACACGAGACAGCTTTGTATTTGCACGGTTTCTCAGACAGAGCGCCGATCCTTCCCATCATGACGTTTAGATACGGCACATCAACGACTCGGATGAAAGGGGAATTGCAACCGGTCATCGTATCCAAGGACCTTGATCGTGGGAAAATTGAAATTGAACGCAGTGGTTCAAAGATAATCGTTTACGATATTGAAAGAAGCTTGGTTGATTTGCTGAAGCCAAGATATAATGCAGACTTTGAGCAGTTCATTCCAGCAATCAAACGGTACGCAGCATCCAGAGACAAAGATGTCAACAAACTGTTTCGCTGCGCACGACATTTTGGGGTCGAAATCGAAATGCAAAAATACATCGGAGGATTATTATGATCTTCAACAATGCGATGAGCTTTAAGGCGGCAATCAAGAAAATCGCCAATGAGAAGAATCTGTGATTTCAGTTACAGAAATCATGAAAGAGATAGTTGAATCAGTTGAATCAATAACTGAATCAAAAGTGAAATCAACATGCAACCAAGTAGTGGTACGTCATACAAGTTACTTTCTTCCCTATTGAAAATTGTGACAATGAAAGAATCCACGCGCTCGACCCTTGATGCTGTTAAAAATTCATACGGGAACATTTTGATGTGAGCGTGTGACGCAATGATTGGATTCTGGACGAATGGTTCCGAGACTCTTCGGATACTTAAAAACCGATTCTCACCCAACGGTGATATTCGGGCGCTTCATCGTCAATGCCGGTATCTTGGAAACCGTTCCGGGCGAATAGTTTCTGACTTGCTTGGTTGCGTGGGTCTATTCTTGTGCCAATGATGGGTTCTCTGCCGCTTTTCTCGCTGTCTTCCTTGATAACGTGTATTGCGTGTTTGAGTGTGAAATCTCCGAAATGGCATTCATGCGCTTTGAGTGACCGGGCTATGTATCCAATGATATAGGTGCCTTCGGCATCCTTCTTCTTGCCGTTGACTATGCCAAACCATACGAATGCGTATATTTCGTCCAAGGCATGACCATCGCTTGGTTTCACACAAATGTGTGCCCATTGATTCTCGGGATTGGGTTTGTGAAAGCTTCTGATCGTGTTTTGTACTTCTATTTCCCATTCCTTGAAGTACAAACCGTGCTTACGAACTGCGCCGAGGGAAAATGATCGTTCACCTCTGGCGCATTCGAATTGCTGTAAACGTCCATAATAGTCAGGCGAAACATCACGCCATTTGCAGTCTGCCGGCTCCATCGTATTGTTTCTTGACTTTCTTGATGAAGTCCTTGTTGAAGGACCGCTCCAACGATTCCCATTGTTTCTCTTGGGAGAGTTGGTGCTTCGCCGGATTGAGATTGCGCGATTGCGAATCTTTCTTTCGGTCTGCCATTGCTATCACTCCCTATCTGGTTGTAGGAGTAATCTACCATGATTTTGTGACATGATTCTATGCGAGAACAATAGGAAATCGGAAGATCCTGGCTGCTGTATGGTTTGCATTGCAATTTGGATGGTTTAGATCAAGAATAGAATATTTACCCTCATCATCATTCAAATACAGAAATTGACTCTGACATATGTTCTGCCGCTCGATACTGTTATTCTGACTTCTATTTTGAAGCTGTTCGCCCCAGCCGCTTTCTTCAGCGATTGCACGGTTGTAACCATACATTCTCTTGACTGGGCAATGAAGTTCCATCGATGCGACATCGTGAATGGACGGGCGAGCCTGGGTTCTTGCAATATCATTGGTTGGTCATCACCGATCTATCCGGCATGTCTGATTCGTTCGGTGCTGGTCGGGATGCCGTTGGTGATTTCAACCCATGTGTCGTTTCTGAATGTTTCGTATCGCTCGAATGAGCAGGGGATTCCTTGTGCTGTCGCTATGCCCATGCTGTTCATGAGCTGGAAGTGCAGGTGTGGTGCGAAGGAGTTTCCTGAATGCCCGACATTACCAATGACGTCTCCGGCTGTGACGTGCTGTCCGACCTTGACGGTGATGGAATCAGTCTGCAGATGACATAGTGCAGCATATACATCGTTCGCCAGCTCGATGATGACGAAGTTTCCCGCCACGGAACGGGCATCGTCGGTCACGGGATCGAATTCGACGGCTGCTTTTCTGGCTCCGGAAAAGTCCGTGAACAGCTTCGTTCTCTGTCGTTCTGGAAGGCCATCCTCGACCCTGACGACAGTGCCATCATGAGGCGCATGAACCTTCTTGCCCCAGCAGTAATAGTCCTCTAGGGGAATGCCAGATATCAGATATTTCAGTAGTCCGCCGCGATAGGCTGGCCATCCGGGCTTGTCCCAATCAACTTGAATGAAGTCGAAGGCATATCGCGTCCCGAGCAGATTCGAACCATGAGAGGGTATCTTGCTGCCTGGAGTGTTCGGTGCGTGCCACTCGCCGCGTAAGGGAAATTGCACGATGAATGGCTCTTGCTTGTCTATCATTTCGTATCCTGCTTCCATTGAATTGTCGCTGGCTCGCATGGTATTCAGCAAGAACAGGGCGATGAGGGCAAGCGTCACCACGATGCTCATCCAGATGGCGCGTGGTCTCATCCGATGCCGTTGTGAGGTTTGCATGGTGATCCCCGATGATTCAGATTTCGATGGCGTTGACGCGCTTCGAAGACAACGCGAATGCACCGGCTGCAACGAGCAGGAATGCGACAGTCAGCGCAACCTGTTGTGCGATGCTGTTCATAGTGCCAGTGAGGATGAGTTCGCTGACGAAGTTCGCCATCAGGCTGGTGATGATGACGGTCGAGACGATGGTCGTCGGTTCTGATTCCTTCCATAGTCCCAGCATCAGACTGATCATGCTGATGGTGACAGCCTGAATGCCATTGATGACTGCGATGGTCATGGCGATGGAGAGAATCGTGTTCGTTGCATTGTCGTGTACGAGCGGTGCGAATGTTTCGCTGAACTGGAAGCTGGCGAACACGGTGCACGAGGTTGCGAGCGTACTGGCGAACACGAATCCGCAGACGAGCAGCGTCTTGGCGAGCAGAACCCGTGAACGGCTTACGGGGTAGGAAAACAGGAGCATTGCACGCTTGCCCTTGTACTCATCGACTGCGAATCGGGCAAACATGACACCGCCGAGTATGGCGTAGCTAGCCATGATAAGACATGAGACCAGCGCAACGATCAGCGCATAGTCTTCAAGCTCTTCGTCGCTAACTCCTGCGAACAGGTAGACGAATCCAAACATGGCAAGGGTAATGCAGACGGCACTGATGATGTAGGGGCGGATGTTGTTTTTCTTCAGTTCGAGTCGTATCAAGGTTGTCATTTCAGCGTGCCTTTCCGCTCATAAGATTGATGACGTAGTCTTCCATTCCTTCAGGGTGGTTTCGTTCCATGCTTGACATGGAGAATTCCTCGATTATCGTTCCGTTGGCGATGACACCGACGCGGTCGGCTATCCGTTCGATTTCCGTCAGAATATGGCTGGAAATGATGATGGTGATGCCATCGTCTTTGGCAAGGGAGAGCAGCAGTTCGCGCATGTCTCGGATCGCGACAGGGTCGAGTCCGTTGATAGGCTCATCGAGCAGCATGATGCGTGGCTTGTGAATCATCGCTCGCGCGATGCCCAGACGTTGCCTCATGCCAAGGGAGAATTGGGAAACCTTCTGAGTTCCTGTGTTGGGCAGACCGACGCGACTCAGTGTGCCCTCGATGGTGGATGTGTCGGTGATGCCTAGATACGCAAGATGTATGCTCAGGTTTTCGTATGCCGAGAGGTGCTCGTAGAAGATGGGGACCTCGATGATGCTGCCGATGCTGGCGGCAATGGCCAATCTGTCGGCGGTGACATCGTGGCCGAGAATCTCGACACTGCCGGCGGTTGGTCTGAGCAGTCCCAGCATGAGCTTCAAAACGGTCGTCTTGCCTGCGCCGTTGACGCCGAGAAAACCATATATTTCGCCTTGGTTCACCTGAATGCTGCACTTGTTGACGACTTCATGACCGTCGAAGGTCTTCGTCAGGTCATGGGTGGATATGAGTGGTCCCATTACTGGTCTCCTTGTTTGTGGACAGTGATGTGCTGGGGGAACAGCGATTTCGTGAGACATGTGACGAGGAGCAATGCCCCTCCCGCGATGAGCAGGGGAAGATATGCTCCCGCACTCAGGTGCTTGAACGCCGCGCCGTAAAGCATCTGGCCAATTGGTGCGACGCACTGCGCGACCATGAGCACGATTGCCATGACTTTTCCGAGATGCTTCTCTGGCGTGCGTGTCTGTATCTGCACGATTGCGAAAATGTTGAGAATCGAGGTGAGCGCAGCGACGAGCATGATGCTGATAAGGAACATCGTCAGGGGTACCCAGGCAGTGATGGTGACAGTGATGCTCACTAGGATCGGTGTTGTGGCAAGTGTCATGGGCAGAAACAGGATTGCGATGCTGAGAACGTATCGCCAAGCTGTGTCGTTGCGCATGGACTTGGTGAAGAACCCAGCTGTGAGTGCTCCGATGATCATCGCGGTCTCCATCAGTCCCATGCTCATGCCGTAGACGGTGTCGCTGGTATGCAGTGTCATGCGCAATACGAGTGGTGCTGCGACAATCAGACACGGAGCGAGAACGAAGTTCAGAAATGCCGCGACTATGAGCAGTTTCACAATCGTGGTGTCTTGACTGACATGTCTGAATCCTTCGCAGATGCCCCCCGCTATGGTTCGCACCATGCTGTGCGTGCGGGCACGCTGCTCGTGGGGGATGGCAATGAATGTCTCCATTATTGCGGCCAATGCGAATGCCACGCCGCTAGCAAGAACGAGTGCGTTCACTCCCAGAGTGCCATAGGCAATGCCACCAATAACCGGTGCAACGATGCCGGACAGGGATTGAATGACCTGGATGGAGCCGTTTGCGGATGCCAGCCTTTCCTCTGAAACCAGCAGAGGTATGCACGCCGTTCCGTTCGGGGTTTCCATCGCGCCCACGAAGCCGAGTCCAATCATGACGATTCCGATGACGAGCACCGAGGCTTGATGGGATAGCAGTGCGAGTAGGAAGGCGATGGTGATGACGGCGCAGGTGAAGTCGTAGGCCACCATCAGCATCTTTCTGCTTGCCCTGTCGGATATTGCGCCGCCGATAGGCGAGAGCAGCACAGGAATGCTCGAAAGTGCAAACAGCGTGGCGAACAGGTCGGCGCGACCGGTGAGATCGAGAATGTAGAGGGAAAGTGCGAAACGGAGTAGCGATGAGCCAAAGACGGTGACGGTCTGCCCTATCAGCAGAAGGATGAAGTTGTGTGGTGGTGGCGGGGAAACACGGGAGGGCGACGCACGGAGCGTATCGTTCATTACGTTCTGTCTCTCTTGGCTTGCACGCCTTCGGCTTGTTCTTCGGTCCTTGTTTCTGCGGTGTTTTCGTTTGTGCCCTTGTGCTCTCGGCACATGCGTTCGGACTGCTCGTCGAGGTTGTTCAGAATCATGTCGAAGCTGCCTTCTTGGGCACCGAGCGTGAGCTCGATCATGCGGATGAATGCCCTGACTCGTGCGGTCAGCTCGTCAAGGGTCCAGGTGAACGCACCGCTGTTGAACAGGTTCTGATCTGCTGCCAGCAGCAGCTCGATCGTTTCGAGCGGGTATGCTGTCGTGTAGATTCCTTCGGATACACCCTGTTGCACGATTTTTGCCAATAGGGGCGCGATTGACTGAATGATCTGAATCAACGCCGTCTGGTACAGCCTCGCATTCGATGGTTCGCGCAGCTCATCGATGACCTTGTCTCCTGCGCCTTGTGAAATGTTCAGTGTCAGCAGTGCCTCGCGCATCTTCTCGTCCACCGTGAGGGCTTCATCATCAGCGATGAGGGTCGCTCGGTCGGCAATCTCATCAATCAGACGAGAAACCACGGCACTGAGAATGGCTTCCTTGGATTCGAAATGATAGAAGATAGCTCCCTTGGACATACCCAGTTCGCGGACGATGTCAGCCACCGTGGTCTGTTCGAAGCCCTGCTTGATGAACAGCGCAAAGGCAACATCGAGTATTCTCGCAGCGGTTCCAGCCGCATCATTCTTACGTGGCATCGCACGCTCCTTTTAAATCTATACAAACCGTCCAACGGTTTGTAGCATAGCATACTGATGGACGGTATGTATAATTTTAGAACTGAGCGACTTCTGACTTTTGGCCACTCAGAAGATAGAGAATCCTGGCGTTGCATGTATAGATGGGACAGTCGTGTGCCTATGTTTTCCGCAGTGCATTGACGCATACTCTGCGTGGTGTGCGTGCGTCTCACGTCAAGCCGTGTCTTTTATGTGACAGAGGTGTGACAAAGGTGTGACATGAAAACCATGCAGACATCGCAGAGCATAATCGGGGAAGTGTTCTGCTTGCAGCGTCCTTGAGATTGTTCCCGACTGGTGAAAGGGTCTGCAGCTCGTTGCGTGGCGGCATGGTGGCATGGCGGCCGCAACCGTGCCGTCTTGCTAGTGCTGCCGGGATTTCCTTTGGGGTCTTCCCTTTTGGAGTGCGTGCGCAGTGCGATGACTGCTCTGTTGTTCATCTGCAGTGCCAGGCAAGCCGATGACTCAGGTTTGGGAGTTGATTTCGTGAGGTTCATTAAGACAATAGTGTGGTTGAGAAGTTTATACCGTGATGTTAGCTAATTATTACATTTTATGAATATAATGAATCTGTTACATTTGTAAAATGTTATGATTTCATAACATTGAACATTGAACATTGAAGATTGTGCGGGAGAAAATCCTGATGGGGCAATTCGTCGCCAGCATATTCAGCATTCATAGTATGGCAACAGTCGTGCGCGATGCGCGTCTGGCGCGTGGATGGACGCAGGAAGATCTGGCAGAGCGGTCAGGGTTTTCTAGAGTCTGGATCAACCGTTTTGAGCAGACTGCCATTGCCGAGCCGAGTTTCAGCCGCATTCTTACATTGTGTAACATACTCGGCATCACCCTTACCGTTTCCTATGCAATAGACCCAGATGTAATAGACCCAGATGCGATGAACCGTAGAGCATCGCCCCATGAGAAGGCAAAGGAAGGCGAAACCCGAAGCAGGGAAGAAAACATCACTGAAAGCATCAGCGACAAGATGGCGGACGAAAAGCGATCGAGACAACAGCGGCCGTCAAAGAATGCCGCGACAATCCTTAAGACACTTGCCCTGCGCGCCAAGCAGCAGAACTTAGGTGGTATCGAAGGGGATGAAATCGCATGAAGTCAAAAGAGCTCGTCGTGTTCCTCGAAGGCAAGCGGATTGGCATTCTCAGGGAAGAGAACGATGGCAGACATGTTTTCACATACGATATGGGCGAGGATGCCGGTGCATCATTGTCTCTATCAATGCCTCGGCGGGCTCAATCATGGACAGGGAAGCCAGTCGAGGCATTCATCGACGGTGTGCTTCCAGACGAAAAAGCCATGCGGCAACGCATCGCACGCACCTATGATGTCAATGCCAACAATCCATTCTCTCTGCTGGGCGCCATCGGTCTAGATTGTGCCGGTGCTGTGACATTGGTGTGACATCGCACCGATGTTGAGCCGTATAGGTACAAGTATGCGACAAGGAGGAAGGGGAGAGGCTTCAAGGAACATTGCAATTCCAACGCAATCACGACGGGTGGGCGATGAGGGACTCGAACCCCCGACATCCACCGTGTAAAGGTGGCGCTCTAGCCAACTGAGCTAATCGCCCGAAAGTGTTCTTGACCGAAGTTGACATCAGCACGCTTTCCAGCTGCTTCACTCCGTAGAAACCTAGAATAGCCTACCATCCATGTGGATATGTGCAACATCTCAGTGTTTTTTCAGATATGTATACTTGTCAGCCGTATACTTCAACTAGGCGTATACATCAACTAAGATGTGACAGTGGTATCTGACAGTGGTAGTTGTCACGGCTTGAGCGCAAGAAAGCGATAGCCCGGCAATCGAGACGTGGAGTCTCAACATTCACGTAGTGTGATTTTTGAAGTGAGTTAACTTATTGAGATTTTCTCAAGAAGTAGGAGGTCGATGTCCCATGGCGAGAAAGCCCGAAGCCAACGGCAATGGTACGAACATAGCCCGGGTAGGCAAGCATAAGTGGGGATATGACTCTCAACAGGTCGATGAGTTCCTTGACAATGCGCACAAGCTCTACGAGAGTCCTGAACCTAAGCTCACGCAAAGAGACATACAGGATGTATCCTTCGGACTTCGCAAGAACGGGTATGCCGTCGGCCAGGTTGATGCGGCGCTCGCACGTTTGGAACGTGCCGTCGTTGACAAGCAGACTCAGTGGGAGATCGCCCAGAGCGGGCGCGTCGCATGGCGCGGCCAGACCGAAGCCATGTACCGCAAGTTCATAAGCCATTGTGAACGCAAGGAGAATGAGCGCTTCAAGCCCGGCACATCAAGCAACCCATCCTATGACCGAAAGCAGGTCGATCGTTTGCTCGACCAGCTGTCTCAGAAGCTTTCGCAGGAGCTTGGAGAGTCCTCTACGCATGCGCAGGAGTCCGGCGAGCTGGTCGATCTGACACCGACCCGAGTCTCGAACGTTGTCTTTACACAGCGAAAAGGCAAAAAGGGATACGACGAGCGTCAAGTGGATTATTTCCTCAACTATGGCGTGCAGCTTCTCTCAAGAATTGAATCATATGCGCGGGTGACGGATTATTCAAAGGTGGATGCGCCACAGGCCGTGCCACCACAGACCTTGTCACCACAGACCGTGCCAAGCTATGAACCTCAGGCTTCCGATTTTGGTTCGTTGGCTGCACTTGCAGAACAAGAAAATCCTAATGCGCAAGAAACACAGGTTTTCCAGCCAATAAGCCAACCGACGACACAGGATGCGACAGACGTTTCGCATTCTGACGGACTCTCACAGCGTGAAGTTGGACAGTCCACTGAAACCATTCGTCCTTTGTTTGACGAGAACGGCTCCTCCATACAAACACCTCCATCGAGAATCCGTGACAGCCATAGGCTCGGCGAAGATTCCGCCGAGGCAAGAGACGATGCTGCTGCATATGCGAATGAATCGTATTCGGACAACAGACCTTCCTCGGATGCATCAGCTTCGCAGAACGATGGTCGCGCCATGTTCAAGAACCTGCATCGTGAAGAGCAGGCGATATTCAACCAGTCACAAGGTGAATCCCAGACTGAAGCCAAGGCAACGGCGCAGATGCCAGAAAAACCGCAGCAATCATATTCGTCTCACACCAGCTCCGTGACGCAAAGTCCAGCAGATAGCGATCTTGTACCTCAGCAGGCCAACGCGGGTAAAGTCAACTATCCTGAAGACGGGCAGACACACTCAAACTTGGGCAGCTCGAATGATGCAGCTGCGGAGACGAGTCGAAGCTCGCAGGAATCAGCGCCACAGCAGGCTCCGCAATCATCCACCTTCGACTTCTGGGGACGTGGAAAGTCAAAGTCTGCGAACACGAATTCGGGCGAGGCTGAAAGCAGTGCCTTCGCGAATCAGGATGATTCCAAGCGTGAGCGTGAGCATCCTGTTTCAGAAACTTCAAGCGATACCTCCAGCAATGATTGGACGAATCATCGCACTGAAGGGAACCAGTCTGCAGGAGAAGAAGCCTCGAAGTCATCGCCGCTGAGCTTCCCGGTGGCAGACAGCCAGCCTGACAGCAAAGATACCGATCAATATCTGGCTTCACTGAATTCAATACTCGACAGCACTTCGTTCCCCAAGGTCGATCTCGATATTCCTGACTTGGATTTCCCCACCACAGATTCTGTGGATGGCGGCAACGCTGCAGGCACCAATTCGTCCACGGGGAACCACGCAGACAGAAACGGCTCCGGTCAATCACCGCATAACACTTCACGAAATATGTTCAACAATGGGGACAACGGGTCGCAAGCCCAGAAGCAATAATGAGGTAGCGCAGGCGCTCTGACGGACATGGCATGACCTGCACCGAATATTCTGCCGACAATCCTAAACTCGATTGTCGGCAGAATCATTATTGAACCGTATCGTGTCATATCGAGCCTGATGGAGCATTGCGATGGGGCATTGCTGACGCATGTCAAACATCGTTGTCAGCTCGAATTCGGCATAGGCATATACAATAAGCCCCGTGTCAAACCAAGATCAAAGTGCGGAGAGCTCCAAGGCATGGAGCTGGTCTCAGCGTCTGACCTTGAGTCTGCCCATTTTCATTATGTTCATAGCAGTATTGACCTCCGTTTCGAATGCGACAGCAGTTCCGTGGAACAACCATCCCACCGATCAGAGCATGGAAACCGTGAATTCAGACACATCGGTCGACTTCGCCAATCCTCAGCAACTCAGTCTTGCGAGGCGCGGCAGCTATGACGTTGTCGAACATCGAGCCACTATCGATGTCAAGCAGACGGCTACTGGCATCATGCAGCACATTCATGTTCTCATCCGTGAGCCCAAGGGAATATCCGGCAAACTTCCAGGCATCGTATTCATGCATGGAGCCGGGTATGGCACGGCTGAGGATTCGTTCGGTGACGTCGCTTCCGATTTGAGCTCTGCAGGTTTCGTCTCGGCAGTAATCGATAAACCTGTATGGAACACCTCTGATTTGAACCGCGATTATCCGGCTTCCGCCCAGGCATATGACAAGGTTATCGACTATCTGCGCCAGCTTTCGAACGTAGACGCTTCAAGCGTTGGAATCTATGCAACGAGCGAAAGTACGTGGATAAGCTCATATCTTCTGCAGAGCGACCACGAGGTGGCCTTCCAGATTCTTCTAAGCCCCATGGTGCATTCGCCGCGTCACTCCCTGGGATTTCTTGCCGCCCAGGATTTTGCCATGGTAGGTGCAAATCCGGGCTATCAATCCATCGTGAGGCGTTTGTTCAGCTCCGACCTGGATTTGTTCGGGCTGCATAACATGGACATCACTACCTTGAAGCCTGCAGCCTATGCGATTCCGACCTTCGTGGCCTATGGTGCCAAGGATGTGATGACCGCTCAGGTCGATGGTGCCCAAACCATCATGAGGCTCGCGCATGAGGCGAATAATTGGAATGTCACGATTCGCAACTATCCACTGGCGAATCATGTGCTTCGCCTTGGTGACGAGGCGCAGTTGAACACACCGCTCGTAGACTCGTATGAGAACGATATGGTGGATTGGGCCGTTGGCGTGACGCATGGCTTGAAGCAGACCTCGCAGCTGGTCACCGGTGCAACGATCACACAATCCATCGCCGTCCCCTTCGATCTGAAATCGCGTCCAACCCTCACCATCTACATGCTGGTGATTCATGGCGCTGCATTGATATTTGTTCTGGCGACGATCATCATGTGGATCGTGGCACTCATACGAAAGATTCGAGCGCTTCTGCGTCGCGATTCACGGCATGTTCTCGGGTTCACGCATGGCTTCGGTGAAATTCTCATTCTTATCACTGGAACTACGCTGGCCACTCTGGTGCTCTTCTTCTCTGGCCTCGCGCAGGTCGTCTATGCCGTGGTGAAACTGATCTGGGGAGGTGCCCCTGAAACTGCGGGCATGATCTATTGGAGCTGGCCGGTCATTCAGATAGTGTCAACGCTTGTGGTGTGGGCATGGTCTCGAGTCTTCGCCAGGCTTATCGAGGTGGCGTCCATCCGAGGATTGTTGAAGATTCCAACGCTGGCAACCCTTACTGATCTCCTCTTCAGAAGGCATAGAGGCCACCAGACCGATGACATGGAAGGTCAGACGCTGCCTGTCATCTCCTATACGCGCTTTGGCAAGGTGCTCTTCGTGAACACAACCATAGCCATGTTCTGCATACTGCTATTGTTTGCCTTCTGGGGCCTGTTCATCTACTAGAGTGAGATGCATGCAATGCTTCGGATGACGTGCTTCGGATGGCGAGGTAAGGTGCTGAGGTGTCGAGGTGTTGACGTGATGAGATGGTGGCGAGCAGAACTGCCACATGCTCATGCGAGGCAGAGAATTACAGGCTTATCGAATTTCGGCGTGAGAGAAGAGGTTGGACCAATCCATGGCAACCTATCGTGATGAAGGTGTGATCCTCAGAACCGTCAAGCTGGGAGAGGCTGACCGCATCATTACCCTACTCACCAAGATGCATGGCAAGGTGCGGGCAGTGGCGAAAGGTGTGCGACGAACCCGTTCGAGGTTTGGCGGCAGGCTCGAACCCTTCATGCGTGCCGACGTGCTCATTGCGCAAGGCCGCAATCTTGACGTGATCTCGCAGGCTGTAAGCATCGCCACATACGCTGACCCCATCTGTGCGGACTATGATGCGTACATGAATTCAGGTGTCATCGTCGAGGCGGTTGACAAGATTGTCAGTACCGAGCATGAACGTTCACTGGATCAATACTCGCTGCTGGTTTCAGCCCTCGCATCGATGGCCAAGCACAGGCACAGCCCCAAGGCGACCGGCGAATCATATGTCATGCGGGCGCTCTCTCTGGCTGGGTGGAGTCCTCGAATGGATTCATGCGTCGTATGCGGAAGACACGACGATCTTGGCTATTTTTCGGTGCATATGGGCGGGATGATGTGTCTGGCAGACCATACGCCAGATGCACGAGTCATCGATACGCTATCGATCTCGCAGATGAATGCACTGCTTTCCGGGGACTGGTCGTTGCTGGATTCACACGATTTGACCTCCAAAGTTGACGAACTTGTTGAGGAATGGGGAGAATACTATCTTGAACGGCCAATTCGTTCACTGCGGTTGTTAGATTCGAATGTATGACTTTTGACCGCGTCGACTACAAGTCGCTGGATGTGCCCGCAGCACCATTTTCCCAGCCCGATAGGATTCCGTATTTTCCCAAGAACAAGGTGCCTCGTCATGTTGGCGTAATCATGGACGGCAATGGACGCTGGGCAAAGAAACGTGGATTGGTACGAACCGACGGTCATCAGGCCGCTGAACCTGTGGTGTTCGACATCATTGCCGGGGCAATCGAAGCTGGCGTGCGATATCTGAGCCTGTACACCTTCTCCACGGAAAATTGGAAGCGCACGCCAAGTGAAGTGCGTTTTCTCATGGGATTTTCCCGCGACATCATTCACCGCCGCGTATCGCAGATGAATGCCTGGGGGGTGCGTGTCCGCTGGTCGGGAAGAAAGCCGCGACTGTGGAAGTCCGTGATCAACGAGCTTGAAGATGCCATGGAACAGACCAAAAACAACAATGTCATCGATGTTGTTTTCTGCATCAACTACGGCGGACGTGCGGAAATAGCCGATGCGGCCTCTGAAATTGCCAAGGAAATCGCAAAGGGCAAGATCAAGGGCAATCGAGTCACGGAGAAGATGATTGCCGAGCACCTATATAATCCAGACATTCCCGACTGCGATCTGGTCATAAGAACGTCGGGGGAGCAGCGGACCAGCAACTTCCTGCCGTGGGAAGCGGCATATTCTGAGCTTGACTTTGTTCCAGAACTATTCCCAGACTGCGGGCGCGACGTGCTCTGGCGCGCGATTAACGACTATGTGCATCGAGATCGCCGTTTTGGTGGCACCAAATAGAGCAAACGGGATATTTTCGAGGGTGATTGCGAGTTTTGTTGCCTATATCAAGTAGACATGCTCCAAAACCGTGAAATGATCTTGAAATGTCAACAAAAATACCCGTTTATAGTTCAAAATTGCCGCAAAACTCGCAATCGCGAAAAATAATGAGCCTATTTGCTCAAAATCTCGTCCACAAGTTCAGCTTTTTTATGAATCTGCCCCTTGACACCTGGACGAATGTCCAGTTTGAGCACCACCCCGGTGCGGAAGCCCTGATTTGCGAGTTTCAGCGTCGCATCGCGCACGACATCGAGCACATCATCGAGGTCTCCTTCGATGTTCGTAAACATGGCATTCGTTTCATTGGGCAATCCTGAGTCACGAATCACCTTGACTGCCTGAGCGACATATTCGGAGAGTTCTTCTCCCACACCGCTGGGCGCAATCGATAATGCGGCCACGGTATTGATGTAATTGCCAGTCTGCGTGGACTGGGCCTGAGATGCTGCTTCCTTCGTTATTTCTGCTTCACTCATGAAATTCTCCTTTTGCATTGAACATGTGAAATTATTGGCTGTCCCGAACCGAGCGCCATGCCTTGACCAAAGCTTCCGTTGCCTTCTGTGGATCATCGGCACCTGCTATGGCAGAGATAACAAACCATCCTGCAGCCTTGGTTCGGGCCAGTTCGGGAACGTCAGCAACGCTGACACCTCCTCCAGCGACAACGGGGTATCGGCTGATGTCTGCCAGCCTGCTGATGCCTTGAACGGCGAGAACATGCATCTGCCCATCGTCTCCCACACCGCAATCGGGTTTGCTCACGGAAGGATGCACAGGGCCTGCGCCAACATAGTCGATGACTCCTTCATCCAGCTCGTTCACCAAATCTACAAGTTTGTCTGTTGCCGCCGAAAGACCAATGATCGCGTTATCTCCGAGCAACTGTCTGCAGTAGTGAACATCCATGTCAGTCTGACCGACATGAACGCCATCGACCTTGATTCCCATGCATCTGCATTCCCACGCGACATCGACGCGGTCATCTATCACGAACGCGACGCTATCGCTCTTCCCAGCAGCTTCGATGACTTCGGCAATCTGACGGGCGAGTGCGATGATTTCTGAAGCGTCGGAGTGCTTGGCGCGCAATTGCACGCATGTGATTCCACCTGCAAGCGCTTCCTTAACTATCGTTGCCACGTCACGACCATTCGTGTTCTCTGGCCCAATTACCAGATAGGCCGAAATGTCAAGTACCTTCCGTAACGAAGGAAAATCATTGACCTGCGTTGAAACTTTCATTCTTTCCTCGATTTTCTTTGTATAATCACGTATTTCTTCGTGTAATCGCGTATTGCTTCATGCAACGATTGATGTTTCAATGCATGTCAATGATGGTTGAATCTGCGATTTCTGCAGCTTGAATCTGCCACAGGGCATCCAGGAATGCTGTCTGGAAGCTGCCAGGCCCCTGAGCTACTGTGCCAGCCTGTTCGGAAGCGCAGTTGAAATGCAGGGAAGCTGCGAGTGCTGCGGTCAATGGGTCGCTTACTGCCAGATAGGTTGCCGTCACACCTCCCAGAGAGCAACCGGCACCGGTGATTTTCGTCATCATGGCATTGCCACCGGGAAGCCGATAGACACGGTCGCCGTCGGTTACCAGATCGCGTTCTCCTGAAACGGCAACCGCTGCGGTATGCGTTGCGTTATGTTCACGAAGGTACCGAGCGAGTTCGATGGCATGAAGGGTCGCGCTGTCAACGTCGTCTACGGATTCAACGCCGGCAGGACGATTCACCTTGCCGTTGGAATCCGTTTTCAGGCTGATATCCCAAATGCCGCACAGGGCAATGATTTCGGATGCGTTCGCGCGCACGATTGTTGGAGGGTATTCGGCGAAAGCTTTCAGTATCCGCGTTCGTGTCGAGCCCAGTCCTGCTGCCACAGGGTCAAGAACCCAGAGTGATGTGCGCTCGAAGAAGCTTTTGGCTATATCCTTCAGCGCGTCCTCATACGAGGGCAGGAGCGTGCCGACATTGATGTAGCTTGCGCCGGAAATTGCCTCAATATCCTTGATGTCATCGGGTAGAAAGCTCATCGCCGCGCTCCCGCCTGCGGCAAGCTGCGCATTCGCAACCAGGTTGATGGTTACGAAATTCGTGAATGATTGTGCGAGCGGCGTTTTCTGACGAACTTCCTCGCACGCTGTCCTGATCCGTTCACGAACGGGATCGTTCAGTGACAGGTTTTGCGAAGACTTGGAAATCGACGCTGTTCGCACTGCAGTTGATCGCACTGCAGCTGTTCGCACTGCCTCTGATTGCGCTGACGATAATGGCGAAGCCGATTCCGATTCCGAAGCCGATGCCGATGATAATGATAATGACGACAGTGATGATGTGTTTGGTATTGATGATGCGTTTGGCAATGATTCAGTCATTGCATGCCTCCCTACGATGGTATTAACCAACAGGTTCCAAGGGTCAGGTTGTACCTTCTCAACTCAAGCGAGTTCCCCTGCACGACCTTTTCAGACTAAATGACAACGCAGACATGAAACCGTCTGCAATGCTCGCCAGAGCAAGGAATGAGCAAGGAATGAGCAAGGATAAGAGAGCCTGTCAGTGTCACGCGGTGGCTATAACCTTGAACTCGTTCAAATCCTGGTGAAATCCAACAAGAGGTGTTCCGTGTCAGAATCCAAACTTGATGCCGTTGTGTCGCTGGCGAAGCGTCGTGGCTTCGTTTTCCCGGCTGGAGAAATCTATGGCGGGACGCGTTCCGCTTGGGATTACGGTCCTCTCGGCGTCGCGCTGAAAGACAACATCAAGCGCGAATGGTGGCGTTCCATGGTCGTCACCCGTGGCGATGTGGTCGGCGTGGACACATCAATCATTCTGCCTACTGCCGTATGGGTTGCCTCCGGCCACGTAACCGTTTTCAATGACCCTCTGATCGAGTGCCTGACCTGCCACAAGCGTCACAGAGCCGACACCTTGGAAGAGGCATACTTGGAGAAGCATGGCCACGAGCCCAAGGACGGTCTGAAAGACATTCCATGCCCAGACTGCGGCACCAAGGGCAACTGGACCGAACCGCGTGACTTCAACATGATGCTCCAGACCCACCTCGGCCCGGTTCAGGACGACAACAGTCTGCACTATCTGCGTCCGGAAACTGCACAGGGCATCTTCGTTGATTTCAAGAATGTCATGGGTTCTTCCCGTTCCAAGCCCCCGTTCGGCATTGCCAATATGGGTAAGAGTTTCCGCAACGAGATCACGCCCGGAAACTTCATCTTCAGAACCCGCGAGTTTGAGCAGATGGAGATGGAATTCTTCGTCCAGCCAGGCACTGACGAGGATTGGCATCAGTACTGGATTGATACCCGCACGCGCTGGTACACCGATCTGGGTGTCAACCCTGAGAATCTTCGCCACTATGAGCATCCCAAGGAAAAGCTTGCCCATTACGCGAAGCGCACCGTCGACATCGAATATCGCTTCGGATTCCAAGGTTCCGAGTGGGGTGAGCTTGAAGGTGTCGCCAACCGTACCGACTTCGACTTGAGCGCGCACGCGAAGCATTCTGGCGAGGATCTGAGCTACTTCGATCAGGCTTCGGGTGAGAAATACACGCCATTCGTCATCGAGCCAGCCGCAGGTCTTACCCGCTCGCTCATGGCATTCCTTGTCGACGCCTATGACGTTGACGAAGCGCCTAACACGAAGGGCGGCGTTGACCGTCGTACCGTGCTGCGACTCGATCCAAGGCTCGCACCTGTGAAGGCTGCCGTGCTTCCACTGTCCAAGAAGCCTGCACTGCAGACGATTGCGCATAACCTTGCCGCAGACCTGCGCCAGAACGAGTGGATGATCGATTACGACGAAGCCGGAGCCATCGGACGCCGCTACCGTCGTGAAGATGAAATCGGCACGCCGCTCTGCATCACGGTGGACTTCGACACGATTGACGATCATGCAGTGACGATTCGTGATCGCGACACGATGAAGCAGGAACGCATCGCCCTTGACAAGGTCGAGGAATACGTACGTGTTCGCATTCAGGAGAAGCGCGTCCGCTATCCTGAAGGTCCGGCGAAGATAACAGGTCAAACCGCAGCCGATGGCTCGGTCGACGTGACCAAGGAGCAGGGCATCGATGAATCTGCGCCCGTCAAGGTCGCTGAAGCCGGTGGCAATTACTGATTCCACTGCCATCCAATTGGCGCATGTGCTCGAAGGCTTATGCGCTCAAGGGAAGGTTTATGCAGGGAATGCGGATGATGTTCGTGTCGTCTGCAGGTCGCTATGAAGGATCGAGGAGGGAAATGCTTTCAGAAGACAGTCACGGCAACAGCAGCACATCTGCTGCAACGCTCACCAATGAGCAGTTTCCCGGAATCGATCTCGGCGGCATCCATATTGACACTCCAGTGATGCTTTCGCCGATGGCTGGCGTTACCAACTGGCCGTTCCGCGTGCTGTGCGAAGAGTTCGGCCCGAATGGTCTCTACGTGGCCGAAATGATTACGGCTCGTGCCTTGGTTGCCAAGAATCCGAAGGCTTTCAGGCTATGTCGTTTCGCTCCTAGCGAACATCCACGATCCCTTCAATTGTATGGCGTCAATCCTGAGATCACGCGTCAGGCAGCTGCAATGGTCGTGGACGGCAACATGGCCGACCATGTCGACTTGAACTTCGGATGCCCAGCTCCCAAGGTAACTCGCCATGGCGGAGGGTCTGCGCTGCCCTGGAAGCTGGATGTATTCGCCGAGCTGATTCGCAGAGTCATCAGCGTATGCGAGCCGGCAGGCGTTCCCGTCACTGCAAAAATCAGGGTTGGCATCGACCATGAGCATGAAACCTTCCTTGAGGCCGGTCGCATAGCGCAGGAGGAGGGCTGTGCGGCAGTGACGCTTCACGCTCGAACGACTGCGGAATACTACGGAGGTCATGCCGATTGGAATCGCATCGGTGAACTCGCCCAGGAACTGAGCATTCCAGTCTTCGGCAACGGAGACATCTGGACTGCCGAAGATGCCCTGGCAATGATGTATCAGACCGGTTGTGCCGGAGTTGCCATCGGCCGAGGCTGTCAGGGACGGCCTTGGCTTTTCGCAGACATCGCCAATGCGTTCTCGGGATCATCCGCAAGGGTCAATCCCACACTTGGTCAGATCGGTCAGATCATCAGTAAGCACGCCAGACTGCTCACCGATTTCTATGACGGTGACGAGAAGATGGCAGTACACGACCTTCGCAAGCATGTCGCCTGGTATCTCAAGGGCTTCCCGGTCGGTGGCGAGGTGCGCAGGCAGTTCATGGAATGCGAAAGCGTCGCTGACGTCGATGCCAAGGTTGCCGATTTCGATCAGGACACCCCATTCCCGATGGCAATTGCCGATCAGCCCCGTGGACGTGTCAGATATGCAAGGAAGGTTCATCTTCCCTACGGATGGCTTGATTCGCGAAGTCTGCCAGCAGAGGAACGCGAACAGTTGTTTGGTGATGATCCGATGGATGCCTCGTATTAATTCTTGGGTATTATCGATCAGTATTAGTTGGATTCTTACCTGACTGAATGTGGCGGAGTTGAATACGGACATGTTGAATGCAGCTGTGCGCCCGACACAGCTGTTGTTCGACACAGCTGTTCGACAATGTTGTAATACGGCGTAACTTCCGACTAGGCTTGGGTAACTTAGGGAGAGGATTGTTGTTAATTGTGGAAAAAACAACGGTACACGCCCAGAATTGCGCTTGTTAAGGGTATGAACTGCGATAGAGTTGGAACAAAGCGTGAGAACAGGAGCTTACTGTGAGCGAGATTGCCCAGATTGACAATTTCAACGACAAAACCAACATCAAGGTCGTCGGCGTTGGTGGTGCAGGTGGTAACGCAGTCAATCGAATGATTGCCGAAGGTCTGCAGAACGTTGAATTCGTGGCTGTGAATACCGATGCGAAAGACTTGTTGCGATCAGACGCGGATGTCAAAATCTCGTTGTCGGACAATTCCAGTCGTGGCTTGGGCGCTGGTGCCGATCCTGAAAGAGGCGCCAAGGCGGCGCAGGATCACCAATCTGACATTGAAGAAGCACTGAAGGCTTCCGATATGGTATTCGTGACAGCAGGCGAAGGCGGCGGTACTGGAACGGGAGCTAGCCCGCTTGTCGCACGAAGCGCTCGTCAACTCGGCGCACTGACCATCGCAGTGGTCACCAGGCCATTCTCCTTTGAAGGTCCTCGCCGTGCATCATCAGCGGAAACCGGCATCGCCAACCTTCGCAATGAAGTCGATGCGTTGATCGTCATTCCGAATGACCGTCTTCTCGATCTTTCAGATCGCACAGTCAGCGTCATGGATGCATTCAAGACGGCAGATACGGCATTGCTCGCAGGTGTGCAGGGCATCACCGACCTGATAACGATGAACTCATACATTCACGTTGATTTCTCCGATGTGACTGCAATCCTCAAGGATTCTGGAACGGCGCTCTTCGGCATCGGTGCCGCGCGAGGCGAGGATCGCGCAACGCAGGCAGCCGAGATCGCCATCAGCTCGCCATTGCTCGAAGAAAGCATCGAAGGGGCGCATGGGGCGCTCATCAACATTGCAGGCCCGACTGATCTGAGCATGCAAGAGGCTTCAGCCGCCGTACAGCTGGTGCAGAATGCCATCCATCCCGAAGCGCAGATCATCTGGGGACTTGCGCTTGACGATGCCTATGGCGATGAAGTCAGAGTGACCGTGATCGCTGCGGGATTCGATGCCAACGCCAAGAATGACGATGAAGGTGCACATAACGAGCATCAACCTCAGCACAAGGCCGAGAGCAATGCCCAGCCAATCGTGCCTCCACTGACCCCAATTCATACTGCAGATGCGCCGCAGTCTGACGAATCCGCTTCGGATCAGACATCCGAGCACAGGGTCGTTCAGGCGGCCGAGGCTCAGCCTGAACGTCAGGAAAGTGCCCAGCCGAAACAACGTGAGTACGATTCCACAGATGACGATGATTCATCGGATTCCGGGGATCTCGATATCCCTGATTTTCTTCGCTGATCGAGTAGGGGGCTAAAATGGCGAATTTCATGAAGAATGCCATGTCGTACCTTGGTATGGCTGATGTTGTGGACGAAGATGCGGACGTTGCCGCTGCACAGAGCGACAATCCCGCCACCGATTTCGACAGCGACAGATCGGTCACGCCGATGTCCCAGGAGTCTTCGAATTCGGTTCCACTGCGCAGCCACGGTGATTTCTCAACGAAAATCAGCAGAATCACCACCATTCTCCCCAAATCATATGAAGACGCCCAGCTGGTTGGACGCGCGTTGCGTGATGGCGTGCCAGTCGTGCTCAATCTTTCGAATGTCACCGAGGCCGTGGCCTATCGCATAGTGGACTTCTCAGCAGGTGTCGTGTTCGGGGTTCGCGGTTCCATCGAGCGTGTCACGCCACGAGTGTTCCTGCTCAGCCCTGCACAGGTCAACATCAAGGTCGAGGACCCGAAGCCCACCTCATCGTCACACGATCTGTTCTCGGACTGAGTTTTTCAGGCATCACTTGTTTTCAGGCAACGTTGATTCTCAGGCAACGCTGGTTCTAAGAAAACACTCAGCTTCATCAGGAATCTGTCTGCTAGGGTGAGGTTCATGCTTTTTTCGTTGATTCACGCATTGCTCCATTGGGCAATCAGCGCATATCTGCTGATTCTGTTTGCTCGAATGATTCTAGACTGGTCCCAGATTCTCGCTCCGCGATGGTATCCAAGGGGCATTGTCGCCTCCTTGCTGCGAATCGTCTATCGTCTGACCGATCCACCGCTTCGATGGCTCCGCCGTTTCATTCCGCCATTGCCGCTCGGTGCAATCCAACTGGACATGAGCTTTATGGTGTTGTATTTTGTACTCGTCGTTTTGCAAATACTTATCTAGCAAATACTTATCTAGCGTGTTGCGGACTCGAAGAAGACACAAGACTCAGCTACGTGCTAGAGTCTTGATTTGATACCAAGAATGCAAAGCATGTTGCTTGAAGCGAGGTGGAACATTAATGGCTCTTTTGACGCCAAAGGACATTAGAGAGCATATCTTCCAAACTGTGAGGTTTAAGGAAGGCTATGACGTTGACGAGGTGGACGACTTCCTCGATCAGGTAACTGAGACCGTTGAGGCTTTAGGACAGAAGGCCGTTCAAGGTGGTGCGTCTACGCAATCACTGAGTCCGGACGTTACCAGTCTGAACACCAAGATTTCTGACCTGACCGCTCAGCTTGAGGCTGCGCAGAGCGAGAACAAGAAGCTCAAGGAACAACACGCCGAATCGGAGAATTCTGCATCGCAGGCAAGCAGCCGCGAGCTTAATGAGGCTCAGCAGCAGGTTCAGGCGCTGACGCAGCAGAACGATCAGCTCAAGCAGCAGGTCGATCAGCTCAATTCCCAGATCGATCAGCTCACCGCTCAGGCCGCCAAGGGCAACAACACCGAGGCGCTCACCGCTCAGCTGGCTGCCGTAAGCAAGGAACGCGACCAGTTCAGAGCAAAGGGCGAGGAGCTCGCCCAGCAGCTCGGACAGAGCAAGCAGCAGCTCTTCCAGGTTCAGCAGAGCGCACGCGACTTTGCCACGAAGAACGACACCCTGTCACATCAGCTTGACGAATCGAAGCAGCGCGAAGAGCAGCTTCGTCAGCAGGTCTCCAAGATGGAGCCATCGACGGAGACTGGCAGCCTGAAGAAGATCGCAGGCGCAGGTGCCGACGCGAATTCCGAGCCGGAACGCGCAACGGCCATGCTCACACTCGCCATGCAGCTGCATGATCAGTACGTTGACAAGGGCAAGGCCAAGGGTGCCGAACTTATCGCCGATGGTCAGGCCAAGCACGATGATCTGGTGGCTAAGGGCGATTCCTACATGCATCGCACCCACGCGGATGCCGACAGCTACTCCAAGCGCGTTCACGACGAAGCCGATGGATACTCCGACCGTGTGCGTTCGGAAGCCGATGCATACTCAGGCAAGACTCGTCTGGATGCCGACACATACTCCAAGAACAAGCGCGCCGAAGCCGACACCTACGAGGTTGAGGTTCATCAGAAGGCTCAGGCCTACGACCGCAGCACACGTTCGAATGCCGATCAATACGAAGCCGATGTCAAGAACAAGCTGGTCGAGCAGTCGAAGGTCATCGAGGGCAACATTCAGGGACTCAAGCAGTTCGAGACTGAATATCGCAGCCGCTTGAAGTCCTTCCTTGGTCAGCTCGTCTCGCAGGTCGCGAACACCGATTCATTCGATGGCATTGGCTCGGATAAAGGCGAAGATAAGTGACATCAGACAGCAATACTCCTTCGAGAATTGCTGCACAACGGCCGCGCAGAAGCGTGGCCGTTTTCTCATGTGTGGCGCTTGTAGGTCTCATCATCGATCGTGCAAGCAAACTGCTAGCACTACGATACCTTTCGCTTGACGAATCCAAGCGGGTGATACCCCATCTGCTCTCGCTACGCCTGCTCAGAAATCCGGGGGCTTCGCTGGGGTTTGGCTCCAATTCCACATGGGTTATTTCGCTGCTTGCCATAGCCGCATGCATCGCACTTGTCATCCTTGCGTTCCGTTCGACCTCAAGGCTATGGGTAATCGTACTGGGCATGGCCTTCGCTGGTGCGGCGGGCAACTTGATTGATCGTGTGGTCTACGCCGATGGGATGCTCAACGGCAAGGTGGTCGATTTCCTCGATTACGGCTGGTCGGTGGGCAATGTCGCAGATATCTTCCTCATGCTCGCAGGCATATGCATGGTCGTTCTGGTATGCGTAGGCGTTCCTTGGAGAATCAGCGACCAGGATGCGGACAACCATCACGGTAGCGCGGACACCCATGACAGCAATGAATGAACGGATCAATGACGTCGACAGCAAGAGCCGTGTGCTGCCGGTACCCGACGCTCTGGTTGGAAGACGATTCGATGTGGCATTGTCCAAGATGATGGGCTTGTCGAGAGCCAAGGCGAGCGATCTGATTGATTCCGGGCATGCGGCTCTGATTGATCGCCCCTATTCGAAATCGACCGTGCTGCTTGACGGCGACGCGATGGAAGTGCGCCTTGAAAGCCCCAGCCATCATGTCGAGCCTGTTGCCAGCGAAATGTCGATAGCATACGAAGATGATGACATAGTCGTGGTTGACAAGCCCGTTGGCGTTGCGGCGCACGCGTCGGTCGGCTGGACAGGTCCGACCGTCCTTGGCAGCCTCATGGCAAGGGGAGTGCACATCACCAGCTATGGCGCTCCCGGCAGACATGGCATTGTGAGCCGTCTGGACGTGGGTACAAGCGGACTTATGCTTGTCTGCAAGTCTGAACTCGCATACAAGGAAATGCGCCGTCAGTTCGCCCAGCACGAGGTGGTGAAAACCTACCACGCTCTGGTGCAGGGCAATCTTGAACAGGACAGGGCAACCATCGAGGCACCGATTGGACGGGCGAAAGTCTCAGACTTTCGATTCACCGTCACACCGATGGGCAAGGAAGCGATCACGCATTGGGATGTGCTTGAGCGCTTCTCCGAGGCAACCCTAGTCAGCGTCAATCTTGAAACCGGCAGAACGCATCAGATTCGCGTGCACTTCTCTTCCATCAAGCATCCACTCGTGGGCGACCACATGTATGGTGCCAATCCAAAGATGGCCGAAGAGCTTGGCCTGGACCGTCAGTGGCTGCATGCCATGCGTCTGGAGTTCAGACATCCAAGAACGCATGTCTGGACTCGAGTGGATTCACAGTATCCCACCGACCTCGAACACGCCCTCGATGCGATCCGAGCGCGACACTCCCAGCAATAGCGCGTGGCTTTGGCTTCGAGATGACTTCTGGTTGCTTATGGCAGACATTGCATTAAGTTAGAGAACATGGCAACTCGCAGCTTCGTTCATCTTCATACCCACACGCACTATTCGATGCTTGATGGTGCCTCTCGCATTCCCGATCTGGTCGAGCAGGTGAAATCTCTGGGACAGCCAGCCATCGCGATAACCGATCATGGCAACATGCATGGCGCATACGAGCTGTGGAAAACGGCCGTTGGCGCAGGTGTCAAGCCGATCATCGGCATCGAGGCATATGTCACGCCTGAGACGGCCCGTCAGGACAAGACGCGTATTCATTGGGGAACCGACGCGCAGCATTCAGACGATGTCTCAGGCAATGGACTCATCACCCATATGACGCTGCTGGCGCAGAACGATCAGGGTCTGGTGAATCTTCTGAAGGCTTCGTCGGTTGCCAATCTTGAGGGACTGGTTGGCAAGTGGCCTCGTATGGATAAGGAAGTGCTCTCGACATATCATGAGGGCGTCATCGCGACGACTGGCTGCCCGTCAGGCATCGTGCAGACCAGACTCAGACTCGGACAATACGATGAAGCATTGCGGGCGGCCTCTGAATTTCAGGACATTTTCGGACGCGAGAACTATTTCGTGGAACTCATGGATCACGGACTCGAAATCGAACGCCGAGTCACCAGAGACTTGCTTCGCATCGCCAAGGAAATCAATGCTCCTCTTGTTGCGACCAACGATTCTCACTATGTTCATGAGCAGGATGCCTCGGCTCAGGATGCGCTGCTGTGCATCAATTCAGGGTCAAGGCTTGACGAGCCAGGGCGTTTCAAATTCGATGGCAGTGGCTATTACATCAAATCCGCTGAAGAGATGCGGGAACTGTTCAAGGAATTCCCTGAGGCGTGCGACAATACGCTCGCGATTTCGGAGCGTTGCAATGTGATGTTCGACGATCATGAGGATGGCGCCTTCATGCCGCAGTTTGACTGCCCTGAAGGATGGGATGAGACCTCGCTGTTCCTGCGCGATGTCGAGGAGGGACTGGAGAAGCGCTTCCCCGATGGAATTCCCGAGCATGTGGCCAAGCAGGCTGACTACGAGTGCGGTGTCATCTGCCAGATGCAGTTTGCAGGGTACTTCCTGGTGGTTGCTGACTACATCAACTGGGCGAAGGCCAATGGCATCATGGTTGGTCCTGGACGTGGCTCTGCCGCAGGTTCGATGGTGGCCTATGCGATGGGCATCACCGAACTTGACCCCATCAAGCACGGGCTTATCTTCGAACGATTCCTGAATCCTGAACGTGTCTCCCTGCCTGATATCGATGTGGACTTCGACCCGGAAGGTCGCATGAGGGTTCTGGAATACGTGGCGGAGAAGTATGGTGCCGACAAGGTTGCCCAGTGCGTCACCTACGGCACGATCAAGACCAAGCAGGCGTTGAAGGATTCCGCGAGAATCATGGATTATGAGTTCTCGATGGGAGACAAGGTGACCAAGGCGATTCCGCCGGCCGCAAACGGCAAGGACATCAGCCTCAAGGACATCTTCGATCCATCGGCGAAACGCTATGCGGAAGCCAAGGAATACAGGGATCTCTATGATTCAGATCCCGATGTGAAGAAGATCACCGAGCAGGCTCTGGGCATCGAGGGCATCATCCGTCAGACCGGTGTACATGCCTGCGCGACGATCATGGCATCGCAGCCGATCACGAACACCTCGCCGCTCATGCAGCGCAACGATGGCACGATCACGACAACCTTCGAATACCACACCTGTGAAACGCTAGGACTGGTGAAGATGGATTTCCTTGGCCTCTCCAACCTTACGGTCATTCGAGACACCTTGAAGAACATCGTGCGCAACGGCAAGGATGCCATCACCATCCAAGACATCCCGCTTGATGACAAGGAAACCTACCAGCTGCTTTCACGCGGCGATACGCTCGGCGTGTTCCAGCTCGATTCCGATGGCATGAGATCGCTGCTCAAAACCTTGAAACCGGATAACTTCAACGATATTTCGGCACTGATCGCGCTGTATCGCCCTGGTCCCATGGATATGAATTCGCATACGAACTATGCGAAGCGCAAGAACGGGCTGCAGAAGATAACGCCTATCCATCCTGAGGTCGAGAAACCGTTGAAGGCGGTTCTGGACGAGACCTATGGCCTGATCGTCTATCAGGAGCAGGTGCAGTCTGCCGCTCGTATCCTTGCCGGATACTCTCTGGGCAAGGCCGATGTGCTCCGACGAGCGATGGGCAAGAAGAAGCCAGAGGTGCTGGCCAAGGAGAAGGTGCCGTTCTTCCAGGGCATGAAGGACCACGGATACTCCCAGGAGGCGGCTCAGGCCGTGTGGGACATTCTGGTGCCGTTCTCAGGCTACGCGTTCAACAAGGCGCATTCGGCTGCCTACGGCATGATCTCCTACTGGACCGCGTATCTGAAAACCCATTATCCTGTTGAGTTCATGGCTGCCCTGCTGCAGAACGAACGCAGCAACAAGGACAAGACGGCACTGTATCTCGGTGAGGCGCGACGCATGGGCATTCAGGTGCTGCCGCCCGACGTGAATGAATCGGTGCTTGAATATTCCGCTGTCGGTGACGTCGTACGATTCGGACTCGGTGCGATACGCAACGTCGGTGACAAGGCAGTGGCTGACATCATCGCCCAGCGCAAGAGCTCCCACGGCAAGTTCGTGAACTTCGTAGACTTCGTGCGACGGGTCTCGCTGAACGTGCTGAACCGCAGAACCATTGAGTCGCTGATCAAGGCCGGTGCCTTCGACGGCATCGACCCGAACCGTAGAGCGCTCTATCAGATCCATGAAAGCGCCATCGATTCGCTGGTTCCTCTCAAGCGCAAGCAGGCCGAGGGACAGTTCGACCTGTTCGCTGACCCTGACGGCGGCAGCAACGACGATGTGATGGGCGATGCCGCAGTGACCGTTCCGAACATCGACGAGTGGGATAAGTCAACGAAGTTGAACTTCGAGCGCGAAATGCTCGGCCTCTACGTCTCCGACCACCCATTGAGCGGCATGGCTTCGGTTCTGGCCGGTCTTCGCGACATTTCCATTGCCAAGCTCGTGGACAGCGCGCAGGCCATGGATGACGGCAACGTCAGAACCGTGACGATTGCAGGCCTTATCACCAATGTTGATCGGCGCGTCTCACGCAAGGGCAATCCCTGGGCCATCGTGACGGTCGAGGATCTGGAAAGCTCAATACAGTGCATGTTCTTTGGCAAAGTGTACGAGGCAAGCCTTGCCGATCTTTCCATCGACACGCTGGTCAAGATTCGTGGACAGGTCGAAGTTCGTGACGAAACGGTTTCGATGCGTGCCATGGAATTGGAGGTGCCCAGCATCGAGTCGGCAGACGAGCGTCCGCTGATGATAGCGCTTCCCAAACCGGCCTTGGACAGGGTTCATCTGGACCGTCTGAGCAGCATCATCAAGAATCATCCAGGATATTGCGAGGTCAAGCTCATCGTGCTTCAGCATGATGGCAGCGTGCAGGTGCTGACCTTCGGTGACGATTTCCGCGTGCATAGGGACACCAGCCTCTTTGCCGAGATCAAGACGGTATTCGGCCCTTCCTGTCTACCGATGTAGTGCGTGGGGTGGGCGCCGCAGTAGGCGCAGTATGTGCTTACACTTGCGGTTACATTCGTATGCTCGTAATATCTGCGTCCATAGCAAGGAGGGTTCATGGTCGGTTCCAACGCAGAGCAGTTGGCACTTGATGGCCTTGCTCCTCGCAAACGCCGCAAAAGAGCCCCTGCAGAGCGTGTACCTGCCGAACGCAATCCGATAGCTCAGGTCATCTTGGACGTGCAGGCAACCCAGCTTGGTTCAACCTTCGATTATCTGGTGCAATCCAAGGATGACGAGGCTGCACAGCCGGGAGTGCGCGTGCGCGTGCGCTTTGGCCATCAGCTGCTCTTTGGATTCATCTGGAAGCGCGTCGCATCCAGTTCTGCGCCGCCATCAGCGCTGCGCTACATAGAGCGAGTGGTCAGTCCACAGGTCGCAGTCAGTGAGCAGAACAGGGCAGACATCACCGATATCGCGAACGCATACGGCGGCACCAGAGCCAATATTCTCAGAATGGCAGTGCCCCCCAGGGTGGCGCGCGTCGACGTGGAACAGCAGCTGGTCACCGGACGCTTCGCCATAGGGGTGAGCGAAGCGTTGAAGCAGCACTTGCAGACGTGGTGTGACGAACGATATGCCACGCTGGAACGCAGCTACGACCATATGGGGCAGCTTCGCGCGAGCATTGCGTCTCATGCGTCGTCAGGATATGTGTGGAACGTGTTGCCCGGAGTGCTACGATGGGCGTACGATGCCGCATGGGCGTTGATCGAGGCTTTGCTTGTCGGCAAGGCTGGAATCATGGTACTGCCTGATATGCGGCATGTTCTCGATCTGGTTGAGGTGCTGCAGAACGCGGGACTACGACGCTTTGCCCCAAGCAAGGCAGCTCATGGTTCGTGGGATGGAGACTTTGCTGTGCTCGGCGCAGCCCTGCCGCCCGAGGAACGATATCGGGCTTTCCAGGCCGTTGCGAGCGGACAGATTCGATGCGTCATCGGCACGCGCGCCGTGATGTATGCGCCAGTCGAGGGCAGCGCAGTCTTCGCCATCATGGACGATAACGCCTACCAGAATGCGGACGGCTTCATGCCCTACGCCCATGCGAGAGGGGTGCTGCGACTGCGTGCGAGAAACCATAGAGGTACCTTCATCGACTTTTCCGCAGTGCGCAGCCCCATCAGCCAATGGGAAATCCAGGATGAAAGCCATGCAGCCAACTCGGTGTGCGGCACCAGCATCAACGTTCGAGGATTGCGTACCGTGACGCAGGAGCAGTCGCCATGGATTCGATGGCTGAATCGCGAGGAACTCGCCCGGCTCGCGGATCCGGCAATCGGCGCTCGTGTCCCGCATACGGCCGTCGCGGTCATACTTCGTGCGCTGAAGCTTGGCCCGGTGCTGCTTTCCATCCCTCGTGAAAGCTCCCACGAGGTACTGTGCTGCAGTGCGTGCCATCGTCAGGCGCGTTGCAATCGTTGCACGGGTCCATTGATGGGCACCATTCACGATGGACGCGTCCCACACTGCCTATGGTGTGGTGCCGCTGCCGTCGACTGGTCATGTGCGAATTGCGGCAACGAATCCATGCGCGTTCTGCGCGTCGGCGCACAGGGCACGGCTGCGGAACTGAAAGGTCTGTTCCGCCATGTTCCGATTGTGGTGTCAACACCACAGCAGCCCAGAGGAGTGGTTACCGACATCGTTGACAAGCCGCAGATCGTGATAGCCACACCGGGGGCTGAGCCTCGTGTGAGACCGGTTGGAAACTCAGGTGGAAACTCGAATGGAAGCTCGGTTGGGAACTCGGCTGAGGCATCCAGAATGCGCGAACAGTCGTCGTATCAGGCTGTGGCCATTCTTGATGCATGGGCGAGCCTCTATGCCTTCGGGGTTGATGCCAGAATCGATACTCTGACGGACTGGATGCACGCTTCCTCGCTGTGCCTTCCTCGAACGCAGGGCGGTCAGGTCATGCTCATCGGAGAAACCGATCCGGCACTGGCTCAGTCGCTGATGCTGTGGGACAGTGGCGTGCTGGCAAAGCAGGAGTTGAAGGACCGCGCAGCAACCGCGCTGCCGCCTGTCGTCGCCGCTGCATGCATATGGGGTAACCGCGATGCCGTCATGAACACGATGAATGAGATCGGGGTTCTCAGGGGAGACTATGCTGCCGTGGAAATCAATGGCGAGGAGGTTCCCGGATTTCTTGGACCCGTGCCGATTGCACCACCGCGCAACATTGCGGCACGTCAGCTCGAAGGCACGCATGACCGCGTGCGGGCGATTGTGCGTGTGCGCGTGCAGGCAAGGGATGAACTGGCATTGCGATTGCGTGCGAGCGTGGCCAAGCATATGGCGACGCGAAATCCCAAGGAATTGCATTTTAAAATGGATCCGAAGGATCTGATGTAGTTTCTCCATACTCAGTGTTTCCATGTATGGAGGAGCAAGAGAAAGGACAGATTGAAATGCCTGAACCCATTGAATCGCCAAATGCCCCCAAAGACATCGTCACCGCTGACCTTGTCACAGCAAATGTCATCACCGCCCAAGGCCCTGCAGAGCAGGCTTCGGAGCAGCCCATCACCGATGTCGTTTTCGATTTCGGCAATGTTCTGGTCTATTGGGAGCCGAGCGCGGCCCTGGTAAGCAGATACAGCCCGAACACCATCAATCATTTTCTTGACGACAAGGTTTCTGGCTTCTTCGAGGCCAACGATTTCCTCGATGGGGGAGCACCGATAGAAGATGTGACGGCATGGATGGAACGCACCCACGGACGTGAGAACGCCGACATCTTCCGCTTCTACCTTGACCATTTCGAAGACTCGCTGACCGGCGTGGTTCCCGGCGCTCGCATGCTCATTGAGGATCTGAAGGCTGCAGGCATAGGCGTATGGGGCTTGTCGAACTGGGAACGGACGCTGTTCCCCATCGCATGGAAGCAGTTCGGCATACTGCATCTGCTGCAGGACAAGGTCGTCTCCGGCAATGTTCGCATGCGCAAGCCACACAAGGACATCTTTGACCTAGCCATTCGTCAGTTCGGCATCAATGCACAAACCAGCCTGTTCGTAGATGACAAGTCGCAGAATGTGCTCGGAGCCAATGCCTCGGGAATGAGAGCGTTCCAGTTCTCAGATTCCTATAAGCTGCGTCACGCCCTGATCGCCGCAGGAGTCGCCATTCCATCAGTGCAATGATGCCGCAGTGTCATGAGGTCGCGGCGTAATGATGCCGCAGTGCAATGAGGTTGTAGTGTCATGAGGTCGCAGCGCAATAATGTCGCAGTGCCATGACTTGGCGTGAGCCATGCGAAAGACTTGCACGTGTGTGAGGCAATAGGGGGGAGAAGCATATGAAACTGTTATTTGCAGGTACGCCGGAGGTTGCCGTACCATCGCTGCAAGCCTTGGCAGCAGACGATGATTTCGAGATTGTCGCCGTGCTGACCAGACCAGACGCTCCCCAGGGGAGAGGTCGCAGACTGGTTGCCAGCCCGGTAAAGCAGGCGGCAGAGCAGTTGAAGATTCCGGTGCTGGAAGCGAATCCAAGCGATTCGCAATTCGTGGACACGCTCAAATCGACAGGGGCAGAGATTGCCGCTGTGGTTGCATACGGTCGAATTCTTCGCGAGAACGTACTCGATGCACTGCCATTCGGATGGTACAACCTTCACTTCTCACTGCTTCCGCAATGGCGCGGCGCTGCCCCTGTGCAGCGCGCCATCTGGGCTGGCGACAGTCTTTCTGGCGCTACGGTCTTTCGCATTACCAAAGGGCTTGATGATGGGCCGATTGTCGCTCAGTCGACGGCCGAAATCGGCAGGCACGAGACTGCAGGCTCACTCCTGAACCGTCTTTCCATCGACGGCTCCCATCTGCTGACGATGTCATTGAAGGCTGTGGTTGAAGGTCGGGCACGTCCCGAGCAGCAAGAACGAGGCGTGTTTGAAAAGGCTGAGAAAATCACCGTGGAAGATGCCCATATAGACTTTCATGCACCCGGCTATGCAGTAGAACGCCAGATTCGTGCATGCACGCCGGAGCCGGGCGCCTGGGGTCATCTGCACGATCAGAGCGACGATGGTGAAGATGGCTTGCTGATGCATGTGCTCGATGCGCGCGAGGCCACATATCTTCCCAACGAGATGCCACAGGAGTTGCAGGGCAAGCTTCTTCGACCTGGAGAACTGCTTACCTCGAAGAAGCATGTCTGGGTGGGAACATTGACCAAGCCCCTCGAACTGCGACAGGTCAAGCTTCAGGGTCGCAAGGCGATGGATGCGGCAGCATGGGCTAGGGGCGCGCGCCTGACCGAAAGCGCACATATCGATTAGAGCACGCGTAACCATAGCTGGATTTCACGGGGTTTCATGGGTTTTCATAGGGTTTCACAGTGTGATTTCGAGTTTTGCGGCAATTGCAAAGTATAGAAGGCTGAAAGTGGCGATTTTTCGATGAAAATACAGGGCTAATGAGCTTGTATACTTCGCAATTGCCGCAAAACTCGTATTCCTAACTCGAAATGTCGAATTCACTGCTGATTGTTCTGCCAAACGCTATCGATTATTGAAATAACCGGTCGTAAATCTCTGACATTCAGCGCATGGGGCGCAGCCTGCCGTACCGCGGGCTTGGCGCAGAAGGCAATGCTTGTTCCTGCGGCAAGAATCATCGGAATGTCGTTGGCCCCATCGCCGATGGCGACCGTGTCGGCCATGTCAACACCATCTTCATCGGCCCAAGATTGCAGCGCACGTAACTTCGTTTCCTTGGTGACGACCTCGCCGAGCGTTCTGCCCGTAAGGAAACCATCTTTTGTTTCAAGCGTGTTGGCGATGGCGTGATCGATTCCCGCCAATGCCACCAATCTGTCAACGATTTCATGAAAACCGCCCGAGACCACGCCTACGGTCCAGCCACGATCATGTGCGGTGGCGATCATGTCAAGAGCTCCGTTGGTGAAATGCACTGCATTGAAGACATCGTCGAGCACCGAGACCGGCACTCCCTGCAACAGACGAACCCGTTCGGCGAGAGCCTGCCGGAAATCCAATTCTCCGCGCATTGCTCGGTTCGTGATGTCTGCGATATGCTCGCCCTTGCCACTGGCCTCACCAATCAAGTCGATAACCTCTTCGTCGATGAGCGTCGAGTCCACATCCATGACGAGTAACCTTTGGGGACTGACCTGATCTTGTACCGGCGAGTTGTTCGGAGCTTGCAAAGTTTGGTTGTGCATGGTTTCGATTCTCTGCAATCGCTGGGACAATATCGAATATGAATCCGACTCATATCATTATGGCCGCTTCCTCATGCACCACGGAACAATCTGGCATCATCGGCACCATCACCGAATGGCTTGTGGAAGTCATGCATCAGGTGGGAGGTGTCGGAGTAACGCTCGCCATCGCACTCGAATCGATTTTTCCACCCATTCCCAGCGAGGTGATTCTGCCTCTGGCTGGTTTCACCGCATCACAGGGCAAGATTGGCCTTCTGGAAGCCATCGTCACCGCCACGCTCGGCTCTCTTCTGGGAGCATGGACGCTGTATGGAGTCTCGCGTTGGATCGGCTTCGAACGACTGGAACGCATCGCCACCCGGATTCCTGGCGTGAAGTCACGCGATCTCGAAAAGGCGAACCATTGGTTTGAGAAGTACGGAACATGGTCGGTTCTTATCGGGCGTGTCATCCCCGTTGTCCGCTCCCTGATTTCCATACCTGCGGGCCTGGGTGCGATGAATTTCTGGAGTTTCACCGCATGGACGCTGCTTGGTTCGGCCGTATGGAACAGTCTGCTCATAGGTTTCGGTTTCGGTCTTGGTGAACAGTGGTGTTCGATTCTTGGTGTCATTGGCATTATGGAAGATGCCGTCATCGTTGTCGCCATAGTGGTCATTGTGCTGCTGGTTGGCCTGTGGGTGCGTAATCTGATACGAGAACGGCATGGATCGCAGAGGCAGTAGCATGGTCGGCCGGCCATTGCCAACGGGATTTCTGGACTTGTACAGGCGTAAGGCTGTGGGGAGACAATGCAATGAGTGAGCATCTGGATCAAGAGGCGATGGATGTTAGTGCCAAGAGCATGCGCGATGAATCGCAGCGCCTGCAGGAGGCTCGCCCTACCAGTCAGCTCCAAGACATGGCTGCACGGCTTGATGCATCACAGCGAAAGAACCATGCGCTTGCAGCGGCTCTCACCAAAGCCGCAGAGGAGCTGGGCAAGGCCAAGGCCCAGATGGAGCAGCTGGCCAAGCCACCCATGAGCTTCGCCGTATTCATCGCTCCAGACCATATCTCGCTCGACAGTCATAACGTTCGCCATGCGACGGCAGAAGTCGCACTCGCCAACAGGCGCATGATCGTTCCTGTCGCACCAAACATCGACATACAGCGAGCTGTACGCGGTGAATCGGTACTGCTCAACGAAAACATGATTCTTGTGGAATGCAGGGGTCAGCACAGGGCCGGTCAGGTTCGTGCCGTGCTGCAAGTGCTGGATGCACCGAATGTGGTGGTGCAGGATTCCTCCGGCAGCGCTTCGGTGGTAACACGTTCAGGGGCATTGATGGACACGCGAATCGTTGTCGGCGACCGAGTCATACTCGATGACTCCTGCCGTATCGCGCTCGACCTGCTTCCCGCTGAAGACGAGACGAATCTGGTTCTTGAAGAGACACCTGACGTCAGTTACGCCGACATCGGTGGTCTCGATTCTCAGATAGGCCGTATCCGCGATGCCGTGCAGCTGCCTTTCGAACATCGTGAACTCTTCAAACGCTATGATCTGCGACCGCCGAAGGGCGTTCTGCTGTATGGTCCTCCAGGAAATGGCAAAACCATGATTGCCAAGGCGGTGGCGAATTCCCTCGCCCTCGGCACGCATGCCCGCCATGGCATCTTTCTCTCGGTCAAGGGGCCGGAACTGCTCAACAAATTCGTCGGTGAGTCTGAACGTCTCATTCGTGGCATCTTCAAGCGTGCCCGCGAGCGTGCCGCGCAGGGCGCGCTGGTCATCGTTTTCATCGATGAGATGGATTCGCTGCTGCGCACACGAGGATCCGGCGTGTCATCGGATGTCGAGACCACGATAGTGCCGCAGTTCCTGGCGGAGCTGGACGGCGTCGAAGCTCTGGACAACGTGATCGTGATAGGTGCCTCCAACCGTGTCGACATGATCGACCCGGCAGTGCTGCGCCCAGGCAGACTCGACGTCAAGATTCGCATCGATAGGCCGGACAGCTCGCAGGCAGCGAACATTCTGCAACACTATCTGACGAATGATCTGCCGATTCAGCTCGACAATGATTCGGACAGTCTGGTGTCGTTGATCGTGCACGATATCTTTGCTCGCGAAGACCGCCGGAAAGTCTGCGACGTGTGCGACGAACGGGGTCAGTGGGCCAGCATATTCTTTGCCGATGTCGTCTCTGGTGCCATGCTGAAGAACATCATCGACCGTGCCAAGACCAAGGCGGTCAAGGCATCCATAGAGAGCGGGAGTGACGTGGCGCTGAGCGCCGCCATATGCGCAGAGGCGGTGCAGGACGAGTTTCAGGAGAGCGCCGATTCCATCGGCGATGCCGACCCATCCCAATGGTCCAACATCACTGGCTTGGATGTAGTAGGACATGTGGTTCGCATCGAGCGTTCCAGGAATGCAGAAGGTGAGCGCGCATGAGCGTGCTGCGACTGATGGGCACCGAAACCGAATATGCGGTCAGCGATTTTGAGGACTCCACCATAAACCCGCTGCAGCTGCCCTTCGACGTTGTCGCCGGTGCTGCAGACCCGCAGACGAAGGGCATCCGTTGGGATTACGGCGAAGAGGATCCAACCAACGATGCACGAGGCATGAGACTGAGCAGAGCTTCAGCGCCGGCAAGCATGCTGACCGATGCACCCCAGCTGCACATCACGAATGTGATAGCTCCCAATGGTGGCCGCATATACGTCGATCATGCGCATCCAGAATATTCAGCACCCGAAACGACAGACCCCTTCACTGCGCTGCGCTATGACCATGCCGGAGATGTGCTGATGGAACAGGCCGCAGTCAGGGCGAGCAGCCGGACTGGAAGACGCATCGAGCTCCATCGCAACAACGTGGATGGCAAGGGTGCAAGCTGGGGAACGCACGAGAACTATCAGATGCTCAGAGACGTGCCTTTCGAGCAGGTGCAGCGGCTCATGACCGCGCATTTCGTCTCACGGCAGATCTTTGCAGGTTCAGGCAGAGTCGGCATTGGCGAACGCTCCGAAACGGCAGGATATCAGCTCAGCCAGCGCGCCGATTACATCCACCGTCGTGTGGGCTTGCAGACCACATTCGAACGCCCGATCATCAATACCCGCGACGAATCGCACAGCACGGCTGACAGACGGCGTCTTCATGTCATCGTAGGCGATGCGAACCGCATGGATGTGCCGCAGGTGCTGAAGCTCGGAACGACAAGCATGTTGCTCTGGATGCTGGAAGTGCGGCACTCGTGGCACACCTCGCAGATGAGCGAACCCGGGGAATCCATCGACTTCGTCAACCCGGTGGGTGCCCTGCATGCAATCTCTTATGATATGAGTCTTGCCAAGCGATACGCCCTTGACGATGGCAGCGAAAGTTCCGCAATCGAGATGCAGACCCGTCTGTATCGAGCCGTTGAGCAGACGGGACGCGACGTTTACGGATGCCGCGATGATGATGCAAGTCAAGTGAATTGGCCCGACAAGCCAACGCACAGCGTCATGAACCTGTGGCACGGCATTCTCTCCGATCTGGAACGTATCCGAGATGCCGACGATAATCAGCGTCTTACTATGCGAGACGAATCTTCTCGCATTGAATGGTTCGCCAAGTGGCAGATATTGGAATTGCTCAGACGACGCATGAAGTCTTCCAACGGTGACAAGACTGATGCCACAACATGGGCCGCGCCGAAACTGAAAGCCCTGGACCTGTCATGGTCTGCATTGGATTCGCAGCACGGTATCTTCCCAACGCTCAGCAGCCGATGTGAGCATCTGATCGACTCCGAAAAATTGGACAAGGCATGCCATGAACCACCTGAAACCACGCGGGCATGGCTGCGCTCGCAGCTGATTCATAGATTCCCCGAGCAGATCGTGGGCGTTGCTTGGGGGAGAATCACGGTTGCCGATTCGCGTCATCGTGGCAATCCAAGCACTCTGACGCTTGACATGCGTGATTCTTCGAACTTTGATAAGAGTCATTGCCAGGCTGCACTGGTGCAGGCTCGCAGTGCCGCCGAATGCATCGAACTGCTCTCGGCAAACGAGTCGGACTCCTCGCATGTCTGAGAGAAATGACTGTGCAGAGGCCGCATTGTTTCAGCGGTGGCGAAGAAGATTATGCAGAAGGTTACACAGAAGATTCCGCAAAGAAACACGCTGAAAACAATGCTAGAGATTGCGTTACAGATTGCGTAGAGGACACCGCACAATCTGAGGAATCATGATCGACGATAAATCATTGCTATTCTGTATCATTTCTATCGACAAGGATTGAGGTGGGATTGATGGATTTGCGGGATTTAACCACAAGGGTATCTCATTTGGCATCTGAAGCCGGTGAGCATGCTCTTCAGGATCAGGTCAATCCGCATGATCTGAAGTATCGCGTCCAACCGAAGTCCGAGCAACGTTTCACTTCCGAAGTTGACACTCGACTGATGCGCTTTTGCAGGGCTGGCATCTCGAAAATCGATCCAGCCGATGGGTTCTGGGAAGACGAGGGCGCCGATCGCACGCCTGGCAGCCGATATTGGTGCATTGGCAATATCGATGGAGCCATCAACTATGTGAGAAACATGGCGGAATGGGCAGTCACCTTCACTTTGTTTGAGATTCAGGACGATGGCGTGCCATCGCCCATCATCGGTGTCGTCCACGCTCCAGCGCTGGGGTTGACCTATCTGGCAGCACAGGGTCAGGGTGCGATTCGCATCCGGCGCACTCCGATTGGCAACAAGCGAGAGAAAATCATTCCTTCGACGACGGATTCTCTGGACGGTTCAGTCGTGAGCTTCGGCATGTCGTATTTTCCGAGTGAATCCAAGCGAGCATTGCGAACCGTGGCTGCAATGGCGGGCAGACCGGCCGACATCAAACGTGTCGGACCGACTTCGCTCGACTTGTGCAAGGTTGCTGATGGTACCTACGATGCCTATTTCGAGCCGAAACTTCATTCTTGGGATATTCCTGCCGTGTCGGCCGGAACTGTGGTTGTATGGGAGTCACAAGGCACATTGAACCGGTGGAACGGCAGTCCCATCGACTGGGGACGAGATAACGACATCGTGGCGACGAACGGCCTCATCGATGCCGACTTGCAGCCGTATCTCAACCAGTATTGATATATGCATCAATGAATGGATTGGTGAATGGAGTGGTGAACGGATTGGGCTGTGCTACATTGCCGAGCGCAGTGCAGAATCGCATTTATCCCACCATGTATCCACCCACCATGCATTCACCATGTGAAGGAAGGTCGTTATGCCACAGGAACAGCAGCGGAAGACGCAGCACACTCATGCAGAGGATGTGAATCTGCAATCCACGAAGCATCAGAGCAGCAACGAGTCACACATCGATGACCTCGATTCGATTCTGGACGACATCGAAACATCGCTTTCCGAAAACGCCGAAGAATATGTCGACCGCTTCGTCCAAAAAGGTGGCGAGTGATGTGCCGCAGCTACGAGATTCTCACACGGACGATGTTCAGAGCGGCAGCTTTCTGGAGACTTCAAACGGCAGTTTCGACCGCATATTCGGCATAGAGACCGAATATGGCATCAGTGTGACCGGAACCGAACAACCATGCCCGGCCCCGGAAGTGGCCAGAACGATGTTCCAGCCGGTTATTTCTCGATCCCGCTCGACGAACACCTATCTGCAGAATGGTGCACGGCTCTATCTCGACGTTGGCTCTCACCCCGAATATGCGACAGCAGAGACGCGATCGCCACTGGACGCTCTGAAGCAGGATCTTGCGGGGGAGCGCATCATGATTGGTCTTGCCCAGCGTGCTCAGGATCAGCTGCAGCGACAGCATGGCTCTCAGGCAAGGGTGCATCTGTTCAAGAACAACGTTGACGCGTCGGGACAGTCATTTGGCTGCCACGAGAACTATCTGCTCAGACGACAGGTTTCGCTTGACGATGTGAGAAGACTGCTCGTACCGTTTCTGGTCACGCGTCAGCTTTTTGCCGGGGCGGGAAAGGTCACGCGCAGCGGCTTTGAGCTCTCACAGCGAGCGGATTACCTTGATGAGGCGGTATCGAGCGCGACCACGCGCTCTCGCCCCATGGTGAATACTCGCGACGAGCCGCATGCCAATCCTGATCTGTATCGCAGACTGCATGTTATCGTTGGCGATTCGAATCGTTCCCAGACTGCAACTTGGATGAAGCTGGCAACGACGCATCTGGTGCTCTGCATGATCGAGGAAGCCGTTGAGCAGGGCACTCTGTCACCATGTGAACCATATGCGCTCATTGACCCAGGTAAGGCTATACGCGCGGTGAGCAAGGATGTAAGTGGTCAGGCGTCCATCGATGTGGTGGGCTTGGCAGATAGTGATGCTTCCATGCGCTGCTCCGCTCTCTCGATTCAGCGGGCGTATCTTGAAGCAGCGCAGGATTTCGTAACGAGACATAGTGATGACGGTGACGTGATGCTTGACGATGCCGGTCAGGTGCTTGCAGTGTGGAGTGATGCCCTGCAAGCGATTGAAACAGGGGACTGGCAGTCATTGTCGAGCTGGGTTGACTGGGCAGCGAAGCTTAGCATCATCAATGCGTTCAAACGCAGATATGTCCTAACGCATGAATCCGGCTCGTCTCCATCGTGGGCTCAGCTGAAAATGCTTGACTTCGAATATCATGACATCATCAATGGTCATGTCTTCGAATCGATGGAAGCGCATCATCGCATGCGAACTCTTATCTCCACGAGTCAGATTGCCGATGCCGTCACCAATCCGCCTGCGAACACGCGAGCCCATCTCCGTGGACGTTTCATTCAGGCAGCCCTCGCGAAGGACATCCCATGGTCGTGCGACTGGACGCATCTGGTTGCCACAGGACTGGCAGAAACCGGTGAGGAAAGGCATGCAGAATTCGAAATCATGGATCCGTTTATGTCCCAGGCCACGCCTGAGTTCGAACAATTCATCGATACGATCCGCTGATACCCGCTGATACCTGGAGAGTATGAGTTTTGTTGCCTTTTTAAAGTATCAACCCTGAAAACCGCTGCAAATGCAAGCGATAACTGTGGTTGTATTGCCGATATCTGCATTCGAGGCAACAAAACTCGAAGATGCTCGCCAAATAGGAGCATAAGTCAGGTTGAAATCAAAAAATCCCGGCCAATACCGTTATTGGCCGGGAGAGAAAACCGTGTAATCCCCAAATTACTTGGTTACTGCCTTCTTCAGCAGTGAGCCAGCGCTGATACGAACGCCGTAGCTTGCTGGAATCTTGATGGTTTCGCCGGTTCGTGGGTTGCGGCCGGTGCGAGCAGCACGCTTGACGCGCTCTGCCGAGAAAAGACCCGTAAGTCTCAGGCCTTCGCCTGACTGGAGGGACTCTACAAAAATATCCTGAAATGCGTTGATTGCTGCCTCGGACTGAGCCTTGGTCAGGTTCGACTTCTGTGCAATCTTTGAGACGAGATCAGACTTGTTGTATGCCATATGAGCATCCTTCTGTTGGGGGCCCCCATCCTTGCCGGGAAACCCATCGGTCACAGACGATATTAGCGCATATCCGTTGAGATTGCTGTGTTCTCAGGGTTTTTTGTGCAAAACGCCGCTATCTTGACAAGCATTTTCACATCATCGTCATATGCGCGTCATCTGAACGTTCCCTAGGGGTCACAAAAGGTTATGCTTACCAAGCCATTTCGCGGCCAAAGCACCTAGGGGAATGCGAATCCAATAGGTTGCAACCCTGAAAAGCACGGTTGCCGACAGTGATACGGCAGTGGGAACGCCGAGACTTGAGAATCCGAATGTCAATGCGGCTTCCACGGCACCCAGACCGCCCGGGGTCGGAACTGCCGAACCAATCGTATTGGCTAGCAGATAGATGAAGGTGGTTTCCAGAATGTTTGTATGATATCCGAATGCCATAAGAGCTGCCCAATAGCCAAAGCCGAGTCCGAAGCTTTGCATCCAAGAACCAAGGGAACTGATGATCAGTTCCTTCGGCTGCGTCAGCACATCAAGCAGCTGACGGGTATACGTCGAAACGATTGGCAGCAGGCGATTGAGCGCGTATTGGCGAATCGGCTTGATGGCGATGGCAAGCGCAATGACTATGGCAAGGATGCCAATGACACTGACCAGCGTATTGGTAGGAATCATTCCAGAGAAGGTGTTGCGTCCTGAGAATATGCCGATGACGACCAGCAGCAGGAATGTGGTGGCGAACTGCACGGCGACGACAGCGCTCATGATGGCTGTCGCGGTGCTGTTCTTGTAGCCGCTTTTGCGAAGATACTGAAGATTCACGAAGGCTGGTCCTACGCCTGAGGGCATTGATACCGCTGTGAAGCTTGAGGCGACCTGTGTGAAGAACAGTCCCAGATAGTTGCGCTTCTCCCTGTCGACAAAGATGCCAAGCGATATGGCACCGCCCATCCACGCCATCACGCCGAAGAGGAAGCATAGACCGGCCATCCACGGGTTTGCATGGGTAACGGCATCGATGACCTGCTGAAGATTCAGTTGGGTGATGATAACCACGACGGCAACGATCAGCAATACCAGAGCCGCGAAGGATCGGAAACTGAAACGTGATAGATTCACAGTCTCAAGAGATTCCACGGTGTCTTCATCGCCGAGTTTGCGAACGTCATCGCGCAACGTCTTGATCGTGTTCTTGTCCCAAGATGGGAGCGCGCGCGTCGAAGCTGGAATTGCAACCTTCTGCATGAAGGGAACAAGCTGAATCACAGCATCCTTGCCCCAGACCTCGCACGCAAGCTTCAGGCTGCGCTCTCTGCCTATGGCACAGCTCAGCAGCACGAGAAGCTGCACGCGGTCGATGCTCACGTTGGGTGCCGAACTCGCATAATCGCCGTTCTGCCAGCCCGCGATCACGATGTGACCGTGCTCGTCATGCGAGAGATTCGAAGCGGAGATATGACGATGCGTATAGCCATGCGTATGGGCGATTTCGAGATAATGCATCATCGCTTTCGCATCGTCATCACTGATGTCGTTGAAGGGCAGGGATTCGAGCTTCACATCGGTTTCGAATACCAGGATGGACGATTCGCCGACATCTGACATCGCGTAGGGGTGAGCCGTGACGAGCCCGAAGTTGCGCAGTCCAAGCAGTATGGACAGATGATGTTCGGCCGTGGCGTGGGCGGATCGATCTCGGCGCATGGCAATGCCTGAGAACTTGATCCAGCGCCATACCTGCACCAGATACCCGGCGGTGTGGGTTTGGTTGTCGAGCACCGAAACGATATAGGATTTGCCATCGGCATCGATGACCTCGTAGATGCGAGATTGGGAGGAGTTGTCGTCTAGCAGGGAGAATCCGCCCTGATTCGCATTCTGCCCGCTGTCATGCATGCCATACTCATTGCCTTGCCCGGATGCTGCATTGGAATCTGTGACCAGATTCCGTGCCGAATCATCGGAGAGGCGTTCAAGAACCGTGGTCTCGATGCCGATGGTCCTCAGAGATTGCACTATCGCATTACCCCAGGCACCCTTGTTCTGCGTGCCCGAAGCGAAGCGAATGAGCAAGCCCAGGACACATCCAATGGCGAGAGAGACCAGCGAAGCAGAGAGCGAATTTGACGATAGGGCCACCGAGATGATTCCCACGCCTAGGAGCACGTTCCATCCCCACACCAGAGAGTTGCGCATGCGTCGTGGCCCTGCGGCCGTGAGGAAAGCTCCGAGCCCGGCATAGATGTCGGGAAGGAATCCGACGCCTGTCATAAGCGCCGACGAACTCAATGATTCGGTCAATGTGCGGTTCCCGATGTCCATAATCAGCAGCGACAGCAGTCGCATAGCGATATAGCCGCTGAACAGTGCAAGCGTTGACGTTATGGCCTGAAACCATTCGCGATTGATCAGCAGCTGCACCAGCACCCATATGACGATCACGATGGTGGTGAACTGCTGGAGCAGACTGGTTGGTATATCGACCAGCCATTCCAACGCATGCCCAGCCGTGGTGTGAACATCGGATTCCACGCCCGTAGTCAGCCCTTTGAGATACACGGACACCAGCACGACAAGTGCTACAGCCAGCAGCGCGGCTCCAGCGCGAACCAGGTCGCCGAAATCGTGCACACGTTCGGGCGCAGTGTCGGTTATTCTTGGTGCAGTATTGGAAGGCGCACCGTGCACGTCCGTTTCATTGCCTTCCATCGTAGAACCGGCAGCCTTGTTAGGACCGTGGTCGTGATCACGGTCATGATCACGAAACGAGAGCTTGTTTCCCATATCAGTCGAAGCTTACCAAACGCTCGGCAATGCCCACATAGCGTTCTGGGCTTAATTGCTTCAAGCGTTGAGAAGTCTCCTCATCAAAGTTGATGGTGTCAATAAAGGATTCGACGGCTGCATGATCGATGGTGTGGCCGCGCATCAGTTCCTTGACTCGTTCGTAAGGATTGTCCATTCCCGAGCGGCCATCGAGTGCTGCGGCGCGCATGGCCGTTTGAATCGGCTCTCCCAGAACCTCCCAGTTATCCTGCAATTCCTGCTTGATCACAGCAAGGTTGGGATGAATCGATGTGAGACCACCGAGAAGGTTGTTCAGTGCAAGCAGCGCATATCCGAATGCGGAACCAACATTGCGCTGTGTGGTCGAATCGGTCAGATCGCGCTGCCAGCGAGTCTCTGTCAACGTCGCGGCAAGCGTGTCGAAGAATGAGCATGAAATCTCAAGATTGGCTTCGGCGTTCTCGAAGCGAATCGGATTGACCTTATGAGGCATGGTACTCGAACCGGTTGCACCCTTGACTGGTGTCTGCGCAAATACGCCGCGCGAAATATACATCCATGAATCGGTGGCAAGATTGTGCAGAATGCGGTTGAGATGGCTGATGCTGCCGTAGAGCTCTGCCTGCCAGTCGTGGGATTCAATCTGGGTGGTGAGAGGATTCCATGTCAGATGCATGCGGTTGATGACGAATTCCTGAGAGACTTGCAGCCAGTCAACATCGGGGAGCGCTGCAATATGAGCGCCGAAAGTACCCGTTGCGCCGTTGATCTTGCCCAGATATTCCTGATTCTTCACATGGTTCATTTGCCTGCCAAGGCGGTATGCGAATACGGCGAGCTCCTTGCCGAGTGTGGTTGGGGTTGCAGGCTGTCCGTGCGTCAGACTGAGCATCGGGAGTGCCTTGAATTCCTCAGCCTTCGCCTTGAGATAGTCGACCAGTTCCTGCGTTGCGGGGAGCCAGACATGCTGCACGGCATCCTTGATGCATCGGGCATATGAGAGATTGTTGATGTCTTCGCTTGTGCAGGCAAAGTGCACGAGCGGCTTCAGGCGTGCAAGCTCGGTTTCTGCCCCGAGTCGCTCGGCTGCGGCATCAAGTCTGCGGTCGATGTAGTATTCGACGGCCTTGACGTCATGGTGAGTCACGTCTTCGATGCTTTTGAGCTCTGCGATGCCATCTTTGCCAAAGTTCTCGGGAATTTCTCGAAGATACGCCTGCTCTGCTTCACTAAACCGGTTCACTCCCGGGATGATCGGCTGATTGCCGTTGCCGTCGAAACCATTGGCAAGCAGAATCATCCATTCAACTTCAACACGCATTCTTTCGCGGTTGAGCGCAGCTTCGCTCAAGTATTCGGTAAGGGGAGAGGTCTGCGATTGATAGCGTCCATCAAGAGGGCTGAGGGCAAGTGCTGGTTCGATTTCAGAAAGCTTCATAGCCAACAGACTACGCGAAGCCCTGAACGCTTGGCGGGCATCGTCAATCAACAGCTTCAGGGGAGGGTTGAGTGCCCATCTCGTTGGAGTCAAGTCGTCCTTGGTAGTACTGCGTTGATTCCAGCGTGCCAGCCGTGAGCTCCCTGATATGGGCATCATGAAGCTCCACTGCGGGTGAACCAAGGTACAAGGCGTCACGCCATGCTTCCTGCTGCTTGTTCATGCTGTGGGACTCGCTTTTCGAAGCTTGAGACGATGCTTTGCTCTGGGCTGGCTTCGTTGCCTTTGCTGAGTTCTGAGCGGATTCTCGTTCCTCGTCAGATCCTGATGCGGATTGATTCTTGGCCTCCCGAGCTCGAACCGTGAGCCATGTTGGTCTGCTGGGATTGTGTCTTCCATCAAGGTCGGGTACCACGTCGGCTTCGACTTCGATGCTCGTGACCCAGGTACTGCTTGGTATCGGATGGTTGGCAATGGGTGAACCTGCCGTTATGACATGTGAAATCTGATAGTGCTCGGCCATGTCTGCTGCAATCGTTGCTGCAACGATGCCGCCCTGTGAATGACCCACAAGGGTAACCTGCTCTGATGGAGCGATGCCCGCCTGCTTCATGGCATCGAGCACGAATCGAACACTGTCTGCCTGCAGACGTGTGGATGACATGTCGCTCATGAGTTCCACATTCTGCAGCCAGCCGATGGGAGAGTCTGCATGGGCGTCGGTTCCAGGAATCGTCACCATCCAGGATCTCTTGCCACGCTGATCGACATACTGCTGTATGGCAATGGTGGCATAGTCGCTGCGGGAAGAGAGCAGCTGCAGGTTGGAGAGAGTCCCCTCAATGGAAGTCACCGCAGGGAGCGCGGTTCCGCTGACCGGCAGCACACGCAACTGATTGCCTTGCGCCAGAGCGGAAATCATGCCGGTACATGCGCTGAGACCATTTGCGAAGAACCCCACTGCAGAACCGGTCACAAGGCCTGTCAGCAAGCGCCAGGTTGTCTGCTCCGCCTGAGAGTAGAGCGAATGCGCACGAGCGATCAGCGCTGCCAGTTCGCCTATGTCGTTGCTCAGTTGCTGCAGCGCGATGCCAAGGTCACTGACCAGAGGAATCAGCAGCCAAGGCTGCAAGCGCGTATGCACCGTCGAGATGGTGGTCGAGGCGTAGGAGACCGTCTGGCCGCAGAGCGCAGGGCATAGCGGAACCTGAGCGCGCAATGCGCCCGTCTGGATGGTGGCATCGTGCCATGGTGAGGCGCATAGTCTCAGGCCTTGTGCAGCAGCTTCGAGCTGATGAACCAGAGTGGCGCAATGCTGCGCGTCAGGAGCAGTGACGGCGTGCCCACCATAGCCACCATAGATTGATGAAGCGCTGAGACTCGAATGGGCAGACATGTCATCTCCAGCTTTCGAGCCTCAGACGCAGCTCCTGCACAGCTCGTGCACGATGCTGACAGCTGAGCGCCAATTGTCTGGCTTCTTCACGAGCCTGCGATGCAGCAGAGCCTTCCCACACTATCGTGTGCGCGCCTTGAAGTGCCATCTGCGCGTCCGTAAGCCGATTGCCGGTTGCTGCAATCGAAAGCAGAAGATGGTCTATATGGCGACGAGCCACGGCGATGCATGGGCATGGCATCTGTGCCAGAGTGCCGGGAATTGCGGTGTTGCCCGCCAAGGCATTGCTTCCGGCCAGCCATGGAGATGACAGTTCTGGCGGTGATGGCAATATCGGTGATAACGATGCTGATTGAGGAGCGAAGCCGTGCTTCGATGTCGTGCTGTTCATCACCCCAGTGCAGCATGCGCTCGTCATCAATCTCAAACCATGAAGGTCCATGTGGTCGAATGTGCTCGAATGTAGTCAAACCTGGTCGAATGTGGACAATCCTGATTCTGTTCACATGTCAGCGGGCAAGACCTCAGAGCCTTATCACCACGGCTTGGTGGTTGAGCTGGACGAACTCGAAGGACTGCTGGAAGTACTTGCGGATGAGCTTGCGTTGGACTGCTGAAGCTCCTGATTCTGCTTGAGCAATTCATCAACCTTCTTGCGCTGCTCGGCATTCAGACTGGATTCGGGAGTACTGCTTGCAGAAGATGATCGTGCACCGCTGGCATTGCTTGAAGAGGTGCTGCCATTTCCGCCGTTCTGCGCGGTTAACGCCTGATTGATCAGAGCTGTGAGCTGCTGAGAGGTCTTGGCATTCGAGGCGATGCTCTGTGAAATGCTTGGCAGCAGCACATAAGAGAAGGTTTTGGCATCGGATAATTGCGCATCGTTCTGTTGCTGCGATGCCTTGAGCTCATTGAGGTCGGCATTCTCCTTGGCAGCAGCCTTGAGATTGGTCTGAAGGCTCTGCGTCGCCTGATTGTATGTTCCCGCTGCGCGTATGTTCACCATCGTGAGCACTATGCCAAGAAACACCGCGACGGCAAGAACGATCAGCACGATTCTTGCAAACAGGGGAGCCCTCATCGTGGCAGTCTTCGGTTTCGTCTCGGTGGACGACGCCTCGGGGGGTGTTTTCGGTGTTGCTTGCTTGTTCATAGCATCCTCCTTGACATCGCCAGCCAGGATCCGAATTCCCAGAGCAGCAGCACGCCCGCAGCGATGGCATATGGCCAGACTACTGGCGTTGCTCGCCTGCGCTTCTTGACAGTCGTCGAAACGCGATATCGCTTCGAAGCATCCTTGGAAGCCGAGTTAGAGAGTGTATTCTTGGCATTCAGCGCGATGTAGCGTCCACTGATCTCGTCCGCCATGGCAGCCAGATTCTTGGGATCCATCTTCGACACAGCAGGCTGCTTGGTGCTGGGATCGATCACCCAATCGCCTGCCTGAGTCTGGTTTCCGGAGGCCGTGACCTGAGTTACCGGAACCTGGGCGCCTGCTGTGGAGCCCACGCCAAGGACGAAACCGTCATTGATGTAACCGCGCAACGATGAAAAGCTTCTGCGCGTTGCCGAACTGGTCTGCTCTCCATCGGTGATGACATAGAGGATGATTGAATCGTCTGGATGCTGGTCATGCGTCGCCTTGAGATTGACAAGCAACTTATCGAGTGGGGCGTCAAGATTCGAACCCGAAGAGCTTGCGGTCGGTTCGGTTCGCAAGGTATCAGCCCAGTTGGTGAGTGCATTGGAATCAGGAGTCAAGGGAACGTCAAGGCTCGCGCTTGCTCCGAAGCTTAATCCTGCGAAACTGGCGTTGGGGTAGAGCGCAGTGATGTCGGTTACGGCCTTGCTGGCCGCGTTAATCCTGGCAATCTTGTCATTACTGCCATATTGCGCGTCATTCACAGCCATTGAGCCGGTCACGTCCACGGCAACATAGACATCGGTCGCATTGATGGCCCGACTCGTCGTAGTTGCCATGACGCTAGGAGTCAGAGCCATGATGGCTATCAGAACGGCGATGGCGCTGCGGCGTATGCATGCCACGAGGCTGGTGTCGCTGGTGTTTCTTCGACGTATGAAGAGCACCACATTGAAGATGGCTGCAACGAGCAGCAGAGCAGCAATGATGCCGCCGCCAATCCATCCGAGAGATGGGGAAAGCATGTATCCACTCATCGGCGCAACCTCCACACGGTCAGCATGAATCCGCCATAGATGACTGCAAGGGCGAGAACCCACCATGTAGGCTCGTCCACGACGCTCGCCTGATTGTTCGATTCCTCGCTGCCATTGCGCCTGCTCTCGATCTGCTTCACCAAATCCTCAACTCCGGCATTCGCACTGGTCGCAAGGAAAATACCCCCATGCGATTGAATTTCATCTTTCATCTGGATGGTCGTCGCATCATTTTCGCTTTCCTGAGGACCGGCGAAGAGTCCATCGACGTTGATCTTTGCAGACTGTGCCAAGTCGAGCGCCTGCTTCAGAGAATAGGTGGATTGCCCGGAAACGACGTTATCCGTTGCGAGAACGATGGATGATGAACGGCTGGAATTCGTACCCGTTGCGCTGGTTCCCGAGTATGAGAAACCGGGAAGCATGGCCGAGCAGTTCACGAGACCATCGCCTATCAGAGATGTTTCGTTCTCACGGTTCTGCGTTCCATCAAGCCAATCGGAAATTGCCTGATAATCCTTGTCGCTCATCTTGTCTATGTCTTTCTGGGATTGCACGCCGTCGAGGATTCTGTCGGCCTTGCGCAACTGCGCAGAGACGAGAGAATAGTCGTCGGTGAGTGGAAAGACCGTGCGGGACGTTGAATTGAATATGCTCATGCCGATGCGTTCACCCTGAAAGTTCGAAACCAGACCGAGATATGTGGCGATGATGGTGCGATCATAGGGGAGGGCAGAACCGGAAACGTCAAGACACAGCACGATGTCTCGGGTACTGCTGTGTTCCTCGCTCGTGTCCACCGATGATGGTCGCGCATTGAGTATGCCAGCTACTATCAGTGCCAGGGAGAGCAGTCCCAAGGCAATCCGATTGATATTGCGCCATGTACGGTATTGCTCTGCGACACTTTCCGTCTGCATGTGGGCGTCGATGTTCCAGACCTCGGCATCGTCGTTGCGCACATCAGTCGAATACGCATGCCGATTGCGCCACCACATGTAGAGCAGCACCGCGACGATTGCACATGCCACGATTGCGAAAGCGACAGGCCAGCGCCATATAAGCACTCCCATTTATATGCGCCACCTTTCTGTGAGACGACCAACCCAGCGCGCCGCCTCATGCACTGTCGACTCCTTGGCCTGACGATTCGTCGTGTCGGCAAACTCAGGCGGATACAGTGCAGCTATCGTCTGACGCAACAGATCGATGCCTTGCCTGTTGCTGCCCATTCTCGATTCATTGGCAAATTCCGCAAGCGTGCTGGATCTGACATCTTTGCTCAAATTCTGCGAGGCGTATTCACGAGCCACCCGAGCCAATGCGACGAATGCCTCCTCACGGGTGATTTCACCTGACTCGTAGCGCTGTTCTATATCGTCTATGCGGCCATGCCAAGGATCGGTGCGCGAAGTCTGACTGTGTGCTCCGGTCCGTTTGAGCAGTTTGACCTTGCGCGGATGCCATAGCCATATGATCAGCGCAATCAACGCGCACACCAGTAATATGCCTACGAGTGTCGCAATCCAGAGGCCACCTACTCCCAGTGGCCCAGCGACGGTTAACTGTGAAGTATCGATGGTTGCGAGAGTGGCAGTCGCTGCTCGTGGGGAAAGCAACGCTGCAAGGTTGAAAGCATCGTTCATTGAGCGCCGTCTCCAACCTTTGCCGCACTCGCATGCTGCGTGTACGGCTTCACAATGCGATTCGTTGAGCTTCGCGCCAGCGATACCGAAACGAGTCTGACGAAGTCATGGAACATCAGTTCGCTCGAACTGGAACGCAGCATTCGTGAACCTGATTTCTGCAATTCGTGACGGAGCTGGGCTGCGTTGAAACGCCGATGGTTCTCGACGCCTTCAGCATTGGACTGCTTGGCGAGAAATGCCGGAATGTATCGGCCTGTTCGGGCATCGACGACACGGCGATAGCGCTTGGGCCGTGAGAATGGATTGACCGTGACCACGCTGATGACCACAACTGGATGTGACTGCGCCAGTTGCCTGATCTTCTCAAGTTGAGGCTTTTCCAAAGCAGTATCGTCGGTTGCCAGCACTATCAGCGCATTGCGGTCCTGAATTCTTCTGCCATAGTCCAGCAGTGCATCAAGATTGCGCGGCCTGTCCAGTTCGCGCTGGGTTGCATCGTCCAGACGGCGTTCGAACTGTGCGAAGCCGCCGTTGAACTGAATGCGCGTGATGTTTGCAGCATCGCCCAAAACCAGTGAGATGTCGTCCGAACGTCGCAGCGAAAGCGTCGCGAACATGGCAAGCGCATTGCATGCCACATCCAGCGCGCACTCCCCGTCTTCGCAGCTGCCTGACATTTCCACACCCATGTCGAGCAGCATCCACACGCGGCTTGTGGAGGGTCGTTCCTTCTCTGCAATCATGGGACGGCCAGTGCGTGCGCTGGTTTTCCAGTCGATAAGACGCGCCTCGTCTCCCGGTTCATAAGCTCTGATGTCGAGCGTGTCCTGACTGCCGCCACGTTGCCGTGACGCATGTTCACCCTCAAGAGTGCCCATTGCACGACGTACCGTGGGCAGACTCAGCGTTCTGCCCAGCGACTCTATCTTTCTGCGGATAGGGTCGTCCTGTGCATCGGCATCCTGTGCATCGGAGTGTGTTGTAAGATTCAGCGAACTCATGGTACTGGCACCGCCTGCACGATGGAATCAATCACCTCATCGCTTGCAACGCCGTCGGCCAAAGCCTCGAATGTGAGCAGAATGCGGTGACGAAGCACCTCGTGCACGTAAGCCTTGATGTCCTCGGGAATGACGAAATCACGACCTGCAAGCAAGGCGTTTGCCTGACCAATGCGGGTCAGGGCGATTGAGGCTCGAGGGCTTGCACCCAGACGGACCAGGTTCGCAAGACCCTGAATGGGGTGAGTTCCCGCTCCACGGCTTGTTGCGGCCAGATCGACGGCATAGTTCATGATTGCGTCGGAAACATGTACCTTGCGGGCAGCCGTACGCAGGAATTCGACATCCTTGATAGAGATGATGTCAGCGCCAAGAGTCTCAGTGTTCACCGTATCTGTACCGCGCTTGGTGAGCAGCTGGAGCATCTTCTGCTCGTCTTCAGCGCTTGGATATGTCATGACGGCCTTCATCATGAAACGGTCCATCTGTGCCTCGGGAAGGTTGTAGGTGCCTTCTTCTTCGATGGGGTTCTGCGTAGCGATAACCATGAATGGCTTGGGAAGCTTGATGGCTTCTCCGCCGATGGTCGTCGTACCCTCAGCCATGGCTTCGAGCATTGCTGACTGCGTTTTGGCGTTGGAACGATTGATTTCGTCAAGTAGAACGAAGTTGGCGTGAATGGGGCCAATCATGGTGGTGAAGTGCTGCGTCGAGAAATCAAAAACCTGAGTGCCCACGAGGTCGGAAGGCATCAGATCGGGGGTGCACTGCACTCGCTTGAAGCTGCCCGACACCGATGTTGCCAAGGTCTGTGCGGCCGTGGTCTTGGCCAGACCGGGAACTGATTCTATAAGAATGTGACCACCGGCGACCATGGTGACAATCAGGGATTCACGAAGATTGTCCTGACCAATGAGTGTTTGAGCGAATCGCGAGCGAATGATGTCAGCGAATTGTCGAGCACGCTGCTCGTCATCATGGGTGAGTGGCCCTTTGTCAGCTGTGCGCATGAGGTTCTCCGGTTTCTTAGGTAAGTCCGCTTGCTCTGTCTGTTCTGTCTTCTCTGTCTGAGAGTCAGCCGAGCGATGCCGTACATCCTCGGGAGCGTTGCTTTGTGCGCTATTTTGTGGTTGCGGAGGAAATAATGCCATACCCACCACTGTAACTGCTGTTTCTGACTGTGATCCCTGATTCAGTTGAGACCATTGCCTTGTTCACCGCTTGGGAGGCTCCAATCGATGGGTTCAGCACCCATCGATTGGAGCGCTGCATTGGCCTTGGAAAACGGCTTGGAACCAAAGAATCCGTACCGTGCGGAAAGTGGACTTGGATGGGGAGAGGCGATGATGAAGGCATTGCTCAGCAATGGTTCGAGACTTTGCGCCTGTCTGCCCCACAATATTGCAACCAGCGGAACGGGCTTGCCCTGTGCATCCTTGCGCGCGTTGAGAGCCGTGATTGCAGCGTCGGTTACCTGTTCCCAGCCTTTGTTGCGATGGCTCGCTGGTTTGCCGACACCTACCGTGAGGCATCTGTTCAGCAGCATCACTCCACGTGCCGTCCAAGGTGTCAGATCTCCGTTCGCAGGCTGCGGGACATGAACATCGGACATCAGTTCAGTGTAGATATTGCGCAGACTTCCTGGTAATGGGCTGACATGCGAATCCACGCAAAAGCTCAGACCCACCGGATGACCCGGTGTCGGATAGGGGTCCTGGCCGACGATAAGCACATGAATCGAATCGAAGGGAATGCTGAAAGCTCTGAGAATGTTTGCGCTTGCAGGCAGGAATGGCCTGCCCTCTCGGAGTTCGGTGCGAAGAAAATCGCCCATATGGTGAATGTTGGCCTCGACGGGTGCCAGAGCTTGTGCCCATCCAGCTTCGACGAGCTGATTGAGGGGTTTGATGTGCGGTGTCGGTGAGGATTGTTCCATATGGAATACAGTAGTAGCCATCAGGACGTGAAGGTGAGCATACGATGTGAGTGCACATCGTATAGGATGTTGAGGGAATTGTCCTCTTGGACTGTGAGGATATTACACTCTGTATGTAGTCGGATGAGGAGCGGTTATATGGCACGCAAGCGCACTGAGCGAACAGGTTATGATTCCTACACGCGAGATGAGTTCGATAACCCGCCTGCAGGTCCAATGGGCGTCCACCGTGGTACGCGCTCCTTGGCTTCGCGCACCATGCCATATCTCATTGTCCTGCTGATTGCAGTATTGCTGGGCTTCTTGGCGTGGGCACTGCTCTCTGGAGCAGCTTCCAGCATCAAGATGCCTTGGACGGCAGCTTCGAACAGCTCTTCCTCGACCTCGGTATCGTCAGGTTCCGCATCGAAATCGTCGTCTGATAAGAATTCGGCTTCGGCTTCATCATCGGCATCGACTACGCAATCGTCTTCAGCCTCGTCATCGCCGAGCTCGTCTGCTCCAAGTTCCCCAGCGTCTTCGAGTGCTTCGGAGGCAGTCAATAAGAGCACGAGCATTCGTGTGATCAACGGCACTTCCGTAACGGGCTTCGCTGCCAGACAGAAGACGACGCTGAACAATGCCGGCTTCACGAATGTCGTAGCCGCGAATCCAACAGGAAGTCTGCCCGCTGCAAGCGTTGTCTGGTATCAGAATGAAACCGACAAGGCAACTGCCGAAGCGGTTGCGAGCTCGCTCGGCATTTCCACCGTCACACAGATGACTTCTGTCGCCGCGCCGGTGGTTGTCGTACTGATGTAATGATTCGTTGATGCAATAAGCGCTGGGTTTCGTTGCTATGCAAGATGAAAGACAGCCTTGTATCAGCAATTTCTTCAAAAAAGCTGAGAAAAATTCGTCAAATTCGGCGTTTCGCTCTTTTTCGTGTCTAGAATGTATATGCCGACCGGATAGTAGCGGTGAGTTTCGCTTCTGCCGTGACGCGGCACTTTTCTAAGGAAGTTTGTTATGGCACAGGGCACTGTGAAATTCTTCAGCGCTGGCAAGGGTTATGGATTCATCAACCCTAACGATGGTGGAGAAGACGTTTTTGTTCACTACTCAGCTATCGAGTCCGATGGATTCAAATCCCTCGATGAGGGCGACAAGGTCGAGTACGAGGTAGAGCAGGGACCTAAGGGTCTCCAGGCGACGAAGGTCACCAAGATCTGATTCAATCAAGACTTTTTAGCCTAGGCTCCGGTCGCCCGGAGCCTTTTTTATATTCTTTTGCGGTCAGTTCCGATGTTTTTTCGAGTTTTTTCGACGGGTTCAACAGGAGATTGCGAGTTTTGCGGCAATTCTCAAGTATCAGACCTCAAAATCGTTGAAAATGTGTCCGAATAAAGCCCAAAATCAGCGTTGATACTTGAAAAATGCCGCAAAACTCGAAAGTCCTGCTGCTTTGATCGCTCGAAAGGGCTCAATGTGTGTGCGATGGAAGACGAGAAGAATAATTTTTGCTGTTCGCAGCACGCGTAGTTGGCACTCTCAGGTGGAGAGTGCTAATCTCGCAGTTGGCACTCGAGATACGAGAGTGATAATCGAACAGCTGACGGTTTGGTTATCGGTCAGGCTCGCATACGAGTGAGTACTTAATACCTCAAGCCGTTTATGGAGGAGACAATGGCAAAGATCATTGCTTATGACGAGGAAGCTCGTCAGGGAATGCTCGCTGGCTTGGATAAGCTTGCGAACACAGTAAAGGTTACGCTCGGTCCAAAGGGACGCAATGTCGTTCTCGACAAGACCTACGGCGCACCAACCATCACCAACGATGGTGTTTCAATCGCCAAGGAAATCGACCTCGAAGATCCTTATGAGCGCATCGGCGCGGAATTGGTCAAGGAAGTCGCCAAGAAGACCGATGACGTTGCAGGCGACGGCACCACGACCGCAACTGTTCTCGCTCAGTCCCTCGTTCACGAAGGATTGAAGAACGTCGTTGCAGGTTCCAACCCCATCGCACTTCGCCGTGGCATCGAAAAGACTTCAGATGCAATCGTCAAGGAGCTTGTCAAGGCCGCCAAGGATGTAGAGACCAAGGAGCAGATCGCTGCCACCGCAACGATTTCCGCTGCAGATCCTGAAGTTGGCGAGAAGATCGCTGAGGCTTTGGACAAGGTTGGCATGGACGGCGTCGTAACCGTTGAGGACAACAACCGTTTCGGCCTTGATCTTGACTTCACCGAGGGCATGCGCTTCGACAAGGGCTACATTGCGCCTTACTTCGTCACCAACGCCGACGAGCAGACCGCTGTTCTTGAAGATCCTTACATTCTGTTGACTTCGGGCAAGCTGTCGAGCCAGCAAGACGTGGTACATATCGCTGAGCTCGTCATGAAGTCCGGCAAGCCATTGCTGATCGTTGCAGAGGATGTCGATGGAGAAGCTCTTCCAACATTGATTCTGAACAAGATTCGTGGCACCTTCAATTCATGCGCAGTCAAGGCACCTGGCTTCGGCGATCGCCGTAAGGCAATGCTTCAGGACATGGCAATTCTTACCGGCGCACAGGTTGTGTCCGATGAACTTGGTCTCAAGCTTGATTCCATCGACATGAGCGTTCTTGGCACTGCCAAGAAGGTCATCGTCTCCAAGGACGAAACCACCATCGTTTCCGGCGGCGGTGCAAAGGATGAAGTCGATGCTCGCGTTTCGCAGATTCGCAGCGAGATCGAGAACACCGATTCCGACTATGACCGTGAGAAGCTGCAGGAGCGTCTCGCAAAGCTCGCCGGTGGCGTTGCAGTCATCAAGGTGGGTGCCGCAACCGAGGTCGAGGCCAAGGAACGCAAGCACCGCATTGAAGATGCAGTGCGTAACGCGAAGGCTGCCATCGAGGAAGGCCTGCTGCCTGGCGGTGGCGTTGCTCTTATCCAAGCAGCTGCCAAGGCAGAGAAGGACGTCAAGCTCGAGGGTGACGAGGCAACTGGCGCTGCCATCGTCTTCCGCGCCATCGAAGCTCCTATCAAGCAGATTGCTGAGAATTCTGGTCTTTCAGGCGCAGTCGTGATCGACAAGGTTCGTTCGCTGCCTGACGGCGAGGGCTTCAACGCTGCAACCAACGATTACGAAGACCTGCTCAAGGCTGGCGTTGCCGATCCTGTGAAGGTGACCCGTTCTGCCCTGCAGAATGCATCCTCCATTGCAGGCCTGTTCCTGACCACAGAAGCTGTTGTGGCCACGAAGCCGGAACCACCGGCACCACAGGCACAGGGTGGCGCACCTGACATGGGCTACTGAGTCCAGCGGTGATTCAGTAGACGTGTAACGGCGTCCTTGTGAATTGAAGTGATTCATTCATGAGAAGGAGCGGAGAGATACGTTCTCTCCGCTCCTTTTGTATATGCACTTGTATATGCACGCTGCAGATGTATGGTGTTGAGATGTTTTGTTGAGCTGCTGTGCATGGCTGCTGTGCTTATGAACTCACAGGAAAAGGCGAGAAGCCTGCAATTCTGCGTCTTCATAGAGCGTCGAAGCCTTGGCAAGAGCATCTTGAATCGCTTCGAGTGACTGCTCGACCTGCTGCTGCGTACTTCGCCATTGGTCGGCAACGGTATTGAACTGGGATGCTGCTCCGCCCGTCCACACACTTTGCAGATCGTTGATATGTGCATACATGCCTGAGACCGCATCGCGTATTGCAGTGATCGAAGAAGAGACAGCTGCGCTTGAAGAGCGAATTCGTTCGGAATCAACTTGATAATTTGGCATAGGTATTCCTTTCGCATAAGGTAATGGGTACGAATACGGGGAAACAAATATTCCAGCCGCTATGGTGGAGGATATGGGAATAATGGACAGAGCCGACAACGGTCACGGCAATGTGGTCGAATATGCTGAGCGCAACGATGGCGTGAGTAAGCGAAGCCGTGCGGCGCTGGTCAGCGTTATCGCTGCAGCTATGGTCATGGCCTTTGCCCTGCTTGCTGCAATCAGTCTTGCCGCGCTATCGAGCAGCCCTGCTCTGGCGGCCACACCCAGTGCATCCTCAAGCTCGTCAGTTTCATCGTCAGCTTCCTCGTCTGCAGCTGCTTCATCGAGCGGCTCGTCATCGGCGAGAATCTCCGATGCGATCACCGATACGCAGAATCTTCTTGGCGGCGATCTTTCATCAGTGACGGACGCGATTGCCCACACCAAGAAAGAGACAGGCGTCACCGTGCGACTGCTGTACCTGGCACAGTTTGAAGCAGGCAAGAATCCTGATACTTGGACGAGTCAGCTTCTGGAATCGCTGAATCCTCAGCCCAATACCGTGATGCTCGCCGTGGCATCACAGGACGGCAACCTGGTCGTTGCGGTCTCTTCTAATTCAGATGAATGGTTGAGAAAGCAGTCAACGGTTGACGATCTGTCGAAGGCTGCGCTCCACCCCATCGTGGCTGACAGCACTCCCGATTGGGCCGCCTCTGCCAAAGACATGATGAATGCCATCGTTCAGGAAAAGAAGACCTCGACGACTACCTCGACCGTATGGGTGGGGGTCGGAATCTTCGCGGCAGTGCTGCTTCTCCTGGCCATCATCACCGTGGCTGTAACGATTATGCGTAGAAGGCACGCGGGCAAGGAACCCAGTGGACGCACTCATTCGCACCGTGGAGAGCGCAAGAATACCGGTGTGTCGTTGAAGAAGACATCACGAAGCAGGCATGCGCGGCATGGTGGAAATTCTGCTGAAAGCGAGAGTAAGCATAATGGCACAAATAATGCAGAAAGTTCTCAGGAAACCTCCAGCCTTTAGAGTCAGGCTATGACCATGAGCAAGCCAATAGAAGCCACAATCGTGGTTGTTGATGATGAACCTTCGATCAGGGATCTCCTGGTCGCATCCCTGCACTTTGCCGGTTTTGAAGTCGAAACCGCAGCCTCGGGTTCAGAGGCCATCGAGGTCATAGAGAAGACACAGCCAGATCTCATTGTGCTCGATGTGATGCTGCCTGATATCGATGGGTTTACCGTCACGCGACGCATCCGTCAGGAGGGCATTGATGCGCCCGTGCTCTTCCTTACCGCTCGAGACGACACGCAGGATAAGGTCATGGGTCTGACGGTCGGCGGCGATGATTACGTCACCAAGCCTTTCAGCCTTGAAGAGGTCGTTGCGCGTATCCGTGCCATTCTGCGCAGAACGCGCGAACAGGTCGAGGATGATCCGATCATCAAGGTCGGTGACTTGGAAATCAACGAAGATTCGCACGATGTTTCCCGAGCGGGACAGTCAATCGATCTGAGTCCTACCGAATACAAGCTGCTGCGCTATCTTATGGACAACGAAGGCAGAGTGCTGAGCAAGGCGCAGATTCTGGATCATGTGTGGCAATATGACTGGGGCGGCGATGCGGCAATCGTTGAATCGTACATCTCGTATCTTCGCAAGAAAGTCGATGGCATCGAGGTGGAGGATGGCAATGGCCAGACCCACAAGGTCGATGCGCTGATCCAGACCAAGCGTGGAATCGGATATATGATTCGCGAACCGAAGACTAATGCGGAATCATAATGGACGCACGTATTGATGCGAGCGAGGCAAAACGCTCGTTCCGGGCTAGAATAAAGCAGCGCTTTTCAAAGTTTTCACAAGGCTTCGCACACAGTGTGGATTCCATACCGCTCAGTACCAAGCTCGTGGCAAGCATGATCGTGGTGTTGATTCTCGGCACCTTCGGCATCACTGTAGCTATCCGCCAGATGGTCGGTGGATACCTCCTGAAAAAAACCGATACGCAGCTCAATCGGCAGGCTTCACTGGTGTTCAGCAACATCCGTCAGCTCAGTCAGGAAGATAGCGCTAAGTCCGCGCTCGGTCCAACAGACTACTTCCTGCAGATCCGTGATGAGAGCAGCAACATCATGACGACTCCGCTGACTCCGAGCCTGCCATCGGGAATCATTTCCACCCCCAATCTTCCTGCGTCGGGAACGATGGGAAACGTCCAGATTTCGGTGCCGTTCACGACATCCGCTCATGTGAGCCATGCCAGTGGTCCAGCAGAGCCTGATATGACTACGGTCAGTATTGCCAAGGCACCTTGGAGAGTGCTCGCGCTGAAGTGGGAAGTCCAGGGCGCTGAAGGTCAGAGTGACACGCATGGCGTGCTGTTCATCGGGCTTTCACTCAGCGATCAGATCGACACCATGCAGACGCTGACGAAATATTGCATTGTCTTCGGCGCATCCATGGTTCTGATGGGTGCTGCGCTGGCACTGTTCATTGTGAATTCGACGCTCACGCCTCTCAAGCGCATAGAGAAGACTGCAGCAAAGATCGCCCAAGGGGACTTGTCCCAACGCATTCCGGCAGTTCCAGAAACGACTGAAGTCGGTTCGCTTTCCGCATCGTTGAACTCCATGCTGGCACGCATTGAGCAAAGCTTCCACGAGCAGGCTGAAACGACCAATAAGATGAAACGTTTCGTCTCCGACGCAAGTCACGAACTGCGAACGCCCTTGGCGGCGATTCATGGGTATGCGGAACTCTATAAAATGCAGCGTGACTATCCTGGAGCGCTGGAACGGGCTGATAAGTCAATCGAGCATATCGAGTCATCCAGCACACGTATGGCCGTGTTGGTCGAGGATCTTCTGTCGCTGGCGCGCCTCGATGAAGGCCGAGGCATTGAACTCAACCATGAAATCAATCTCACGGCCCTGGTCAACGACGCTTCCGATGATCTGCACGCCCTTGATCCCGAACGAACGATTCAGCTGGGGATCATCGATCTCGGAGGAACCCGCTCAACGGTTTCAACGTCGACGCAGCCCATGAACTTCCAATTCCGTGAATCCGCGATTCCCGAGGTACATCTGCAAGGTGATCCAACCAGAATTCGGCAGGTGGTGACCAACATCGTGGGCAACATTCATCGCTACACGCCAAGCGATTCTCCTGTCCAGATAGCCCTGAACGTGCTTCCTGCAACGATAGATCCCCATGAGCTTTCCTCACTGCCTTCGAACTACGCGTCCTTCGCCAAGTTCATCGAAGCCGTTGAAGTTGGAGAAACGACCCATATCGGCAGCTACTATGCGGTGGTGCAGTGCATCGATCATGGACCAGGCGTCCCACCAGAATTCCGGCAGAAACTGTTCGAACGCTTCTATACTGCCGATCCCTCGCGTGCTCGCGAAAAGGGCGGAACGGGACTTGGCCTAGCCATTGCGCAGTCCATCGTGAAGGCGCACCAAGGTTTGATTTGCGCCACTGAAAGCGATGGGGGCGGCTTGACCTTCACCATGGTGCTTCCACTTGCTGAGATCGCCACATATCAGAAATCGTCTGCCCAGGGACAGAAAAGCGATGTTAAGCACAAGGCCGCTGCAAAGACTGCGGCCAAGGCTGCGGCCAAGGGCAAGGCACAAGGCGATGTGAACCATGTGAGTGGTGGAAGTAACGAACTCAGCGGCGACACCCATATGAAGGACATCCATATGGAGGACAACACGCTTGCTGCTTCTCAACAGCATTCGGCAAAAGGCTGAAAGCCCTTCGAAATCTAGCTCAGAGCCGGAACTCGGCACTGCTGAGCTGACCCTGAGGTAGACTGGGTGTTTGATGTGACAAGACGCTTACCAAGACATGCGCAGACGTGTCCCAAGATGTGAAGAGGTGGATTATGCCCAGCGGAAGAGTGCGGTGGTTCGATGCGACCAGAGGTTTTGGTTTCATCACAAGCGACGAAGGCAAGGATGTGTTCCTGCCTGCTCTCGCGCTGCCCGCGGGCGTGAAGACTCTCCGCAAAGGCGCTAAAGTCGAGTTTTCCGTGGCTGAAGGGCGTAAGGGGCCGCAAGCCTTGGACGTGACACTTGTCGGACCGGCACCATCGGTTGTCAAGGCAACCAGACCCAAGGCCGATGACATGGCAGCAATCGTTGAGGATCTCATCAAGCTGCTTGATTCAGCCGGCAATGGTCTGCGCAGACATCATTACCCTTCGCCTGCGGAGTCCAAGAAACTCGCCACGCTGCTTCGTGCAGTTGCCGATAATTTTGACGTACAAGACTAGAAGCTACAGAATCTTCTAGAAAGAGATACGAGGATACAGCATCGTATGACTGAGGATCGAGACATGAATTCGGACATTGATCCCGAAGAGATGGCGCGCTTTACCGCACTTCAGGTGGCTTCGCAGGAGAGCGAAGTAGGGGAATTCGTCACTTCGCAGGATATTGGCGACGGCGTTACCGATTTCCGATTCAAAGCGCATATCCCGGGGTATGAGAGCTGGCAGTGGTCAGTGACCTTGTTCCATGATGTCGATGCCAATCGCTGGACCGTGGATGAATCGTCCTTGATACCTGCAGAAGGGGCTTTGCTGTCCCCACAGTGGGTGCCATGGAAAGATCGGCTTGTCCCTGAGGACTTTTCGGTTACTGATGCCATGGGTACCGAAAGTGACGACAAGCGACTCGAAGACGGATTTCGCAAGGTCGAGGCTTCTGAAAACGCTAATGCTTCCGAAAATGCTAATGCTTCTGAAAACGCTGATGCCGCATCTCAGGCTGAGGACAGTGACACAAGCAAGAACTCGAACAAGGATACGAGCGAGGATGCAAGCAAGGATTCGAACGAGGATCTTGAAGAGGCCGTAGATACCCTGCATCTTTCCCGTCACCGTGTGCTGAGTCCGCTTGGTCGGTCTGAGGCTGCGAAACGCTGGTATGCGGGGCAGGGTGGTCCAAAGTCGTTGTCAACGAAGGCGGCGGAAGGCCATACCTGCGATGAATGCGGATTCTACATTCCTTTGAGTGGTGAGTTGGGAACCATGTTCGGCGTATGCGCCAACCGTTGGAGTCCTGATGATGGGCGAGTGGTGTCGCTCGATCATGGTTGTGGCGAGCACTCCGACATCAATCCACCCGAGATGAATCCGTTGTGGGTGCAATCGGAACCTGCATTCGATGATCTCCATATTGACATCGTGAAGCAGGCACCGCGCGAGGAACACCCTGAAGTCGAATTGATCGAAAAGCTTCAATCCGACGATACGGATTCACTGAACGACAACAACTCAGTGAAAGACAACAACTCAGTGAAAGACAGCACAGATTCGTCGAAAGCTTCTGAGTAATCCCTCAATTTCCACACGCTGGAGTCCAAGCGCATACAAACACCTTCGCGTAGGCAGAAAAATGTTTCTGAGAACTTTTCTGTCTACGCGAACTTGTTCTGTCTAGTGAAATATTCTCTCTAGTGAAATATTTTCTCTAGTGAACGATGGTGACCGTGCATTCTGCAAGGTTCACAAGCTGTCTGCTCACTGATCCAAGCAGTCGAGCGTTCATGCCCGTCAGACCACGAGAACCGACGATAATCCAGCCAGCATATTTCGCAGCATCCATGATTCCCTTGACTGCCGTGGTATGGAATGCATGAAGATGAACCGTCACTGAGCTCGGAATGTGAACTCTCGCGACAATGTCGCGCAGCTTCTCCTCGGCCCGCGCCTGTCCGACATGAATCGGAGCGACCGCATTTTCATAGCCAGGTATCGTGCCCAAATCCTTCATCTGCCAGCACAGAAGCACATGCAGGTCGAATCCATGAACGTCTGCCTCATGCACGGCGAATTCCAAGGCCCTCAAGGAAATCTGTGAACCATCGACTCCCACAACCAGCGGGCTGCGATTTTGCAGCTGCGTCTCTTCCCTCGTTGACTGCTTATCTGATTGAGTACCCGCATCATTTGCCGCATCTTCTGCAGAATCTTCTGCCGCGTCGGTCGGCTCTACCAAAGGCTTGATTCTGGAGGGTGACGTGGCTCCAGACATTGCGCCGGCTCCAGTTAGGGCAGCGGCGATGCTGGCACTTACGGACGCGGAATCCTCTGGTGGAATGTGCACGAGTGTTACCGGAACCTTGGCATCCTCGATCAATGGTGCGGAGGTCGATCCCAGGAACCATCGCGTCAAAGGACCAATGTTTCGTTTGCCGACGACTATCTGCTGGGCATGGCTTCCGATTTCGAGCAACGCTGCAGGGCCGGAGGCCTGCACGGAGGTAAGGGTGAGTCGCTCTGGATCCATGTCAAAGTCAGGAATCGCATCATCGACCCAATCGTTCAGGGTACTGATCAGCGTTTGCCGTAGTTCGTCCCATTCCTTGTCTGTCTTCGGCTCGCTGCCAGCATTCCACGATGGTGTCCATCCAAATACTGCATTGACGTTTTGACCCGAAGCGCTGGCCTCTGCCAACGACCAGCGCAAGGCAGCAAATGATTCGCGAGAGCCATCGAGCCCCACGACAACATCATTCGTGGATGCTTCGTATTGCGGGGCTGCATCTTTCGGTGCTTCGCCCTGCTGATCCGTCACACGTTCTTCAGCCATGAAATTCTCCCAACCTTGTGGTCTTGGAATCTTCATTCCTTCTGTGGTATTCCATCCCAAGCATATCGTTGATTTGCGTTGATAGCGCAATCAAAGAGTGCTTGGAAATAAACGTCAGCGCGAATCTGTAGAGTTACATACAGTCATCAAGGGAAGGACAAGCATGTTCGAACGGTTTACCGACCGTGCGCGGCGCGTAATAGTGCTGGCGCAGGAAGAGGCTCGAGCCCTTCAACACAATTACATCGGTACGGAACACCTGTTGCTTGGGTTGATTCGTGAAGGTGAAGGGGTTGCGGCGAAAGCGCTCGCAGCCAAGGGTGTCGAACTTGAAGCAACCCGCAAGCAAGTCGAAGAGATGATAGGCAAGGGAAATGCCGCTCCAAACGGCCACATTCCTTTCACTCCTCACGCGCGGCAGGTTTTGGAAATGAGTCTGCGAGAAGCATTGCAGCTCGGTCACAGCTATATCGGCACTGAACACATCCTCCTCGGTTTGATCCACGAGGGCGAGGGTGTCGGCACGCAGGTGCTAATCAAGATGGGCGTAGACCTTGGAGATCTTCGCACAAGCACCATTGACACGATTCGTGGCAGCCATGATTCGAAGGATGCTCCCAAGGGCGATCTGGCCAATGCTGGTGGAGTCCAAGGCAAGCAAGGGCAGACCGGATCGGCAATTCTTGACCAATTCGGCAGAAACCTCACCCAAGAGGCCGTCGAAGGCAAGCTTGATCCCGTTATTGGGCGTAGCAAGGAAATCGAACGTGTTATGGTCGTGCTTTCCAGGCGCACCAAGAACAATCCTGTGCTCATTGGCGAACCCGGCGTGGGCAAGACGGCAGTTGTCGAAGGATTGGCACAGAAGATCAAGGATGGAGACGTTCCTGAGACTCTCAAGGACAAGCAGATCTATTCGCTTGACTTGGGTTCCATGGTTGCAGGATCGCGCTACCGTGGTGATTTCGAAGAGCGCTTGAAGAAGGTGCTGAAGGAAATCAAGACACGCGGCGATATCGTGCTCTTCATCGACGAGATTCACACCATCGTTGGTGCCGGTTCGGCAGACGGAGCGCTAGGCGCTTCCGACATGTTGAAGCCGCTGCTGGCGCGTGGCGAGCTTCAGACCATCGGTGCCACCACAACCGACGAATATCGCAAATACATCGAGAAGGATGCAGCTCTCGAACGTCGTTTCCAGCCCATACAGGTTCCAGAACCGACTATCGCAGAGACCATCGAAATCTTGAAGGGCTTGCGCGACCGTTACGAGAACCACCATCATGTGACCATCACGGATGGCGCGTTGCAGTCGGCTGCGGAGCTTTCCGCTCGCTACATTCAGGATCGCAATCTTCCTGACAAGGCTATCGACTTGATTGATGAAGCTGGTGCGCGTCTGCGTATCAAGCGTCTGACGGCACCTCCTGAGCTGCGTCAGCTTGACGAGAAGGTTGCCAAGCTGAATCAGGAGAAGGATCAGGCAATCAAGGATCAGGACTTCGAGAAAGCTGCCGATCTGCGCGACAAGCAGGAGAAGGTGGAAGCCGAACGTAAGGAGAAGGAGCAGGCCTGGCGTGAAGGCGAATCCGACGTACGCATGGTCGTTGATGAAGATGTTATCGCCGAGGTTATTTCTTCAAGCACTGGTATCCCCGTCTTCAAGCTTACGCAGGCTGAGTCCAAGAAGCTGCTCAACATGGAGAAGGAACTGCACAAGCGCATCATTGGTCAGGACGAGGCTGTCTCAGCTTTGTCGAGATCGATTCGACGCACTCGTGTTGGTTTGAAGGATCCACGTCGTCCCGCTGGTTCATTCATCTTCGCTGGTCCGACAGGCGTTGGAAAGACCGAATTGGCCAAGACCTTGGCACAGTTCCTCTTTGACGACGAAGACGCATTGATTCGCGTCGATATGTCGGAGTTCTCCGAGAAGTACGCGGCTTCGCGTCTCTTCGGTGCACCTCCGGGGTATGTCGGCTATGAAGAGGGTGGCGAACTCACTGAAAAGGTGCGTCGCAAGCCATTCTCAGTGGTACTGTTCGACGAAATCGAAAAGGCTCACCCTGATATCTTCAACACGCTTCTGCAGGTGCTTGATGATGGTCATTTGACCGATGGTCAGGGACGCAAGGTTGATTTCAAGAATACGATCATCATTCTTACGACCAATCTCGGTACGCGCGATATCGCAAAGGCTGCCAACACTGGTTTCAATCTCGGTGGAGGTTCCGATACGACCTATCAGCGCATGAAGGATCAGGTTTCGGGAGAACTCAAGCAGCAGTTCCGTCCTGAGTTCCTGAACCGTCTTGACGACATCATCGTGTTCCGTCAGCTCAACGAGCAGCAGGTTCGTGAGATTGTCGATCTTGACATCCACCAGCTCAATGACAGACTCTTCGAACGTCACATGTCTCTCGAACTCACCGATGCAGCCAAGGATTTGCTTGCGCAGAAGGGCTTTGACCCTCTGCTCGGTGCACGTCCGTTGCGTCGTGTGATTCAGCGCGACATTGAAGATGCCATTTCCGAGAAGATTCTTATGGGAGACCTCGGAGACAACGAGAACGTCCATATCGACGCATCCGGCGAAGGCATCCTCGGCGAGTTCACGTTTAAGGGAGAGCCTTTCGCTCCTGATGCAGAGGGCGACAAGCCTGAGTTGGTTGGTGCCTCGGTGGGAACCCCATCGGGAGATCAGGACCCAGACTCTGGCGCATCTCCGACTGATGATGGAAGTGCGAAAGAGTAAGGTCTGAACAGCGATTCAGACACGTAAGATACGCAACATGCCCGCTCACTTGTCCAAGTGAGCGGGCATTTGCATTGCGATTCAGTGTGATATCGAGTTTTGCGGCAATTCTCAAGTATCAAAGCTCATAAATGGCTTTTTCTCGACCCAATATCAACGATTTTTCGTCGTTCTACTTCAGAATTGCCGCAAAACTCAACTATGCTCGTCAAAAACTCAGCAACGCTTGTATGATGACCTGTCTGCAGGTCAGATAATCGTCGGAATTGCGAGGAGCAACGCGATATAGAGGACCGATCCGGCGAGGAAACAGTAATCTTTCGCATCAGTGCTGAGCATTCTAAAGTGAGTTCGCCCCGAACCCCCCTCGTAGCAGCGGGCATCAAGAGCAAGGCTCACATTGTCTGCATGACGCAGCGCACCGGCAAACACTGGAACAACAATGGAAGACAGCGCCTTCACGCGCTGCACAGGTCCACCGGTTTCAACGCTACCACCGCGAGCAGCCTGGGCGTCGATAATTTGCCGCGCCTCGCGTGTCAGCGTGGGTATGAACCTCAAGGCCAGTGACATAACCAAAGAGAGTTCCTGAACATGGAATCCGAAACGCTTCAAAGGAGATAACAGCGATTCCATGGAGTCCGTCATCTCTGTAGGAGTCGTGGTCTGCAAGACCACTGCTCCAAGCATCACAACAAGAGCAAATCTGCAACTGTACAGCACGGCTGACATGATGCCGGCATCGGTAACCATGAGCGCACCCCATTGGAAGAGCACCGTGCCGCTGCGAGTCACCAGAAGATTCAGAATTCCCATGATGATAAGCATCGTGAGCAAGACCTTTACCGTGTGAAGCACATGGCGAAAACCGAGTCGAGACATTGCAACAATGCCAAACACCACGACCGCAGCCAAGCCAAGCTGCCAGAGGCTGTGAATTGCAAAAGCCGTGAACATCATCGCCAGAGCCGATATCATCTTGATGCGCGGATCGAGCAGATGAATCAATGAAGATTTCTTGGCGATGGGGGAGCGCTCCGATGGATTGAATCCATGCCGCGGCTGATCTGAGCGCACATGCAGGTTCAAGGCACTGTCCGTGATCTCGTCATACATGGGCAGCACGTCCTTCGGTTTTCCAAAGGCGAGAAGCGAACCGTGATGCAGCAGCGCAACCTTGTCTGAAAGCAGTTCAGCCTCGTCATGCGAGTGTGTCGTCATGATTATCGTCGTACCTTGCGCCTTGAGCTGCGCAATCAGTGTATACATTCGAGAACGCGCACGAGCGTCGAGACCGGCCGTGGGCTCGTCCAGAACAAGCACGGTGGGTCGGGAAGCGATAACCCCTGCAATCGCAGCCAAGCGTTGCTGGCCTCCAGAAAGCGCAAAGGGCGAGCGGTCAGCATATGCGGCAATGCCAAGGAATTCGAGCGTGTCATCTACTCGTTGTCTGGTCTGTTCGTCAGAGCAGCCGAGGTTATGGGGTCCATACGCAACATCCGCTGCAACCGTGTCTGCAAAGAGTTGGCGCTCGGGATGCTGCATCACATATCCCACGCAGGCTCTCAAGGATTTGCGAAGTTTCCTGCCTTGTTTCCCTCGAGCACCATAGGCGTTGATGCCATTGACTTCGATCGAACCACTTTCAGGTTTGGCAAGTGCACAGATAAGACGAGCCAAGGTTGATTTTCCAGAACCGTTTCTTCCGACGATGGCAACGATTTCACCTTGATGTGCGCTGAAACTCACATCGTTCAAGGCTGGCCTATGGGCATCGGAGAACTGAAATGTCACATGATGTATCGCCAAGGTTTGCTTGCGTTCTTTGCCAATGTCGTCTGCAATGTTGTCTGAAATGTCGTATGAGCCGGCAAACTTAGTCAATGTCTGCGCATCGATGTCATGCTTGCGAATATCTTCAAGTCCATGAGCGTCCACCAATGCTGAGTTATTCAAGAATCCGTGCGGACGACCATCATACGCAATCGTTCCATGATCGAGCACGATCAAGCGATCTGCGGTGCGGGCTGTGTCAAACATATGGGTGATATTGATGATGGTTGTCTTCTCATCACGAAGTCTTTGAATAATTCCCGACACTTCCTGACGGCCAGCATCATCAAGCATGGCAACCGGTTCGTCGAGAATGAGCATTCCCGGATGCATGGCCAGCGCGCCAGCAATGGCGACTCGCTGCTGTTGCCCACCTGAAAGGCGCGAAGGGTCGGCAAGAGCAAAGTCGAGCATGTCAACCTGTTCGAGTGCCTGATGTACGCGCGTTGCAATGTGGTCATGCGGCACGCCAAGGTTCTCAGGGCCAAAAGCCACATCATCCTGGACAACCGTCGTAACTATCTGATCTTCAGGATTTTGAAATACCATACCGATATGCTGGCGCGCCTGCCTATACGCCTGTTCGTCAGCTTGGGTTCCGGAAAAAACCTGCTGGCCCATAAGGTTGACCTGACCGGCATCGGGACTGACGAATCCTGCCAGAATTCTGCCGAGCGTGCTCTTTCCAGAGCCATTAGCCCCAAGAATGCAGATGTATTCACCTTCGTGAATATCTAAGGATATGCCATCCAGTGCCCAGCTCTTGCCATGGTCATAGCTGAATCTCACATCGTTGAGCCGAACATTCTTGGCCGGTTTCACATGTGAACCAGACACAGTCTGATTGACCTGATCGGCATCATCGGTCTGAGCGCTGGCATCTACGGCTTTCGAAGGGGAAATGGCAGGGGAGACCGCAGGTGCGGCGGGCGTATCGGTATGAATCATGTGTGTTTCACCGCTTCACGAGCATCGAAATCGGCTTGTAGATGATGAAGGTGACCACACCATGAATGGCGAGCTTAAGCAGGTTGAACGGCAGCAGAATCGGCAGAATCATAGCTATGACCTGGCTGACGGAAATATTTGCATACAGTGGTGTTACTACGAGATTGCCGAGTATCGCAATGATTAAGGCGCATGCAGATCCGAGCAGGATACCGTAGAGCGCACCGATGCGTGAATGGAAACGACGATACAGCAGAGAAGCTGGAACGCTCAATCCGAGTGCAACGACGATTGCCATGATGCTGCCGAGCGGATTTGCGAACATGTGAGGTATTGAGGAAAGAATGCTTACCAGCACGGCTGCCATCGGTCCGAAGGCGAATCCTGCGATCAGCGACACAATCCCGGAAGGGTCATACTTGAGATACGGCGCTGCGGGGAAAATTGGTAATTCGATAAAGCTTGCAACAATGGCCAGTGCGACGAATAATGCGTAGATTGCTATGCGTCTGGTTGACCAGCGTCCTTCGCTACTGCCCTTGGTTGAATGTGGATCGACACTGTGCTGTGAATTAACACTCTGTGGTGAATTAACACTTTGTGATGAATTAACACTGTCATGTGAATCGACACTGTGTGTAGGCATGCTCATGCTGAGCCCCGTTTCTTCCATCCGGACTGTAACCGTTGGCCTCGGAATCTCACCGAATCAGCCGCTTTCGCGGGTCGCGGGCTTCGCATGTGCGTCATTATGTTCGTGAACGCTGTCGTTACCGCCAGTAAGGAATTTCACCAAACCCTGAAACTGACGAAACCTAATGTATCACAGCACTTCGCTGAGAGGAATAGTCCATGAGTCATTTCGACTCTGCTCCGCTTACGAATCATGCCGAATACCATGTCTAAGAATGAATCAGGCCAATGGTGACTGCACGGTAGTCGTATCTTAGAATCCATCCCTGTCTCTACGCTGCTGCGCAAGCTGGTAGACTTCGCAATCCGATCTCACTCCAACAACTTCAACAATCATTTCGGATTCGGAGCGTTTGAGTCGATATATCGCTCGAACTCCGACTTTTTGAAATTTGACTTTGAATAATCCGCCGAGGCGAGTATGAGAGCGGCTGCTGTTCCCGAGCGGCTTTCCGTATCCGCCTTCGTTTCTGGGGAGTGGGTTCATTGATACTCTCTCTAGCGCGGACATTACTTGTGCTCTTACGGTTTTATCCAGCTTTTTTATGTCTTTTATGGTGTCTGGAGCAAAGAGAAGGGTCCATGTCATGAAATCTCCAATTGCTCTGCTGCTTCTATGTCGCTTTCATTCAACTGCATGGCATGCAGTGCCTCGGAACGTGAGAGATTAGCTGTGTTGTCGTCTGATTCTATGCGTTCTGCAGCAAGACGGAAGTCCGAGGAGTCTTCAAGCTCTTCTATGAGTCCTTTGTATTCATGATAAGAAAGAATGACGGCAGTCGGGACATTTCGTTTCATGACGAAGATGGGTTTGCCGTCTTCTGCACGTTCAAATGCCTTGGTTGCATGTCCTTTATTGAAATCGCTTATGGGCACGAGTCTATCCATAACTGACAACGCAGATGACAGTGACATGAGAATCCTCCTATACAGTTAATAAACCCTTACTCAATTAATGACAATTGTACTTGAAAAACTACATATTCTAATCCCTAAAAGTGAGCATTTAACGCTTGGGTGGTTATGCGGAAGAAATGAGAATCATGTGGTGCTCTCTCAGGTGGAAGCACTGCACAAAGGGTACAAACGGTGAATGTGAGTTATGCCGACAATGGAAGCAGCAAAGAGGAATGAACACAATAGATACATGATGTATTATGTTGTACGTTATGTATTTTCCTCTTGCGATGTAGTGCGATTGCTCAGATGATTCATTTCAGGCAGCTTTTGGGCGGAGCTAACAGAGCGGGGGGGGGGGTGCTGTTTTGGCTTGATGGAAGGTTCCCCCATGAAGGGTCTTGTTTCGTGTTCTCGTTTCAGTGGTGTCGTGCGTGTGGTGTGCTGTCTGTGTCTGGGCATGGCGCTGGCTGTCGCGGGCGTGGTCGTGGTCTCGCCGGTGGAGCGTGCGTCTGCGGATACGGTTGAGCTGGGTCCTGATGGGTATTTCAGTACGTTGAATGTTGGTGACAGGCCGGTCGCGTCGGCTGGTTGGGCTTCGACGCGTCGTATTGTGTTCGGCAAGCAGGGGAGTTCAGGCACGTATAACGGTGGCACAGTGTCTGGTGGGTATAAGACCTTGGCGAAGGGTGCTGTGGCGAGTGTGCCTGATGCTGATTTTGGTGTGAATCAGGCGTATTCGAAGTCGGCTACGACGTCGGTTGCTGCTGGTGAGGCGTTGCTGTGGGCCGATGATGTGGTGACGTCGGGTTTTGCGTTTGATGCGAACAGTAAGTATCGTAATTCGTTCGATAGTGCGACGGGTTCGTATAGGTCGAATCTGGCTCTGGTGTCTGATGCGGTGGGTGCGGCTAATTATTCGAGTTTTGAGCAGTCCTTGTTGCGATCTGCTCCGGTTGAGGGTGTGTGCACCGCTGCCCAGCCTACAGGGTGTGGTTCTGGCAGTTATACACAGCAGTCGGTTTCTGTGAATTCGTATAAGGTGTTTCCGCTGTCGATTGGTGATGTGAGGCAGTATTTCAATCACACGAGCGGCTGGTCGGTGGATGCTAATCTTGCTTGTCCTTCGAACGCTTGTGCTAATGGTGTTTCTGGCTTTTGGTTACGTTCTGCTTACTGGTTCGACACGGTCAGTGCGTACTTTGTGAGGGCCGAGGGTGACCCGCGCAGTGCGGGTACGGCCGGCGACAGTCTCGGGTTGCGGCTGGCTCTTCGTCTGAATCTTGATAGTCTGCTGCTGTCGGCAGACAGCAGCAGTCAAGGCCAGAGCGCGTCTGGTGATTTGCGTCTGACGTTCGTGGATCCGGACATGAAACTGAGTGCGTGGTCGGCTTCGGTTACGGGTGGGGCGGGTTCGCGCGCGTTGGACCTGTCGGGTAGTTCCGATCTGGGTTCGGAGCTGGGTTGGAAGATTGTCGATCCCGGCACAGGCACGGTATTGGGGTCGGGCAGGACGAGCAGTGGTGGCAATGCGCTGTTGCCGGAGGCGTTGATGACGGACGAGTCGAAGGATTATGACTTGTATGTGTGGGGTCAGCAGGATGGGAGCGCGACGGCGGGTCTGACGAACAGGGCTACGGAGCCGGTGAAGGCGACGATCAAGGATTGGAATGTGACGCCCCCTCCTCAGTTTGGCATTGACGTGTCGGGTGTGACGGATGGTGGGTTGAAGGCGTACAGGATTGGCAGGTACGAGGATGTGGCGTTCGATCAGGTGGGTGCGCTCAAGTCGGTGAAGGTGTCGACTCCGGTGTCTGTGGGGTCGGCGGTCGTGTCTGCTGCTGGTTCTGCTGGTGGTTCGAATGTGGATGGGGTCAATCCCATGGGTTGGGTGGTGGCCCGGTGGCTGGGCTATCCGTCTGACCCTCTGTCGGATGATGCGGTGTCGGCGTTTGACCCGTATGCGGGGCAGCTGCAATTGTTCGCGCAGTCGCTGGCGGATGATGTCGGTTCGCTGGGTCCTCCCGCGGGCAGTCTTTCTGCGGGCACGTTCTCGGGCGGTGGTGGGACTGTGCGTCTGTCGGTGTCGGGTCCGGGTTTGTATCTGATAGTGGATGACAGTGGCGAGTCGCTGCCGATCGTGGTGGGCACGAAGGCGTTCAACGATGCTCTGGGTGACGAGGGCGTGATGGTGGACTTCGCGGGTGCGGGCGTGGATGGCAGGCATCGTCTGGGCGTGGCGGAGTTGAAGACGTCGCGCATGGACCTGTCGAAGCGTGTGGTGAACGATGCGGGGGGGGGGTGGATGGGTTCGACGTGGGTGCGGGCGTGGAGTTCGAGGTCATGGCCAGGGTCCCCGACCTGAATGGCCATACGACGGCGTATGGGTCGTATGCGTTCTCCCTGTCTGACGTGGCCGCTCCTGGGTTGACGCTGCCGGACGTGTCGGGGGTGCGCGTGTCCATGGACGTGGACCCTGGTAATGGTCTGCCGTCCCCGGGTCTGGACGTGACCCCTCTGGTGGGTGTGGGCGTGAGCGGGCAGACGCTCACGGTGGACGGGCTGAAGGCCCTGTTCGCGCAGGACAATGGCGCGAGTCCGGTGTCGAACAGTCTGGTGCCGGTGGGTGCCCTGATCCGGGTGCGCTACGTGGCGAAGGTGAACGCGAATGCTTCGTGGACGGATGCGGGTGGCGTGGTCGAGTCGAACGACAATACCGTGACCCTGTCCAGGACCATGCAGGATGGCAGTGTCGATAGTTCGCTGTCGGCTACGGCGCACGCGTATTCGTTCGAGCTGGATCTGGTGAAGGCGGACAGGGGGCGTGCGACCGAGTTCCTTCCGGGTGCCGAGTTCGAGGCTGACCGGCTGGCGTCTGACGGTTCGGGCGTGCAGACCCTCCAGTTCAAGCAGGCCGGTGACGGCGTGTATCGGCTGGCCGTGGACGGTGAGGCGGGCACCACCCAGACGTTGGTGACGGGCTTGGGTGGCAGGCTGGTCGTGCGGGGTGTGGAGGCTCGCATGCTGACGTTGCGGGAGACGAAGGCTCCCGACGGCTATTTCAGGCTGCCGAGCGTCATGGTGCGGGCGGTGGCGGTGTGGTCGAACGACCTGTCCGCGGTGCAGGCCGTCTCGTACCAGACGGACGGCTCGGTCCTGGCAAGCGTGTCGCAGGACGGGTCGACCGTCATGCTCATGGATCCCAGGGTGGGCCTGGCGAGTCTGCCGTACACGGGCAGCGTCGGCATCGCCATCCTGCTCCTGTTGGGCACCGCGGTCGGCATCCTCGCCATCCGGCCCTACTACCTGTCCCACAACGCCGAAGCCACCGCCAACCTCCTCGAATAGCACGCCTAACACCCGCACCCTGACGCACAGGGCGTGCCATTCATGCTTGTGCTCATGCCTGTGCTGATCGTGTGGGGTAGGGCGAGTTCTCTGTGATAGCCCCCTCAAGACAGTCCCTTGTAACAAGGTGGCGTATGGTTTTTTGTGTACTGTGCCATTGCGTTGGTAGTAGGGGGTTGATGGGATGGGGAGTAGATCACGTAAGCGTCGTCATAATTTTCTGAGTTGGGGGCCTGCCGCTATTTCTGCGGTGCTTTTGTTCGTGTTTCCGTTCTATTATGCTGCGGGCAATGGTAGGTTGCTTCATTTGGTGTGCGTGACATCGCTGATATCTATTCTGGTGAATGGTTTGTGCCAGGGGGTGGTGATGGCTAAGGGCTGGTCACCGTTATGGATTCTGATACCTGGCATAGGTGGGCTGGGTGTTATTGGCTATCCCGTGAATCTTGTTGCGGATCATGACATCAGCGTTGTCTCACTGGCTTGGCTCATGTCTTATATGGGTGCAGGCATGTATTTTGGTTCTGGTGTTGAGCGGTTGTTGAGGTCGCGCGTGTGGTCTGGTCATGGGGATTCGGGGACGGGGTCTGCTTCGGATGATGACGTTCGTGACGGCTCGGTGTGTTTGGTGGATTCTGATGTGGGGGCAGTGCGTCGTGCTGTGGATGGTGTGGCGGGTGCTGGTCATGGTTCGGTGAGTGTGTTTGCTGGTGGCGGGTGTCGTTTGGACGTGTGTTGCTCTGGCTCGTCGTTTGTGGTGTTCTGGACTAGGTATAGCCGTAGTCGTTTGGGGGAGCTTCGTGAGGACGTGTGGCAGGCGTCGGCTACGGGTCGTGTTGGTTCCGGCGATGATGTTCCGGTGAATTTTTGGGGGGTGCGTTCGCCGTTCCCTGATGCGGGGTATCCGCGTAGTTTGTTTGTGGATCGTGGGCAGGTCGATGGTCTGGTGGATGTGTTTGTCAGGAGTGGCGAGCGTGGCGAGGGTGTGGTGTGGTTGAGGGAGCGTGACGATTCTGGCGTGGTGACGATACCGGGATTGTGTGCTGTTCCCAAGGAATGGTCAAATACCTTATAAATTCCCACAGATCATGGTTCAGACACACCGGCGTGTTATTGTGTGTTGGATTTCCCATATTCAAATCTCGCTTCCAGGGCAATTTCTGAATAGCTCAGGGAAGGATAAGCTTGAGTAGCAGTGGCTGCTGTTTCTGTAGAAAATGGCCATCATTGCGGAGAAGTAATGTGCCGCCTACATGATTGAACAATTCTATGCCCTTATCCTGATTACACTTGAAGGGGTCATTAAAGGAGTTGAAGATATAGCACTCGCCAGCATTAGCTTTGATGTCGTCCCACGCGTATGAGTCCTTGAGCGCTGCGTGCTTCATGCCGTTCGGCGAACAATATCCGGCAATCATGTAACAAGCTTTGACTGGACTGTGCAAGCGCTCGAGCAAAGCGAGAATGAAGCTGACACCAGCAGAATGCCCGATAAGAACGGTGTTCTCGTCGATAGGAATATTGAGTGCGTCAAATTCCTTCAGCGTATCGTCCAAAGGCTCGCGGTCAAGCTGGGCAAGTTCGGGAACATCGGCATCAATGCCCGCTTCAGTGAGTGACTGGGCAAGGGGCCTGTACCAGAATTTATCGTACGAGGCGTGTGGTCCAGTGCCGTGAAAAATAATCGCGTTCAATGCTTCATCCTTTGCTTGACTGCTTTGAAATACTTCATATCGCAGTTCTTAAGGTACACAACTGTCATGAAAACTCGGCAGCTTTGTAAGACAAACGACGCTGCAGAATAAACACGATATTATGTCCCTCGAATGGTCCGAATGGTCCGAACGGTGCGCGAACATGGTAGCGGATACAGGTTACTGCTTGCGGGTCTTGGACTGCAGACACCCTGCTCACGGGTGAGAATACTAGGGAATACTAGGAAATACGGGGGAAAATGATATGGCTGATGAAATGATCGTGAATTGCCTGCCGCTGACTGAGGAGGAAAGGGAGCGGTGCCGCAGCGCTGCTCCCAGTGTGCGTCAAGAATTTGTCGGTGATCCCAAGCATAGGGCCGACATGATATGGCCATGCCATGTGCCGCAGGAATTACGCGAATCTGCGACGGCGATTATCGGCAACGTTCCGATAGACGAGGTCAAGGAATGCAAGAACCTGAAATGGCTCCAAACTTTCAGCGCTGGCGTGAATACGTATGTGGGAGAGGGAATTCTTGCCAAAGGAGCCAAGCTGTCTGGAGCATCAGGCGCGTATGGACAGGCCGTCGGCGAGCACATGTTCGCCATGATGTGGACGCTGTTGAAGAACATTCAGCTGTACCGAGACAATCAAAGCAAACATCTATGGCAGGATGAAGGTCCTGTTTCCACGCCGGATGAGGTGAAGGTCCTGGTGCTGGGAACCGGAGACATCGGTTCGCATTTTGCCGTCTTATCCAAAGCCGTGGGTTGCTACACGGCAGGTGTGCGCAGAAATGCCTCTCAACCCGCGCCAGGCATCGATGACATGCATGGTTTCGACGAGCTTGAATCCCTGCTGCCGCACGCTGATGTGATAGCCATGAGTCTTCCCTCGACGCCGGATACCAAGCATCTGATCAACAGACATACGCTGAGCCTGATGAAATCCAATGCCATAGTGCTCAATGTCGGCAGGGGAGATGCGATTGATGCTGATGCCCTGGCAGCGGCATTGCACGATAGGACAATTCAGGCGGCCGGCCTTGATGTTACGGAGCCAGAACCATTGCCTGAAGATCATCCATTGTGGAGTGAACCGCATTGCCTTATCACTCCTCATGTCGCTGGCGGAAGTCATCTTGAGGCGACAGGCCGCAAGGTCATCGGCATTGTCGTTGAGAATCTGAAGCGCTATGCAAACCATCAGCCATTGCTGAACGAAGCATAGCGATGCTGGCCGCACATCGTCGCTCCTTGGTTTATGGCGATCACCGTTTGTCAGCGTCCCGACTATCCTTATTGAGGTTGCGCGACCAGAAGATCGCACTATAGGTAACCGAACCGAACAGCAGCGTTTGATCGTAAGCGTCATGCATGAGAGGCAGGTGATATCGATGATGAGGGTATTCAGCACCGTAAGCGGACAAATAGAGCAAATAGATAAACCGGAACCTGGATCATGGTTATGCCTGAGCAATCCCTCGGATGTTGAGCTTGCCAATGTTGCTCAATCTTCAGGCATAGACCTTGCCGATCTGCGTGCTCCCCTCGATGACGAAGAACGTTCCCGAGTCGATGTGGAAGATGACTATTCGATGATCATCGTTGACATTCCCACCGTTGAAGAACGCGGCGGCAGAGATTGGTATGAGACCATCCCACTGTCAATCATCGTTACAGAGGACCTCATCATCACGGTCTGCATACAGGACACGAACTTGCTTCACCCGTTCATGGAAGGCTCCATTCGCGGCTTCAACACCTACATGAAGTCCCGTTTCATCCTGCAGGTGCTGTATCGCAATGCAACAACCTATCTGCGCTATTTGAGATTCATCGACAAGGAATCGGACAAGCTCGAACTGAAGCTTCGTCATTCGATGCAGAATCGCGAGATTATCATGCTGCTGGAGCTGAGCAAGACCTTGGTCTACTTTGCAACCAGCTTGAAGTCTAATGAAATCGTGCTCGAAAAACTGACCAGTCTCGAACGGATCCGCCAATATCCAGACGATGAGGATTTGCTTGGCGATGTCATCACCGAGAACAAGCAGGCCATCGAAATGGCTAACATCTATTCGGGAGTTCTCTCTGGAATGACCGATGCCTTCGCTTCGGTGGTGTCCAATAATGTGAGCAACGTGATGCGAATTTTCACCATCATCTCCATCACCCTATCGATACCGACACTCATATTTTCCATGTACGGCATGAACTTCAATCAAGGCATGTTCGGAATGCCCTTGACTGACAAACCTTGGGGATTCGCCGCAATCGTGATAGTCTCCATGGTACTTTCAGTCGTTGTGACATGGTTCCTGACGCGTTCAAGACTGTTTAAGTGATGTGAACGTTGGAACCCAACGTTTACAATACCGTGCTAAGTTATCGACAATAATGAGGGGGGCGTGCGCAATTACCCGATTACGCGAGCCGACCCTCAATGGTCGCATGACCGCAAAGAAAGGATCGTTGCGATATGACAACAAGTACTGCGCCTGCATCTCTGGATACGACAGACAGCTCAGTGGTTGACGAAGATAAGCCGTTGCTGGAAATGAGTCATGTGGAGAAATACTTCGGTGATCTTCATGTGCTCAAGGACATCAATCTCAAGGTCACCAAAGGCGAAGTTCTTGTTATCATCGGACCATCCGGTTCCGGCAAGTCAACGCTGTGCCGCACTATTAACCGTCTGGAATCGATTGATTCGGGTACGATCACGATAGACGGTGTGCCGCTTCCCGAGGAAGGCAAGCAGCTGACAAAGCTTCGCGCGGAGGTTGGCATGGTGTTCCAGTCATTCAACCTGTTCTCGCATAAAACCATTCTTGACAACGTCACGCTCGCTCCGCGCAAGGTTCGCGGCTTGAGCAAGACTGACGCAGAAAAAGAGGCCATGGAGCTTCTGGCGCGGGTTGGTGTCGATTCGCAGGCACAGAAATTGCCTGCACAGCTTTCCGGCGGTCAACAACAGCGTGTGGCGATTGCCCGTTCGCTGGCGATGCATCCGAAGGTCATGCTGTTCGACGAGCCGACTAGTGCTCTGGACCCTGAGATGATTAATGAGGTTCTCGATGTGATGGTTGACCTTGCAAAACAAGGTATGACCATGATTGTTGTCACTCACGAGATGGGCTTCGCACGACAGGCGGCCAATCGCGTGGTGTTTATGGCCGATGGTGAGATTCTTGAGGACGGGACTCCAGAAGAGTTCTTCACTCACACCAAGACCGATCGTGCCAAGGATTTCCTGAGCAAAATCCTAGATCACTGATTTGCAGTGCTTGCAGTGTTGACATTGTGCCTGGTTGAGTTTTGTCACACCCGTGACTAGACCAATGCAAGGGGGTATGCAGACTCTCTCACATTTCACTATGTGAGCTGCATATCAAATAATGATATTTTCTGCAATCTCGCTGCAGTCCCGATAAGTTGAGATAGAGAAAAGAAAGAAGAATCATATGAAGAGAGTAATGCGCAAGATTCTCGCCGCGGCTGTTTCCATTGCCGCTTTGGGTTCGTTGGCTGCGTGCGGCAGCTCATCGAGCAATACATCAAGTGGCCCGCAACTCAAGATAGGCATCAAATTCGATCAGCCTGGTCTGGGGTTCAAGCAAGGCAGCACATATTCTGGATTTGATGTGGATGTCGCTAAATACGTTGCAAAGAAGCTTGGCTATTCCGAGAATCAGATTGTATGGAAGGAAGCACCTTCAAAACAGCGAGAGACACTGATCCAAAATGGTGACGTTGACATGGTCGTCGCAACCTATTCCATTTCCGATGACCGCAAGAAGGTCGTTGACTTTGCAGGACCGTATTTTGTAGCAGGCCAGGATCTGCTCATCCGCGCCAACGACACGTCCATCACCGGTCCGAAATCGTTGAACGGCAAGAAACTCTGCTCGGTCACCGGTTCAACCTCAGCCCAGACAATCCAGAGCCATTTTGCGGACAAGGTGCAGCTGATGGAGCAGACCGGCTATGCGGAATGCGTCACAGCCTTGATTTCCGGCACTGTGGATGCAGTGACAACCGATGACATCATCCTTGCAGGTTTGGCAGCAGCCAAGGGAGACGGACAGCTGAAAGTCGTTGGAAAGCCATTCACCCAGGAACGTTACGGCATCGGCGTGAAGAAGGGCGACACCGAGTTGGTGAAGAAGATCAATGCGGCGCTCAAAGACATGATCAGCGACGGTTCATGGAAGAAATACATTGATTCTGCAACCAAAGGCACCGGATACACGCCAAATTCAGAGTTCAACCCACCGACAGTGTTCGATGCGAAGTCGAGTACCACTGATTTCTGAGATTCGATAGCTCGCAGTGCCAATTATGGCAGTGCGAGCTTCATCGATGGGCAGGTGACCTCGATTTCAGTGCTAACGCAATGTGCAGGCCCGATAACCATAAACGAATAGCAGCATGGAAGTTTCGTTGCATTGGTTTTCGAGTCAGCGGACGAATGCAAATCAAGCTTATACGACGTGTGGAAAGTGATGAAGTATGTCGGATTTTGTATCCTTGTTGACGTCATACAATGTGCTGGGCGCATTCAAGGTCAACGTTGAACTCACATTATGGAGCACGCTGTTCTCGCTTGTCATCGGACTTGTGTTGGTGATGATGCGGATCAGTCCAGTGTCCAGCCTGCGAGGATTCGCCACAGGCTATGTCGAGCTGTTCAAGAATATGCCGCTGACCATCATCATGGTATTCATGGTGCTTGGAGCTTTCGGACAGCTCAAGTTTCAGTTCTCCAATAACTTCGACACCAACTTCTTCTGGCTTGCGGTGAGTGGACTCTCGCTCTATACGGCTGCCTTCGTCTGTGAATCCCTTCGTTCGGGCATCAACACGGTTCCGATCGGTCAGGCCGAAGCCGCTCGTTCGCTTGGATTGGACTTTATGCAATCCGCTGGAATCATCATCTTGCCACAGGCTGTCAGAGGGGCTGTGGCACCGCTTGGCAACACGTTTATCGCACTATTGAAAAATTCCACGGTTGCCGCTGCAGCGTCGGTCAGCACGGAAACTTCGAGTCTGATGAGTTCGATGATTGAAAACAATGCCTCGATGATTCTCTACATCTTCCTTATTTTTGCCATCGGCTATGTCATCCTGATCATTCCCATAGGCCTGCTCACAACCTGGTTGTCGAACAGACTTGCGGTGAGACGATAGGAGAGGAGCATCATGAGTGCATCATCAGTGTCGACACCCGCAACGGTTGGAAACCAGCCAAAGCTGACGCGGAGGGCTTCAGATGCCACCCGTTCCGTCCTGTTCGATGAGCCAGGACCGAAGATGAAGCGTAAGATTGCCATCGCAAATGTGATTGGCGCAGTGATCTTCATCATTCTGATCGCTCTCGTTCTGCGCCGTCTGGCAAGCCCCCCGCAAGGTCAGAATCAGCTGAGCTGGACCCTGTGGAAGCCTGCATTGCAGTGGGAAGCCTGGAAGGACTTTTATCTCCCAGGATTGTTGAGTACCGTGGAAGCCTCGGTTCTGGCCGTCATCGGCTCCGTTGTTTTCGGCATCGTTTTCGGCATCGGACGGTTGCTCAATTTCGCTCCTATTCGATGGCTGTCGTCAATTATCGTTGAATTCTGCCGCGCTGTTCCCGTGCTGCTGTTCATGATTTTTCTCTGGCAGGCATTTGCGGTTCTTGGATTTTCCAACACCTCGGCATTTCTAGCAGTCACATGGGGATTGATTCTCTACAATGGTTCGGTTGTCGCTGAATTGGTGCGTTCCGGCGTAGGCAATCTGCCGCGTGGCCAACGTGAGGCGGCTCTGGCATTGGGCATGAGTCCGGTACGTTCGCTCATGACGGTTGAGGTTCCGCAGGCGTTGATAGCCATGCTTCCCGCATTGATTACCCAGCTTGTCGTTGTGCTGAAGGACACGGCACTGGGATCAATCATCACCTATACGGAGCTGCTGCAGGAGTCACGCAGGCTCGGGTCCGCATATTTCAACATGCTGCAAGCGCTGGTCGTTGCGGCGGTAATCTATTTCGTGCTCAGCTATCTGCTGTCGCGTCTTGCCGAGGGACTGCCTGCCAGGATGCAGAAGCGTACCGCAGGTTTTGCGGTTGAGCCGGTTCAGGCCCCCATCGCCATTCTCGATCCCTCGAATGCGAGCATGATTGAGCGGGCCGGGGAGCGAGAGCTGCCGTTGAGCGGCACGGAGCCTGATTTTCACGACCATTACCATGGCTCGAATGCAGTGTCCAGTCATTGGAGAACCAGCCATCAAGAACATGGACATGAACCCAAGCGTTCTGATCCACAGGAGTAAGGTTCTGTGACATGATCAAAGAAGACGTCCGCTTTGTCAGTGGACGTCTTTCGTATTGTGCGGTGATTTGGCATGCTCGAATGCGTTGAACAATCGAGCAATGCTGGTTATCGTCGAAACTGCTGTTGTGAGAGCAACAGTGTCCACATACATGGAGATAATGCGACTTATGGCTTTTGAACAGGGTAATAACGGACAAGCTGACGTTCCATCCGAACCAGAATATCGGTACAACGCAGAACTCGCTCAAAAAATCGAGGGCAAGTGGCAGGAACGCTGGCAGCAGCAAGGTAGTTTCTGGGCAGCCAACACCGATGGCAGGCTGACGGATGGCAGTGGCAGGCACGCCGATGGACGCACTCCATATTTCGTCATGGACATGTTCCCATACCCTTCGGGGAAGGGCCTGCATGTGGGGCATCCTCTGGGATATATCGCAACCGATGTGGTGAGCCGATATCACCGCATGAAGGGTGAGAACGTGCTGCATGCGATGGGCTACGATGCCTTCGGTCTGCCTGCCGAGCAATATGCGGTACAGACAGGACAGCACCCGAGAATCACGACCGAACAGAATATCGCCAACATGCGTCGTCAATTGCACCGCCTCGGCCTAAGCTTTGACGATCGCCGGTCATTTGCCACCATCGATCCAGGATACATGCGCTGGACCCAATGGATCTTCACGAAAATATACAATTCCTGGTACGATCCAGAATTCGTGCGCAAGGACGGCGGCAAGGGCTCCGCACGTCCCATTGACGAGCTAATCGAGGCCTTCACAAGTGGCAGGCGCGCGATTCCGGGGCATGAAACCGATTCTTGGGATTCATTGAGTGCGCAGGAACAGAGCGATGTGCTTAACGACTTCCGTCTCGCATACATTTCCAAGTCGCCAGTGAATTGGTGCCCGGGTCTGGGTACCGTGCTCGCAAACGAGGAAGTGACTTCGGAAGGACGTTCCGAACGTGGCAACTTCCCCGTGTTTCAGCGTGAACTTCGTCAGTGGTCCATGCGCATCACCGCCTACGGTCATCGCCTGATCGCGGACTTGGATACGCTTGACTGGCCTGAGAAAGTCAAGCTCATGCAACGCAACTGGATAGGCGAGTCTCACGGGGCTTCCGTGCATTTCGAAGTGGAAACCCCTTCTGAGCGCAAGGACATGAAGGTGTACACGACTCGTCCCGACACCTTGTTCGGTACCACGTTTGCAGTCGTTTCACCGGAGCATTCCTTGCTTGACAGCGTCCCTGAGGAGTGGCCAGACAGCATTCCATCCGATAAGAGAGCGCTGTGGACGGGCGGCTACGCAACTCCTGCCGAGGCAGTGCATGCATACCGCCTCGAAGCCGAAAAGAAGACTTCTAAGGATCGAGTAGACGAGCAGAACGAGAAGACCGGACTGTTCACCGGTCTCTATGCGACCAATCCGATTACAGGTGCCAAGCTGCCGATATTCACGGCAGACTACGTGTTGATGGACTATGGAACCGGTGCAATCATGGCCGTTCCTGGTGGCGATGACCGCGATTACGACTTCGCTACAAAGTTCGGTCTCCCCGTGGTCTACACCGTCAAGCCACTGCCCGATTCAGACGATGATCTGAGCAATTATGAGGGCAAGTCGGCATTCGTGTCCCATGACGGCATCGTCATCAATTCTTCAACTGAAGCAACTGAGAAGCTTGGCGATGCATTGTCACTCGATGGACTGCGCGTCGACGATGCCATCGCTCGCGTCACCGCATGGCTGCAGAAGGCTCATGTAGGTGAAGGTACGGTTTCGTATCGTTTGCGCGACTGGCTGTTTTCGCGTCAACGGTATTGGGGAGAGCCATTCCCCGTCGTCTATGACGATGACAATGTTCCGCACACGCTTCCAGACAGCATGCTTCCCGTGAACCTGCCTGAAGTACCTGACTATACGCCGAAGACCTATGATCCAGAGGATGCTGAAACCGATCCGGAGGCACCGCTGAGTCGCAATGACGACTGGGTTCATGTCACGCTCGATCTTGGAGACGGACCCAAGCGCTATCACCGCGATACCAACACGATGCCCAATTGGGCGGGTTCCTGCTGGTACTACCTGCGCTATATCGATCCAGAGGACAGTCACCATATGGTTGATCCTGCTGAATGTGAGTATTGGCTTGGACCGAATCACAATGAGACAGCGGGCGCTTCCGGTGGTGTTGACCTGTATGTGGGCGGTGTTGAGCATGCCGTGCTCCACTTGCTCTATTCCAGATTCTGGCACAAGGTGCTCTACGATTTGGGCTTCGTGGATTCGATGGAACCCTTCCACAAGCTGTTCAACCAGGGCATGATTCAAGCGTATGCCTATACCGACAGCCGCGGTCAGTATGTTCCGGCTGCGGAAGTTGAAGAGCATCAGGATGGTTCCGATACCACGTATACGTGGAATGGTGAGCCAGCTTTCCGTGAGTTCGGCAAGATGGGCAAGAGTCTCAAGAACATCATTACGCCGGACGACATGTACAGCACCTACGGTGCCGATACGTTCCGTCTCTACGAGATGAGCATGGGGCCTCTTTCGGAGTCGCGCCCGTGGAATACGCGCAATGTGATCGGCGGCATGAGATTCCTGCAGCGTTTGTGGCGCAACGTGCTTGATGAGAATTCTGGCGAAGTGAAGGTTGTCGATGAACAGCCTGATCTGAAGACTCTGAAGCTGCTACACAATACGATTCACGAAGTGACCGAAGAGATGGAAGCCATGCGGCCTAACACCGCCATCTCAAGGCTGATTGTATTGAACAATCATATGACTTCATTGAAGGCGGTTCCACGCTCGGTCGTCGAGCCATTGGTGATTATGCTTTCGCCGATTGCACCACATATCTGTGAGGAACTGTGGGAGAAGCTTGGCCATGCCGAGCCTCTTTCGTCAGCCAAGTGGCCAGTCGCCCAAGAGCAGTATCTCGGCAAGGACAATGTCACTGCAGTCGTTCAGGTTAAGGGCAAGATTCGTGGAAAGCTTGAGGTTTCGCCTGACATTTCGGCAGACGAACTGCAGGCCCTGGCTTTGGCTCTTCCTGCGGTCAAGGAGCATCTTGGCGGCAAGCCGCCGCGCAAGGTGATCGTCAAGGCTCCGAAGATCGTCTCAGTGGTGCCACAAGCCTGATTCGCAGCATCAATATTACGCAGATGTCGAGTTTTGTTGCCTTTCCCAAGTACAAAGCCCGTTTTTGGCCAATTCCGTATGTCCAGAACAGGGTTTTCACCGTTTGTACTTGAAAAAGGCAACAAAACTCGACATCCCATCGTATTTGACCGCGTTTTTTAGGAATTTCAGGTTGAATCTGCCACATTCGACCACACATATTGTGACGATTTGTGAATGCGGGGGCTTTCGCTGACGATAAAGCGATGGATCCACACGCAACTCGCCTTCATCGCATCAGCGAACATCGTGACAGGGCAGCACATGCTCCAGCTCGCAACCATTCATCAGACCATTCTGAAGATATCCTCAGCGAGCTGACATCAACGTCTGCTGCGGCCAGCGGCGATCATGCGCATATTGATGATATGCGCATGCTTGATGTGTCTGACCCACAGTCACCTCTGGCGGAGACCGTACGCAATCGGCCGAGACTTGTGCTGAATCAGGCGCAGGCAATTATCGTGATTCTGATTCTGAGCTGCGCCTTGGCCGCAAGTCTGACACTGCTCGTTCGTCAGCGAATCAACTACGGGAACAGCGAGAATCTTGCTGAACTTGCCCAAGATATCGGCAAGCATTCGCGCACCAAGGCAGCGGACTCAACGAACGATTCTAAAGAAGCGAATGATGGCGACGACGCTGAGCGTCAACCATCCACGACCAAGACTCCCCAAGTGCAAGAGCAGGAACAAGAGCAAGAGAACCGTGCAGAAGCTGATGCCGCCGACACTGACGAATCAACGAGTTCCTCTCAGGCTCAGCAACAATCCGATACAGACCAGCGAATCAACCTCAATACGGCAGACGCAGCCCAGTTGATGACAATCAAAGGCATCGGCCCTGTTACGGCAGAGCGCATCCTCGAATATCGGAAGAAGGTCGGCACCTTCCGCAGCGTCGATGAACTCCTCGAAGTCAGTGGCATAGGAGCCAAGACTCTGGAAAAGCTGCGTCCCCAGGTGACAATCCGATGAAGTATGCTCCTCATGGCAAGGCTTTCCTTCGGGGGCGAAGGTGCCTATCGAACGATGACATGTCCGTACAGTGCCAGGCAGACCCGCAAATAGGCATCGTTGACGATCAAAGCAACGGCAACAATGATCTGCGCATGCTACCTATAGCCGTGGCAATCTGGCTGACAGATCTGCTATTGCCACTGATGATCGAACAGAATGTCATCAAACAGGCTTCAATCAGAATATCCGTCTTTGCCCGTGAATATCGCATCGGATCACCGTCGCTAGCACTGAGCAGACCAGACTTCATCGGTGTTCTTATCGGTGTTCTCGCCGTTGCTCTTATCGTCATACCCGTCATGCTGAAAACGTGGCATTATCGGCTCTACGCGCGCATCCTTCGACTGATGCCTTCTTTCATGGCACTCATGGCGGCGATTGCCATAGCATCCATCGCATGCCTCTTATCGACAATGATGACGCAGACCAGCAACCCCTTGCGTGACAGAGCCACAGCAATGCATACAAGTGAAACGACAACGGAGACAAAGACAGCTGAGCGTACACAGGCAAAGTCTGGCAGCATGACGATAACGGCAGTGATACGGCTCGAAGAGCCATGGCAGCGTTCCGCACGCCTGGGATACACTGCCATGACGCAGGGCAAGCTCAGAGCCATCGCATACGATCATGTGGTCACGCAGACATCCGCAACCGTGCAGCTCTTTATCTCCGGTGACTCTGTCAAGCTAGAGCGAGGTGGAACATATACAGTTTTCGGAACGCTGGAACAATCGCCATGGGGAAGCGAAGCATTATGGCTCAGCGCCGAAACGCAGCCTATCCAGCTCGAAAGGCCACCGCTGCTCTGGCGGACAGTCAACGCAATGCACGGCAGTTTCGCCAAGGTAGTGAGAGGTCTCAGCGACCAGGGACGACTGCTCGTAACGGGCCTCACTCTGGGCACACTGACCGAAATGCAGCTGAACGATGATGAATCACAGATCAGCCCAGAGCTGGATGAACGATTCGTTCAGCGAAGCAAACAACAGTTCAGATCAGCCGGAATCATACACCTCATGGCTGTCTCAGGCGGCCACTTTGCATTGGTGGCAACCCTCTGCCACTGGATTCGGGCAGCGTTTAGACTCCCCAGACTCGCCATCGCCATCATGCACAGCGTCTTCAGCGGCATTTTATGCGTGCTCGTGTTCCCATCGGATTCAGTGCTGCGTGCGGCGGCAACGACCGCGAGCCTTGTCTCCCTTGCGATGGTAGTCGGAAGAAAAGGCCAGACCGTCCAACAGTTGAGCGTCATCGTGTCCCTGGTTCTGATTGCTAGACCGGCGCTCGCGGCAAGCTATGGATTTGCGCTTTCATGCGCTGCCGTGCTGGGAATAGGGCTATGGGCCAGCAGGATGACGGCAATCCTGCGAAGAATCATGCCGATAGCCGTTGCCCAGGGGATATCCTTCACCGTATCGGCTCAGGCGTTCACGCTGCCAATTCAGATTCTCCTGCAGCCAGAAATAACCGTGCTCTCCATTCCAGCCAATCTTGTAGTCGCACCATTTGTCGGCTTCGCAACGGTCTGTGGCTTGTTGGCTGTTGTGGTCTCATGGTGTGTGCCTCAACTCGGCTGGCTGTTGGTATGGTTGGCAAGCTGCGCGACCTCCATCATCGATCGGTGGGCTGCGATATGCGCGGAGCCGGAGTGGGCGAAGTTGCCTTGGGCACAGGGAATTCCCGGCGCAGTACTCGCTGCCTGCTTTGAAGTAGCCATCGTTGCGGGTTGCTGGGGCATTGCAAGAGTGAGAGAAAAAATCCAAGAAAGAAGAACGAGAATTGAAGCTGAATTCAGCGGATATCAAGGCAAGCAATTCGAGAAATCGAAGTTGGATGCAATCAGGTTATGGTGGGGCACAACGACTGAGCTGCTTGACATAACAGATTCACCAGAATATCGCATTTCGCACCCGCGCCGCACGCTTTCCATGTATATTCGCAAGTGCTTCCGCGCCGAGCATCATGTCCAGCGATAACGAGAAATTTGAGTCATGGCAAACAAGAGGAGTCGAGCTTCGGCAATGATACTGGTCGTCGGGGGAGACGGATACCTCAATCAGCGCAACGTTCGTGAAGCTGAGCATAGGGCTTGCGCAGAAAGGCCGGATGCAGAGGTCATCGAATTGGATGCCTCTGATTGTGATGCATACAGTTTCGATGAAGCGGTGAGTCCCACGCTGTTGAGTGATGTTTCGATTGTCGTGCTTCGCAATCTGCAACACGCTGGTGAGGCACTGGGGAAGGCGCTTGAAACATTCTGCGCCGATGCCACCAGACATCCTCAGGATTCAAGTGTCGTCATATGTCAGCATGAAGGCGGTAACAAGGGCAAGCGTCTGATAAGTACCTTGAAGAACAAGGGTGCCGAGGTGATGATGGTTCCCGACCTCAAGAAATTCGATGCGAAGATCAACTTCGTCTATGCATTGTTTGAGCGGCAGAAACGTCATATTGAACCCTTGGCAGCCCAGCAACTGGTCAATGTGCTTGGCGAAAGAACCGGCGAACTGGCATCAATGTGTTCGCAGCTCTGTTTTGACTTTGACGAAGATCCAATCTCACGAGCAACGGCTGATCGCTATTTGATCGCTGACCCACAGGTGACTGGATTCGCGGTTGCAGACAAAGCCGTCGCAGGCGATGTGGCAGGCGCTGTGCTTGGGCTTCGTGCAGCCATCGAGCAGGGCATCGCTCCTTTGGCGCTGATAGGCGCTCTGGGATTGAAGCTACGAACCTTGGCGAAGGCGTCAGCGATCAGGCACGGTACGATTTCGCAGGCAGAAGCCAAGGCAAGCCCTTGGCAGCTGAGGGCAGCTGGGCGAGAACTGTCGGGCTGGTCTTCCCAAGGGCTTGGCAGATGCATTGAAGCGCTTGCATGGGCTGACGAGCAGTGCAAAAGCAATGGTGGCGACCCGGTCTATGCTCTTGAACGGGCAATCGGTGCAATATCCGTAAAAGGTAGGGACATGAATGGGTTGGGGAACTCAAGGAATCAGGGACGATACAGATCATGAGTGAACTGAGCAAACTGAGCAAACTGAGTGAACTGAGTGAACGAGGCGAAACGAACGTCGATGGATCCAGCGAGGCAGCACTCGCCATACGGATTGAAGTTCCCACAGACGAAGACATGAAAGATCTGGGTTACCGTATCGCCCGTCTCGTTCGGGGCGGGGACGTTATCGTGCTCTCAGGTCCCCTCGGAGCAGGGAAGACCACCTTAGCTCAGGGCTTTGGCAAAGGACTCGGCATCGAAAAGCCAATAGTTTCCCCGACCTTCACCATTGCAAGGGAACTCAATGGCAGCTTCGCCGATAGAAGCCCTGCTCATCTGGTTCATGTTGATGCCTATCGTCTGGGCAGTGAAGGATTTGAACCGGGTAACGGCGTTCGCGACCGGTTGCTCGATGAACTTGAATCCTTGGGTCTTGATGAGGAGTTGGAGAGTCCAGGGCAATCCACCGTGGTGCTGATGGAATGGGGTGAGCAGATGGCGCAGGAGCTTGCGTCGGAACGTTTGGAAATCCATATTGAACGTCCTTCAGGCATGAAGTTGACTGGGCCTGCACATGGCGGCGATGAGCTGAGCAGTGAAGGGACTCGCGAGGTTGCGCTCAGGGGAGTAGGCTCTGCTTGGGCTGATAGAATGCACGGACTGCGGGAGGCGTTGGCATCATGAATGCAGCACAAGAAGAGCAAGCTTTGAATCATATCAGCACCGGTCACGATTCTTCTGCCCCAATTCTGGTCATTGATACCTCTTTTGGCTCCACTGTTGGAATTGTGGGGCAAGAGACCATTGCAGAACGCGATTCACGATCGCATGTCGAACATCTTGAAGTTAATATCAATCAGGCGGTGGAACGGGCTGGTTTGACGCTGGGCAACATCTCCACAATCGTCGTTGGTACTGGCCCTGCGCCGTTTACGGGACTGCGTGCCGGAATCGTGACTGCCAAAGCTTTGGCTTTTGTCACTGGCGCTTCACTCGTCGGACAGAACGTTCTCGAGGCTGAGGCGTTGTGGATGGCGGCTCAGGGGCTTCCTGCATCAGCTGACACGGCATCCGATGCAGATTCAAGCGATTCACCGCTTCAAGAGTCGAATGGCGCTGACAACGGGGATGCAGCAACGCATCTTGTTCTGGCGGTGAATGATGCCAGACGCAAACAGCTGTATTGGGCACTGTATCAGGTTGACCCGGTCTCAGCGCAGCGTTCACAGGCAGGGAAACTGCTGAACACCGTGAACACCGTGAACACCGTGATGCCCATGGACATTGATTATCCTGACAACATCGTTGATCGCGTGAACACCTACATAGATGATGTCGCTCACGAAGCAGGAGGCGATATAACGGTTGACGTGATGGGCCATGGCGTTGAGCGGTACGCAGACATACTGCAGGGCATAGCGCGTCTGCGAACGATGCATGATGGGTCGCTGCTTGAGGCGGGTGCTCAAGGTGTGCGCACTTTCGCCGAACTTGCCCTTGCACATAGCGCACATGGTGACGATGTCGAGGCAAATCCGCTGTATGTCAGACGCCCCGACGTTCAGGTGCCCAACCCTCTCAAACGAGTGGTGAATGCATCATGATTCGCGCAATTCAAGAGTCTGACATTCAACAGATCGTACCTATCGAAGCTCATCTGTTCGGCAAGGGCGCATGGAGTTACGCCATGATTCGCGAAGAGTTGAATGCCCCGGCACGTACCTATGTCGTTGATGTTGCTGACGTTGAGGATGCGAAACACGGCAATCCGCAAATTGCCGCCAATGCCGTGATACGCGGCTATGGGGGCTTTTGGTATGACGGCGATGATGCTGAACTGATGACCATAGGCGTAGACACGCCATATCAGCGTCAGGGGATAGGATCAGCGATTCTCGCAACCTTGCTCAGACAGGCAGCCGAGCAGGGAGCTCGAAGAATGCTGCTTGAGGTTCGTGTGGACAATGACACCGCGATTGCGATATATCAGGCTTTTGGATTCGAGCGTATCGGGTTGCGCAAGCATTATTATCAGCCAGAGGGTATCGACGCTTATACGATGGCGTTGGATATCAACGAATGGCAGGCTACAGCGGCAGGGCTAGCATCGATGAAGGGTAATGAGTGATGTCAGAAACAGCAAGACCAGATGCAGACAAGCTTGTCTCAGATAGGCAGAGCGCCACTGTAGTGTTGGGAATTGAATCGACTTGCGATGAGACCGCAGCCGCAATCGTGCGTGGCAGAAGCTTGGTTTCGAACGTCGTCGCATCCTCGATGGAACAGCATGCACGCTATGGTGGGGTGATTCCAGAAATTGCATCCAGGGCGCACGCTGAATCCTTCATTCCCGTGGTGTCCAAAGCTTTGAGCGACGCCAACATGACGCTTGACGACGTTGACGCCATCGCGGTTTCTGCTGGCCCGGGCCTTGCCGGATGCCTTGCAGTCGGTGTTTCCGGTGCCAAAGCGCTGGCGGCGGCATCAGGCAAACCCCTGTATGGAATCAACCACGTAATCGGCCATATTGCCGTGACGCAGCTACAATTCGGAGACTTTCCAGAAGACGTATTGGCACTGATTGTCTCAGGAGGTCACACTTCCTTGCTTCATGTTCAGGATGTGGCGAAGCATGTCGATGTTGTGGGCACAACACTTGACGATGCTGCCGGAGAATGCTTCGACAAGATTGCTCGGCTGCTGGGCTTCCCCTATCCCGGTGGGCCCCATATCGACCGTCATGCTCAGCATGGGGACCCACATGCGATGCACGTTCCACAGGGATTGACTCAGGGAAAGGCTGCTGCAAGGCATCCGTACGATTTCAGTTTCTCCGGCGTGAAAACCGCAGTCGCTCGTTGGGTGGAAGAGCAGCAAGCTTTGGGCAATGAGATTCCCATTGACGATGTGTGCGCTTCGTTGGCGGATTCCGTAGCCACAGTCTTGGCCAGGAAAGCCATAGCAGCTTGCAAACAGTATGATTCCGACACTCTGATCGTCGGTGGAGGATTTTCCGCAAACTCTCAGCTGCGCGCGCGTCTCATAGAAGAGGGGGAGCGACATGGCATCGCCATTCGCATTCCTCGCATTGCCTTGTGCACCGACAATGGAGCGATGGTAGCCATGCTAGGCGTCAATCTCGTGGATGCAGGGATTCGCCCATCCAACCCAGATTTCGGCATTGATTCAGCTATGCCAATGGACAAGATCGTGATGTAACGGCCCGCTGGGTGCGTTCACTTGGCATCTTTGCTTGTGTATGGTCCTCGCTTTGTGAACGCTCTGGGGTTTTCGTGCTTCCCTTGGTGCTGTCGTCGCGACACGAAAAAGCTAAGACGCGCTGATTTGCATTAGGCGAGAGAAGAAGGTAGTATTTACTTCTTGTGTGCGGCGGATGCCACACACAACATTCCTGCGTAGCTCAGTTGGCAGAGCATCCGACTGTTAATCGGACGGTCACTGGTTCAAGCCCAGTCGCAGGAGCCATATGAGTAGCTTTACGAAAGTAGGGCTGAGAAGCCCCGAGAATATTTCTCGGGGTTCTTTGTTACTCCGGTTGTCGATAGTTTATGACAAACGCGAATCGGGTTCGATCGACCGATCCCGGTTGCACCCAGAATGACACGCCTGGGGCATCATGGGACACGTCAACATCAACACCACAGCCGGACACACCCACTGGAACACCAAAGCACTCGCAGAAATCACGGGAAAGGCGGTATTGAGCGTCGAACGATAGGAATGTCGAGAGGCGTTCGAAATGCCACTCAACTTCACGAAATAAAATCATATAATCGGATACAAGTGTTACGCTTGCTGTACAACAGAAAAGGGCATATTTGATTTAAAGCCAGCGGTGCGCGTTCATCGTCTGGTTTTTGCTGTTCAAGCATTGCCCTGGCTGTTGAATAAAAATGAAAGGTGGTGGCTGCATTGACGGTACTGGCGGTGACAAAGATAAGAAATAAATCAAGACTAGAAGTCCCTGCATATGTGCGTAAGGCTACATCTGACAATGTGACAAGTGCAAAATGGAATTCGCTTGCGAAATCAGCAGAGACTTTCATGAAGAGATCTTCGAGAGACTAAGCCTAGATTGTGAATGCGTTAATGACCATTGTCGTCAGCAGAGAGTGCACTGCTGACGACATTCGTTTGCTAAGGCAGTTTAGCTGTTGCGGCAATAAAGAAGAACCCAAGGAATATGAGATCGACCCGCAACGATATATCCGTGGGCTGAAGGAATCAGATTTTGACGAAAAAGTAACGAAAACGATTCTGACGACAGCCCAATCTGAGAAAATTTTTGCTTTCGCCGAATACGGTTATATTGAAGAGTCTGACACATACGCGATTTCATGGATAGCGCGTTCTTCGGACTGCTCCGGTAATGGCCTTGGTGCATCTATCCTTCTCATTGTTCTTGACGATATAAGCGTAGATTCATTTTGGCACAACCGGTCTCATCAAGTATTAACTCAGATTGATCCAAGAAACGAAGCGAGTATCAGGATGTTTGAGAACGCTGGTTTTGAAGATGGTGGAGTAGACTCAACGGACCAGCAGTATCACATATGGCATCGTACAATTTGTCCACATGGTAAAAATCGCGAGCAGACTCAGTTCATAATACCTAAATCTCTTATGAAGCGGTAACTCTTTCAACCCGATTCCTGAGTTTCGCATGCGGCAGTCCGGCCTTGTGCCGGGCTTTTCTTTGTTTATACGAAAAGCTTTGCCGAACCGATGCCATATTTCATTTGAAAAGATCCCAGAAGCTGAACGTCGTTTCCTGTAGACCTTGTTGTAGGTGGCCTTGCGCGGGTTTCGGATCCAGCCCATGCCTTTCTTCTCGTATCCTGGTATGAGTGCCTTCTTGGCCTGGCGTTTCCACTTCGACGTGGTTCGAGCCTTGATCGACCGTTTCAGACTGGGTGTGCGCATCCCAAACTTCATGATTCCTCGATTCTCAACAACTGTGTTGTTTGAACATTGCCAGCCATGTTACTCACGCGTATTGCCTGCGGTCGAAGATGATATTGTCATCAAGGCCGAGCAGGCTCTTCGCATCATCCACGACTTCGGTATTTTCTTCATCGTCGCCAAGGAGCAGCACATATCCTGCGTTGTCGCCGAGTGATGCTGGTTTGATTCTTGTGAGCAGCCTCGCATCGGCGAGAAATGTCCAAGCGCGGCTGATACGATTCTTCGCGGTTGCCTGACGCTTCTTCGATAGGGATCGCTTCAGCTCGTCGGTCGCATCCACAGGCGCGCCGATATAGAGCAGCCCGAGCCCTTTTGCAATCGTTCTCCATCCCTGATCGTAGTAGCGAGATGGTATGGATGGGTTGCTTGTGTCGTCTTTGGGCCAGTCGTAGGTTTTTGCTGCCATATAGACCATATAGACCATATAGACCATATAGAGGAGCACGTTCATGGAACATACAAAACCAGAAAGTCAAGCACACTCCCGCATTAACGCCACAACCATTAATCACACCCCGACACACAAGACACCAGCAAGACCAAAGCAAGAAATAAGACCCACAAATTACCAATTAACCCCACATTTTTGTCTATAACCCGCAACACCGCCGGCTGTGACGAAGCACGCCGGCGCTTGATTTCGAGCTTAGTTGCTTAGACCGGGGAAAAGTCAGTCTCCGGGAACAATGGAACGTGTTCCGATTGGATTTTGTGTGGTGAGAAGAAGTGATGCCATAGCTGCGAAAAGTGAACAGTGTGCTGGTGAACCGGGAAGAGTGCCCTCGTGGAGGGCAATTCTCACAGTGTTCGTTTCTTCATTGACAACGGCACGCACACCGTAGCATTCTGGGTTGCCCATCGTGAAGTGCACGCGCACCAGCCGGTCTGAAACAATGTCATATCGATACCATGACAGGGAATGTTCGTCATTAAGGTTTTTATGTTGCTGAATATCCTTCGACGAGAATGAGGGCGGCAACGCTGTGGCATCATATCCTGGGCTTGTCTCCTCTGACTGTGAGGGAGATTCGTTCCCTCCCAAGGCGCAACCTGTCATGCCAGAACCGGTCAAGACGATGACCGTCAGGACTGCCAGCACACGGCGAAAGCGAATCATACCATTCAATGTTACCCGCTCACCAATCAGGATCACCCCGCTCGCGCGGGGAAGACTTGGTACCGAACGCATGAAATGATATAAAGCTATCGAGGATCAGGTAATCCGCGTCCGGTTGCAAAAAGACGCGCAATACCTGAGATCGCTACATGTTGTGGACGGCGTACCCAATCACCAAACAGGAAAGGAGCAGGCTATGGCAGATACTCGAACGGCACAGGAAGCGACCAGAAACCTAGCCCCCTGCGTTCTCCCACTCATGGACACCGAAGCTCAAGAGGACTATGCCTCATGCATTGACGCGAACGAACACTACATTGCCCTGACCATACTTATGGGGTTTATCAGGAACCCACAGCCCATTCCCCTTACCGCGTTGACTGACGCTTTCAACTGCCTGAACGATGACGACAAAGAACAATATCGATTCCTGATGGACTCGAAGTTCACTGTCACGCACTGAATCTCGTAAAGACACAGGATTACCCCCGCTCGCGCGGGGAAGACCAGGTCGTCAGGGTGGTCGTCAGTCGAAAACCGGGATCACCCCCGCTCGCGCGGGGAAGACCGGTTTTGATCTTGCGGTGGGCAATGTGCCGTAGGATTACCCCCGCTCGCGCGGGGAAGACGATGATGACCCGCGTTGAGGGCACCGGCGAATAGGATCACCCCCGCTCGCGCGGGGAAGACCAGAAAGAGTGTCTCGCGATGGTACCCCCTATAGGATCACCCCCGCTCGCGCGGGGAAGACTAAGCTGCGTCGCTGTGTCGAGGATGCTTCGATATTGGTCTCTGTCGTCAACATCAAGCATGCTGAATGCTTGTATAGCAAGGTCGTTTGGCAACGATACATGGTCATGGACTGCGAATGCCAGCAGCCATGTCAGTGCCTCGTAAGCTTCTCCAGCGTCGAGCTGGTCCATTGTTGCCTGCTGTTGATAGGCACTCATTCCAGCATGCACCAATGGGAAGATTGCCCTACATATATCATCTTCTTCTTGATTACCGGTCATCATCCCTCCTTATCTTGGGAATGCTGTGAGAACACGAAATTTAGGATCACCCCCGCTCGCGCGGGGAAGACCGCACCGCCAACGCCGACTGCATCCAATACGAAGGATCACCCCTGCTCGCGCGGGGAAGACGGGATTCCAGTTACTTCCCGACCGCTTCGAACAGGATCACCCCCGCTCGCGCGGGGAAGACAGATAGAGTTGATTGTAGTAGGGCATGATCTCGGGATCACCCCCGCTCGCGCGGGGAAGACCTGAAACCTAGATCGGATTCCTTCATCCAGTGAGGATCACCCCCGCTCGCGCGGGGAAGACCAGTTGTTCCTTCCTGTCCGTGATCGTCGTACGGGATCACCCCCGCTCGCGCGGGGAAGACAGGCAGTCCACGAAACTGCCCACCAGCCGTCTGGGATCACCCCCGCTCGCGCGGGGAAGACGTTGGTGGAGCCGCGCTCGCCGCAGGAGAAACGGGATCACCCCCGCTCGCGCGGGGAAGACGAACATGAGCCCGTGCGGGCTGGTCTCGTCCCGGGATCACCCCCGCTCGCGCGGGGAAGACTCTTTGGGGTGCCGTCCTCGTAGTAGCCGACCGGGATCACCCCCGCTCGCGCGGGGAAGACAGAGAGGACTCGTTCGCGATGGGAGTCGCGTCGGGATCACCCCCGCTCGCGCGGGGAAGACCCACCGAGAACACTAGGAATGATTTCCAGCCAGGGATCACCCCCGCTCGCGCGGGGAAGACAAAGGGGTGGCCATTGTTGTGTCTGGGTGCTTGGGATCACCCCCGCTCGCGCGGGGAAGACGTTGAGAGAGTAACGGGTCGGGTCGGGTCGGGTCGGGGGGATCACCCCCGCTCGCGCGGGGAAGACACTTAATTATCCTAGCAACTTCGGGCTTTTTCTCTTTTGAAAATTGGATTTATATGACTTTGTCTTCTTGTATATCTCCAAGGCCAGCTCGCAATCCTGCAATGCGCGATGGTGGACGGTCGCCGGTATACCATAACTGTTGGCGACGTGTGCGAGTTTAAAGCTTGGCAACGTAGGGTGTTCCTTTTTAATTTGCCGCATGATGTCAACAATTTGAGCTGGCTCCCATTCAGGACAAATCCGATGAATAAATCCGATATCAAATCGTACATTCCAGCCGATAACGGTATCGGCGCCGATAAAACTCAGCAATTCGGAACACGCATCTTTCACCTGCACTCCGGAGGAATGCAGCATGTCATCTGTGATTCCCGTCAATGTGACAATGCTGGCAGGGATTGTACTTTCAATTGCAATCAATCTCTCGAACCGTTCGACAGATTTGCCAACAATCTTTACTGCCCCAAGTTCAATTATTGAATCCTTGAAAGGGTCCAACCCGGTGGTTTCAATGTCTAGAACAACACAACTATGCTGTTGCCCACCGTCTTGCGCTGATTGGTCTGCACGTCTTGTACGCTCTGTATGTGCTGAATGTCCTGAACTAAACTTTCTCGCTTTTCGATACTTTGAAGCATTGCTGAAGCCGCTTTTCATATGAGATGCAACTCGTTCCAAAGGCAAATCAGTGATGATTGAGACACCATCAAAATCTCTAACCTCTTTGCGGAACCCTTCTGTTGCGAAATTATAGCCTTGCTCATTATTTTGATAAAAACTGATGGTTGCCCGACCATCTCCGATGCTATCAAGCACTCTTTTCCACAGTTGTTCTCGAATCTTTGTGTTGATGTTTCCCACAAAAACACCGGTGTCAATTTCTTGGAGCCATTTACTTAAGGTTCCCCGGAGCGAGGGAGGGACCTTAGTTAAGGTTATCGTCACTAGAGGCATGGCTATACTCCGAATAGGACACACCGTTGGGTACAAGACCCTCTTTGTCATCCCATAAATTGATGGTGTCAGCTTCAGGTAGCTCTATATCGTGTATATCGAAAAGATATTTCAAATCTGAAACCATCTTTTCGAGCAGATGTGTAGATTTAAACTCGTCTCTCATCATTCTTCGAATTTTGCTATCGATGTCTTCGCCCTCTTCAAGAGACTGTGCTGCTTGAAAAGACAAAGGGATTGACGTTTCCGCCTTGTATAAATCAGCAAAATCATATACGAATGACAAATCATGACCTGTATGCACAAAGCCTAAGCCTGGTGACATTCCCAACGCAGCAATAACTGTGTATGCAAGGCCGTATAAAGCGAAGTTTGCAGAAGACAACGCTTGATTAACGGGCGTTCCAGACTCAAAATTATCAGGATCATATGTGCGACGATCCCAAGCGACACCAGTCTGCTTGGACCATTTTCGGTAGATTGAGCGAACTCGGGCTCCTTCCTTCCCTCGCAACACCTGCATACTGTCTTCTGTAACATTTTCGTTTGGGAATCGCATTTGATACATGGTTCGAGCAACGTGAACGCGAGTTCTGACATTTGAAAACAATCGCGCCTGCTTTTCCAACAATAGGCTGGAATGGTTCAATGCCCTACCTCTGGCGTATTGACGGACTCCTTGTTCACCAACCCACAGCACGCAGGTACCCGAGTCACCAATAAGCTCCATGGCGCGATGCGTTATGTCGCTTCCTGGACCAAGGAGCAGCACCGAAATCATTGCCGAGGGAATGTTTGCAACCCCATGTGAGTCTGTAACGGTGATTGCGCTATCTTTACGGTTTATTTGACAGTGCTCGATGTAAAGAAATGTGATTCGATCAGATATTTTTGGAAGCTCAGGTAGTTCCGCTTTCTTAGCACCAGGAATATTCGTCATAGTTCATTCAATCCATTCCTGATTATTGTGCCGGTATCAGTGTCAGCAAGCCAAAACCGTAAGCCTTTTCTCGACCGAAACCATTGGTGAGAACTGATTTCAACGCATCTACGTCTATAACCGTCAGCATTCCCTCAAAAATAGCCGAAGACAATGTGACTCGTTGCTTCCGATGCTTCAGAATTTTTTCGCCTCTGCTTGTAAGCAGCACGGAATCAGGCTGAAATTCAACTCCAAATTGTTCCGCATGGCCAAGAAACCATTGCAGTTGATTATTGGCTGCTCCCACAGGGATTTTTCGTTTCTTCCCCGAAGAATCAGTAACGGTTGTTACCGGGTTCAACTCAACTCTGAAATTATAGCGATGTGACTGTTGGAGTGATGAGAGAAAAGTATCGTAATCCTTCGATTGCGCTGTTCCAACGACGCCATATCGTTCTAGCTTTTCACGATTGGGTTGTGACTCACTGACAATAAGCAGATAACGTTTTCCCTTGAGTGCATCCACTCTCCACAGTTTGCGAGAATGCCGGCCTTCGCTAATTTCATCGGGAAAGCTTTGTTCCACCCAGTTGTGGAAAGCGCCAAGATGTGTCAAATCACGTATCTTTGCGCGGTTATCATAATCGATTTGTACTCTGCTGAGATACATCACTCACCTCCAAGCGAGGAAAAGACATCGTGATCGGTTTCTGACACAGCATGTGACATCACTTCACGAATACGCACAACTGGTCGAAAACCGTGCAGTCGATGTTGTTGTGAGAACGATACGGCGCGATCCCGGGCCATGAAAGTCTGTTGATTCTCAGCAAGATTTGCGTCGGCGTAGATTTCGGCATCATATTGCGATGTACGGTGTTTCTTTTTATACCAATCCGCCGCTTGCCAAGGTGCAGATTGGATGGCTTCAATTACTCCCTTTCCGGATATGTCAAGGATGAAATCGTCCAACAGCGGTAGAGAACGGCGGCCGAGGAAGCCTTGAAAATAGGGGTGACTCACTGCTCTCAGCACAGCATCAATGAACTCATCGTCCCCACCGAGAGCAACAACGAAAATGGCATCCTGAAGATAGTATCTTCGAGTTACATAAGCCTGGCGTATATCACCTTTGCTACTCACCGGGTGAGCTGTGTGAAAGTCCTGAAGCAGATTACCGGGCTGGTCAATTCTGACAGCAAAGTCGAGTCTGTTCAGTCGCTCAATATCTTCATCAGACCCTTCTCTCCTATACCCGTATGCGGCAGCAATCAATCCGATTATTGCGCTTTTCGATGGATATGGATCGGTATTGCGCACCTCAAAATGTGAATGTGTGCCCCATGATTGCAAGGGGCCTGCAAGTTTGAGAAGCAATGTTTTCATTTCAGATTCCTGCGTAGCTGCTCGTCAAGATCGTTCAACAATGCGCCAAAAGTGCCCGCTTCATGAGATTCTTGAAGCTCTGGAACGTTAAGCGTAAGCGTAAAAGCTGGGCTTTCAACAAATTTATTATCTTTTTCGAACTCTGACCTCAACTTATCGATAGATTTATCGATGTAGCCTTCGCGCGATTTCACTGGTGTCTCAAACGCATTGACTAGGTTGATAGGCCGGTCGCTTCTCCCGACAATAACAACTGCACTTGGCAACGTTTGATTTGCGAAGGTATTGATTTTCCCTGTGGGCATTGATGTAATGAACGCTTCAACAAAGAGTTTGAGTGCAGTGATTGCAGCATCCTTATCGTCGCCAAGTTGCGAAACCAGCTCGTGCGCAGCCACATTAGCGTAACGGTACAGAGTGGAGGAATTGTATTCAATAGTGCCAAGCATTCCGGCCCCTGCGTTATCTGCGGGCGCAAGGTCATCGGTTCCGGTAAAATAATCGAATTCTGTCTGCACCGCATGAGTTGAAATGGCATGAGCAACTTGAGCGGAAGCATCTTCATTCAGGCTCGGATCGTCAGCCACCATTCGACCAAACAATGCGATATCTGTTGCAGTGTTATGCTTCAAAATCGATTTAAGTGAAGCTTTATCATAATCTTCATTCACTGCATGTTCTGCAAGTTCTTGAGCTTGCTGATATCCAATGAAAAATAGCGCCTTGACTCGATTATCCTTTCCTGTGGATACGCCGGCATTATTCAGAACCTTGACGGCTCGATCAATGGCCTCGTCGGCTGTCAAGTTGTCGTCGCGTTTGAGTATTTCATCAGCGATGTAGCGAGGTACTTCCAGTGTGCGAGTTCCTACGTTGCGTAATTCACCGTGTTCTCTGAAGTAGTCTCTCATCGCTTTCTTCCATGCCTGAGAACTCACGCGAGCACGAACAACGCCACCATATTGCGCTGTTTTGGGGCTTCCTGTGTCATCACGATTGATGTTTGACGGTGGCACTGATTGAATTGCATGAATGTCGATGAATAATCTTTGATCTGTCATAATCTACTTTCCTATTTTCTTATCTATAATGTGGATGGTGATTACACTGTTACTTGTTCTGCTTGGCAGGCTGCCAGTAATAGCTCTGTCCCCATCGGAAAACAACTTGATTGCTATTGGCGACCTGAAAATAGAACAAGTCCTCGGCTAGCGATGCATAGTCCATCTTCCATTGAGAATTACTCGGTCCGCTTGCGATTTTTATCAAATGTCGCAGATGATTCAGCAGTTCCTGAATCGAATTTGATGTGACAAGTTGATTAAATCTGCGATCAAACGATTGAGAGTCATCCAAAGACTTCCTGAATGTTCCGAGTGCCTTTCCTAATCGATAGTCGGCTCCTCGGGCAAAAACAGACTGCGAACGCCCCTGTTGACCTATGCCATAGAGTTGGAGTGCTGCAAACATTGCGGTTTCCTGAGCTGTGGGGATTCCATTCTTGCTGAGATAGTCTGGATTGATTGACTCAAATAGAAGCGGCCACACCTCACTGCTTGCGTTTAACTCTCGTCCGACACTGTTTCTCAGCGATGCTAGAATGCCTTTGGTTGAAGAACTATCGAGAGTGTTACCCAATTGCTGTAACACCGACGAAGTGGCGCCATATATGCTGTCCTGTGATTTCTCTGTTTCCGTCATTGGTGTATCTCAATCTCTTTGTTGACCTTTGCAATGAACATGTTGAATTGTTGTGGCAAGTTCTTTGTATCTTCGGAGACCGTGAAGTCTCTCATCGAGGAATTATTAACGATCTCCTGTGCCTTTCCAATGACCACTGTTCGTAGTTGTTCATACCAGCTACCAATGGCTTGGTCGATATCAGAACTGGGGCGCAATCCCAAAAGCCAATCTCGAAAAGGCTTGTCAATATCAAAGAAAGCAGATCGAGAAACGTTGTCGCCCAGTGAACCTTTTTGAAGATTTCTGATCCTTTCAACACTTTTGGCGAATTTTCTTAACAGCTCTATCACACGTTGTGTTGTGTTGACGGTATTGTTGATTCGTTCTCTTGCATCAACTGATGCAGTATCTGAATTCAGGACGAAATTACTCATTCCGCAACTCGTCAGCGTAGATTTCTCCCACGCCCGGATAACTTGCCTGCCCTGCCTCTGCGATACTTGTGGCAACTAAACTGAAAACAGAACCTTTTGCCAGAACATGCTTATCAATGAGTTGCCCATGCCACGTGACAATTCTCGGAGTGCAGTTGGATTCTTGCAGATTAGTTAACGCTCCAAATTCTCGCCACATAGCTCGATCTGGCCTGAATCTTCTGGGATACACTTCATGCTCTTTACTGTTGGCACTGGTGGCCCACTTACTCAATGGTTCAACATTGAAATAATTTGTTTGGACGAACTTCGGCAGAGCGACGCTTCGTATCTCGCCAGCAGAGTCCATATGTGATGAAACCAATCGAGAAGGCCACGTATAGAGTGAAGCTAGGTTCTCGGGCCGTTGGCTTGAAAACTGTTGATTTCCGTTGGCAGTTGGAATTGATTGCAATGTCGTGAACAAGGAAATCCACTGTTCAAAGTCATTCTCCCAGAAGGGGGTCTCCACGAGTCGGCTTTCACGCTCATCAAGTGTCACATTGAGCATCAAGCTCTCAAAAAGAGTGCTTCCCTCGAAATATATCCCGCCCAAACTCCACAGTGTCCCGACCGACGGCGAATATTTGAACCCTTGTAATTTTGCCTTGGACCCTCCTGCATAGCCTTGGAATGTCACGAGCCAACGGGCAAATTCTGCAGAATTGAGTACATCCTTGTTACGCTCTGAAACCGGTGTGAACAGCGACAGTTTGTTACTTGACTCGGAAAGCATGCCATTGAGAAGACGGAATTTTGTGGGAGTTCCATAATCGCCTTTTTTGGAAGCTGACGCGACACTTTCAAATTGAATCGGTGTGACCTGATAAAAGGGATGAGTTTCACCGTGCAAATCAAATCTGTCACGCCAATGTTCCAAATACCTGCACACGATCTCAGGGAACCGCTGAGCTTTCCAGAGCGAATCCCACGTCTGGAGTAGTGCATTCGAGTATTCACCGAAATCGTCCTGGTCAACTTCATGAAGAGGAATATCGTTCTCATCAAATTCCAACGACTCGAAATCATAGCGAGTACCGCTGGCATCATATCGTGAAAACACTGTTTGCAGGACCGCCAACAGCAATCGCAGAATTGCGAAATTCTGTGTTGGTGTTTCGCCGGCAAGTGCCCTGTATTCGTGTGCATGCATGAACAGGTCGAGCAGTCCGACTTCTTTGGTTGTCCCTTTATCGTCGACCATTACCATAATCCACGGCTCGTCGAGTACATTAAACTGTCTGTCAGGCATTGCTATCTTCCTTCTCGAACTGTAATCCCAGGCTCTTGGAGTATTCCAAAATGTAGCCATGAAGTTCTGTCTTGTTATGCTCGTCCAGAATGAGACCTAACGATCCCTTAAGCAGAGGAATCTGTTGCCAGAACGCGAGGTTTTCCTTATTCAAGCGTTCAAGTTCTGTTATGACCGAGTCAATTGACCATAGTCTAGAAAAAATCTTTGGCAGTCGTATGGTCTGCTGAGCAAGTTTTTTCGCATTCGCAGGCTTCTTCAACCATGCTTCCGTGATTATTTCATCAGTGTCAAGTAGCTGAATTCCCTGAGCCGTTCTGCGCAGCAATATCACTTCTATAGAATCTTCAGCATCTCTCACCTGCGCTACACCATGTTCTTCATCTGTATTGGTTGAAGGGTTGTTCAGCCATCCCACCAATGTCGTTTCTAACGATCCCTGTGGGGTTTGCAATTCCCAGGTTCCCGCTTTTTCCTCTTTTGTTTTCATAAGCGACTTGCTTTCAGCTTTAGCTTGTCTGTACCGATCTGAGTTCAACTGATCCTCATCTTTTTCGGAATAGACCATTTGGACCAATGGAGAGATGTCAGACGGCAAATTCAATACTGTTGGCAAAAAATGCTGGGTTCGCATCAGCAGGTAGTCACCGTAGATGAAACTTGTTCCTTCATCAAAAGTGCCGTCAGCATTGATACCAGCTACATACACGCGAGCGTCACGTAGTTTTTCAGGTCTTGGACGATTATGGCGGTGCAAACGACCAACCCGTTGAAGGAGCAAATCCATAGGAGCTAGGTATGTGATAAGAACATCAAAATCAATATCCAAGGATTGCTCAAGCACCTGGGTTCCTATGAACACTTTTTTACTGGGCCTGTTGCTGGAGTCTTTACCAATCTGTTGAAGAATCGCACGCTCTTTTTCAGCGCGATGCGGAGCAAGGAAACTGGAGTGAATGAGTTCGACCTCACAATCACGTTTCAACGACTCATATAACTCCTGTGCCTTCTTCACGGTGTTGACGATGATGCCAGCTACGCCGCCCTCTGATAATTGTTCCTGAAGAAGTTTGTGAATTGCTGCTTCGTCGATGTGTTTAACTCGGACCTTGTGGTTGGGAATCGTTTCAAACTGTGATATTTGATTGATTTCTTCACCATCGGTGTATGTAAGCAGCGGGTATGCATTACTTTCTTCCCAATTGGGAACCAACGCTGTTCTATTTCGCCATTTCCTGTCAGTTCCTCTGAAATATGACTCAACCAGCTGCTTTCTGCGCGCCGCAGGTAAGGTTGCAGACAGGATGATGATGGGAACACCGTAACTGCCCATCCATTGCACCGCTCGATACAGATACTGGCCCATATAAGCGTCATAGGCGTGAACTTCATCGATGACGATGACTTTCTTGGACAAGCCCAAATGTCGCAACGCCAGATGTTTCTGTTTCAAGGCTGCCAAGAGGAAATGGTCAACTGTGGCAACAATAAAATCATCAAGAATACGGAGTTTCGCACCGGAAAACCAAGAATTTACGGCGACCGTGCCGTTTTCTGGCTCACCATCGATATCAACCTGAGACGCATCCTGCAGTTTCTCAAAGTCTTCATTGAACTGAGACTTACTGTGAATGAGCCGCAATGATTTCGTATCATACGGGTCTGTTTTTTCGAGCCAGGTTTCGATACGTTTGAAAATTCCATCAGCAGTTGACATGGTCGGCAGCCCAAAAAACATTCCGTTTGTTTTGAACTTGTGGGAGAGAATTTCCGCGGCCGAAAGGGCAATCTCGGTTTTCCCAATACCCATCGGGGCTTCAATAATGTAGATTCCAGCTTCGCTGGTCTGCTCGATGCGTTGGAGAATCTCTGTCTGGACTTGCCGAGCTTCAAATCCAAAGCGTTTGTGAATTATTGATTCAGCGGGAATGTAATCCCCAGGCCAGTCCAGATCAAGCGATTGGATATCGCCGCTGATCTTCTGCCACGCATGTTCAAGTCGGTCGTTTTGAAAACCTTCGCTGTCTTGAAAGTCGGAGTCAATGGATTGAAGTGGGAAATATATAGTGTTGCTTGCCAACCAATCTGCCATAATCAGCAAGCCTTCATATATCACCTGCGATGGCAGTTCTGTGAGCACAACATCATTGAGATCTGCAATATTCAAACCGCTGAGTGACAGGTCGAAATGCAGCAATTCCCGTTGGACAGATTGCCATCGTTTCGCAATTGCGCTTCCAGAATCCTGGCTTTGATACAAGTGCTTGCGATAGTTGCTTTCAAGTTCTGTAATGCTGTGCAACGAGTCAGCCGGTTTACCATGATGACCACTGACGAGCAGCACAAGACTTTCCGGAATATTGCTGTTGTGCAACACACACGCTCCTGCGAGAGCGTGTGGAGCCTTATTCATGTCAGCGAGGTAGAGATTATCAAGGTCTTCAAAACCGCTTCGTACCAGTTTTTCGATTATTTGGCTGTCCAGCTCGTCAGATTGTTGGTATGACTTTTTAGTTTGAAAAACTGGAGTTGCCTTGCCAATGTCGTGGACTGCGCCAAGAAACAATGCGATGTTTTTCGCCTTGTCAGCATTGCCCACAGCATGAGTCAAAAGCTGTTGCTGCTCGCCACTGAGCCAGTGCTCCCAGAGCAAGCCCATGACATTGCTCGTATCAACCATGTGCTGCACCAACGGAAGCCATGAACAGTGGCCCGATGCATCGATATCTTTTTTACCCCACAACTGTGTGAAATCACTGTTCAGGCTTTTCAGCGCATCTACGAACGCAAGATCGGTCATAGGATATTTCTACATGTTCATCGTTCTATGTTACAAGTTGACAAGGTTGCAAAGATGAGGGTGTCCGCTTAATGCGGGCTTATTGCTTCCGAAACTCAAGACGAAAATGACAATCAAAGCACATCTGTGCTTCTTGATAGCGAGCAGTCTGATGCATATGCACAGGTGAATGAGGAGCATTCCTTGAGTCGGGTTTTAGAGAATTGTATTGAGAATTGGCGTGGAAGTAACGTTGCGCGTGCATAGTCGTGTGGATGGTGGGAGAATGGGGCGTATGGAAAAAGTTGCAATGGTTGTAGTCACCTTTAAACGTCAACAACTTTTGGAGGTGTTGTTCGCATCAATCGCCAAGCTCACCCAGGCACCTTGGCGCATCGTGATCGTCGACAATGAAAACTCGTCCGAAACGGCCGACATGGTTGAAGCGTTCAGTGCTGACATCACGCGGCAATGGGGAAAGACGATTCCTGATGCCAGTGGCAATGACATGCGTGTGGTATACCATCCGATGGATCACAATGCTGGCGGCTCTGGCGGCTTTTCCGCTGGCATTCGCAAGGCATATGACCTCGGCGCTCAATGGTTCTGGGTTATGGACGATGACGTTGCAGTGCTGCCAGAAGGCCTCGACCGGCTGGAGAAATGGTCGGACTCTCACGAGGTGATTCAAGGCTCTCGTCTCGACTATGATGGCGGGCCGTTCTATTGGCAATACCACTTCCTCGTGTCGCTGGGGATTCCCGATCCGATTGCGCCTGCAGGATTCGGCTATGCCGGATACAAGGTCATGAACACCATGTGCTTCGAAGGTGGCCTGATCTCTCGTAACGTTGTCGAGAAAATCGGTTTGCCCGACCCTCGTTTCTTCATCTACTGGGACGATACGCTGTATGGATATCTGGCCAGCAAGGTCACGACTCCGATCATCATCCCCGATATGGTTATGAGACGCACGCGAGAGATTGCAAACTGGGACATCGCAGGAGTCCGGCAGCTCAATTCCACATCAGACATGAACCGCTATCACATCATGCGCAACCGTGGCTACATGGCCCGCTACTTCATGCTTCATGGCGACTATCGTCCGCTGCTGTTCGCGGTGGGCACGCTTGCCACGTTTGCAAAGGAAGTCATACGCCTCGCTGCTGTAGATCGCAAGCATTTCATAACAGGCGTTCGAGAGCTGATTCGCGGATGGTGGAACTCGCGTGCACTGCTTCATGATCCGTCCTGGAAACCCATGCCTGCTTTGAAATAACAGAATATTCGAGCGTAATGAAAACGTTTGCTGTCCGAAGTTCTTAAGATCGGCGTGTCGTGCAATACGGCACGCCATATCTGTCTCTACGGCTCGTTACAGTTGTGGCAAACAAGTGATGGGGACACCGGTGAATGCCATCGTTTGCATGACTTGATTGTTGATGAAACAACGAACAGCGCGGATTGCAATGAAGGCGGTTGCGCTGATGTCACGTTTGATACAAGGAGATCGAAGATGATTGAAACTGCTCAGGCCTTTGGCATTGATATTGGGGGTTCCGGAATCAAAGGAGCTCCAGTCGATCTGAATATAGGCGATATCGCCGAACCACGTCAGAAGATCCTGACCCCTGAGGTTTCAACGCCAGATGCCGTGGGCAAGGTCGTCAAGGAAATGCTAGACCGCTTCGCAGTGCCTGACAGCATGCCCGTTGGCATCGCCTTCCCCGCTCCGATCCGACCCGGCAAGCCACTGAACTTCATGGCCAATCTCGACAAGTCATGGCTCGGCATCGACGTGCAGAAAGCGCTCAGCGAGTCGGTCGGCCGGCACGTTGATGTGGTCAACGATGCAGACGCAGCAGGTCTTGCCGAGGTGCAGTTTGGTGCAGCCAAAGGAGAGAAGGGCTTCGTCATCGCCACAACGCTGGGCACCGGTATCGGTTCGGCAATGATCTATAACGGCGTGCTCATTCCCAACAGTGAACTTGGCCATGTGACGCTCAAAGGCGACGATGCCGAGCATTATGCTGCCGCTTCGGTTCGCGAACGCGAAAATCTTGGGTATAAGAAATGGGCAAAGCGCCTGACCAAGTACTATCGCATGCTGGAAACCTATTTCAATCCCGATCTTTTCGTCGTTGGTGGTGGAGTGAGCCGTATGAGTGATCGGTTCATTCCGCTGATTGAGATTGAAACCCCTATCGTTCCCGCACAGCTACGCAATCAGGCAGGCATCGTCGGTGCGGCCTATCATGCGATGATCCACGAGGGCTGAAGCTCCTCTCTACGCCATTGTGTAAAGGTGTCACCGTGTAAAGGTGTCACCGTGTAATCATGTCACCGTGCAGTCATGTGTCACAGCGCAGTCATGCCACGTGCCGTGTCGAGCATGTGGGGGATAGTCGGGCTTATGCATTTTTCGTCTCGTGTGGAATATGGTGGACTTAACCCGATTGCGGATGAAGAGGCGAAGGATCGAAGCAGGGGAGTGCAATTCTCCAAGCTCAACGATGCCAACCCCACGATTCATGGGCTTGCGCCAGAAACATTGTCGGATCCATACAAGGCGGATCCGAGAGGGCCGCGTGAATCGCGCGAGACAATCTGCTCGTTTCTGGCCAAGCACGAAGGCACGGCACGTATCGATTCAGACGAGCTCTTCGTGTTGAGCTCAACATCACAGGCCTATTCATGGCTTATGAAGCTGCTCTGTGACGCTGGGGATTCGGTGTTGGTACCCAAGCCCGGCTATCCTCTTGTGGATTCGATAGCAAGGCTCGAATGCGTGCGTTCCATCAGCTACCCCTTGCATTTCGATGGATCGTGGACGATTGACATTGCTGCGATAGAAGAGCGGCTGGCTCACGGCAATCCTCAGCATATCCGCGCCATAGTGCTGATTAATCCCAACAATCCGACCGCATCGTATGTACAGAGCTGGGAACGCCAGCAGCTGATCCGGCTGTGCGCCAGCTATGACATCGCCATCATTGCCGACGAAGTGTTCTTTGAATACGATCTTCAGTCCGATACCAAAGAGCTTGAACGAGCCGGAACCGGAGGGCAACGATTTGCAGGGGAATCGCGAGTACTGACTTTCGCATTGGACGGCTTTTCAAAGCTTCTGGCGGCCCCTCACGCGAAGGTCGGATGGATTCGCGTTTCTGGACCGCAGCGCGAAAGGCAGGAGGCACTGGCTCGGATCGACACCATAGCCGATGACTACCTTCCCATGAGCAACATCATCGCTCAGCGCATTCCAGAGCTGCTATCTCTTGCCGACACTCAGCTGGCCAAGGTACGAACACGCGTCCGAACCAACTATGCAACGCTGCTGCGTATGGTTGCAGAGCATCCGACAGGTGTCGCGGACGTGCTTCCAGCACAGGCCGGATGGAACGTATTGCTACGATTTCCCTCGGTTATCGACGAGGATGCGCTCGTACTGTCATTGCTGCGCAAGCATCGGTTGAGTGCCCAGCCAGGCTACTATTTCGACATGCCATCCAACGGTGTGCTAGCCGTGTCGCTGTTGCCGGAGAGACAAGTTTTTGAAAGGCAGATTCAGGCGGTCCTTTCACAGATTGACGAGCTGTTGCAGGCATAATCGTCTTTCTGCGCTCGCATGATAACGCATGGCATCACATGCTTCAGATACATATCCGATTCGGAGCCGTTTCATAAGGAGAACCGACATGACCACTGAACTCGAACACATGATTGCAGGCGAACTGTATAACGCCGCCGATCCGCAGCTGTCAGCCATGCGTGAACGCGCCCATGCGCTCTGCGATGCGTACAACCACTCCAGTGAAACAGATGTGCAGCTGCGCTCGAAAATCCAGAGCGAAGTCTTGCCACATATGGGTGCACGCGGCTATATTGCAGGCCCTCTGTATCTGGATTATGGCGATTTCGTCACCATTGGTGAAGATTTCTATGCCAATTTCGATCTCACCATCCTTGACGTATGCCCGGTAACCATCGGCAACAAGGTCATGTTTGGCCCTCACGCTTGCATCGTCACCCCAATACATCCGATGCGCTGGCAGGACCGCAACATCCGCAAAGCCGCGGATGGCAGCGATTTCGACTATGAACACGGTGCACCCATCACGATCGGTGATAACTGCTGGCTGGCAAGCAACGTCACCGTCACCGGTGGAGTGACAATCGGAGAAGGCTGCGTGATCGGTGCAGGGTCAGTGGTGACACACGACATTCCGGCAAACAGCTTTGCAGCGGGAGTGCCGTGCAAGGTAATCCGCCCAATCACCGAAGCCGACGCACTGCCCATGCCACATCGAGTCCCTGAGCGATGAACGATGATGAATACGCGATAAAGAGAACAAAAAGCCAGAATAAATGCTCGCGAATGTCGAATTAATTCGATATTGCACACAATTCTGTCCCCAATGTCGAATTAATTCGATATTGACTGATATTATGGGAGCATGTTTGAACGACCGCGATATATAGAACAGCTCAATCGTCTGCGCGGCAAGCACATCATCAAGGTGCTTACCGGGGTGAGACGATGCGGCAAATCGACGCTCTTCAAGTTATTTCAACGGAGATTGAGAGCGGAGGGAGTCGAGGATCGTCAGATTCACTCTATGAACTTCGAAGATCTGGACCTGCAATCTCAGCATTATTCTGAGATTTACAAGAAGCTCAATGCCGCATTGCTTCCAGAGAGCACTAACTACATTTTCCTTGACGAAGTTCAGCAGATACCCCATTTTGAAAAAATCATCGACAGCCTGTTCATCAAAGACAATGTGGATGTGTATGTCACCGGTTCCAACGCCTTCCTGCTTTCTGGAGAGCTTGCGACGCTGCTCTCCGGCAGATATATCGAGATTCACGTCTACCCGTTGAGTTTTGCAGAAATGTGCTCAACCATTGCGAGCTCATCAAAGAATCCTCTCAATCCGGAAGTTACGAAACTATTCAGCACATATCTGACTCATGGCGGTTTCCCATTTACCGCATCAATCGACGATGAACTGACCTATCGGGACTATATGAACGGCATCGTCGATTCGGTGCTGATTAAAGATGTGCTCAATCGAAGGCATCGCAGTGATACCAATCTGGTGCAGGGCTTGGCCCGGTATCTGATAGATGTATCCGGCAATCTTGTGAACCCTCGAAACATTGCGAATGCGCTCACCTCAGCGGGCTTGAAGACCTCGGCTGAGACCGTCAACGATTATCTTACCGACCTTGAAAGTGCGTATCTGTTCTACCGCTGCGATAGGTATGACATTGCTGGAAAGAAATATCTTTCGATCAATTCCAAGATATATCCGGTTGACTCAGGATTGCGCCGTGCGCTGCTCGGCTTGAAACGACCCAACCGTGGCAGTCAACTTGAAAGCTTGGTTTTCCTTGAACTCAGACGACGTGGATACGATGTCTACGTGGGCACGATAGCGAATGGGGAAGTTGATTTTGTCGCTACGAAACAGGGCGTTACGGAATACTATCAGGTGAGCGAAACCGTTCAGAACCCCGACACGTATCAGCGTGAAGTTTCAAGCCTCAAACGTATCAGGAATAGCTACCCGAAGTTTCTTCTGACCCAAGATGCCGAGGAATACAACGATGAGGGCATCCAACAGCTCAACATCATCACATGGCTCCTCAATGCATGAACCACTGTGGCTAGAACCACTGTGGCTAGAACCACTAAGCCATTGAGAACCACTAAGCAATTGAGCACCACTGTGTAATTGAAAACCACTGTGCGATTGCGAGCGTGGAGGTGGGGTCGTTGCGTTCCGAGAGGAGGAGTACGCCGAGCACGCTCATGATGGCGGTCATGAAGAGTAAGGCTAGGATAATCCACTGAATGAGGGTTTGATGTGCGATGGCGTGTTCGTTGCTGTGAAATTGGCCCATGTCGTGCGTTGTGATTGAGCTGGCATCCGTTGATGTGCGAGGTGGGATGTGTGAGAGTACTTCTGCGATGCAGAGCACGGATACGAGCGAAAACAGCCAAGTGAAATCGAGCATGTATCGCCATGAGAATCCGGCTTTGTAGGCATTGAAGAGCAGCAACAGGATTCCCAATCCGAGCATGGAGTATGCGGATGCAAGGATGTGGCGTTGGTGGAGTCTCGAAGTCAGGAATGGCAGTGCGGCCATCATCAGAAGCATGGGTGCTATGAAGAAGATGCCGCCGAGTGCTGGTTCTGCGTATTGCCATGAGTTCAGGGGCACAGGAGCATAATCCACCCACGGGAATGAAGACGTGAAGTTCGGTGGCAGCGCTAGATAGTATCCGATGACCGGTGCCATCGTTGACAGTGGCGCTGTGTATTGCGTCATGTTGGTGACGGTGATCTGATAATTGTTGCCGAAGTTGGTGATGCTGCCGAAACGCCAGTAATTGTAAGCGAGCAGGGGCATGACAATGACAATGGCTGGGATTATGCCGCAGGCCAGTGTGGTGCAGAAGGCCTTGATGTGGCGTGTGCGGATGAATTTCATGGCATCGGGCCCAAAAATCGGTATCGCAAGCAACGCTGCCAGGATGAAGGTCGGACGACAGCCCAGATTCATCGCGATGCACACCGAGCCTGCAACGATGTGTGCGTACGAAAGCCTTGCCGATGATCCTCGAGCTCCTAGCCAGAACCATAGACCCATGAAAGTGAGTGCCAGCGAAGCTGCAGTGGGAATCGTATAGAACATGCCCGAGCTGGTGAGATAGGGGAAGTTGGTGGCAAGAAGCACCGTGATAACGCTTATGACAGTGGTTGCAAGCGAAGCGTGTGGAAAATGGCGACGCAATATGCGGATTACCAGAAGCACGGCGAATATCATGCCTAGCGCTGTGAGCAGGCTCATGGCGGCAGGTGTGGGAAGCATAAGCCCGTTCCTGACCCACAGGGATGTGGTTGCCTGATACGGCATATACAGCAGCACTGCTGGAATCACGCCAAAGTATGAATACCAGCGTCCATTGAAGAAGGCATAATCCCAATAGATGGGGGTGACTCCGCTGCCCAGTAATCGTTCGCGAGCGGCTACATCGTAAGGATCTGCAAGCTGTGCAAAGCGTTGAGGGACTTCCAGATCTAGCCAGGGGCGTCCATGAAGCAGAGCATCGGCAAGGTAGGCATACTGGTTGTAATCGTAGGTGTAGCTGCCAGGATGATGGAATTGCTGAGGTGTAAAGGCTGCGATGCTTGTGATGATGCCAACCAGTCCATAGATCGCTATCGCTGCGATGGTGATTCCCATGACCCAGCGCTGGCCCTTTCGTGACGTGTCGAGCTGCGTGCTCCATAGACGAGAGCGAGGCAGAAGCGCGAGAACCGCCGCCACGGCCAGTGCCATCAATGCCATGCGCAGCGGGCTGAAGTTCAAGGGAATTCGCGGATTGAGCGTGATTGAGCTGATGGTAAGCGTCGTATCGTTTGGCTCTTGAATCCAGATGCGAGTTGTTGAGGATTGGGCTGAGGTCGGTCGCACTCGCATCGTGAGGCTACTGCTGACTTCGGCATTGATCGTGTGCGTTCCCGAGACTGACCAAGATGCAGTTCCGTCAGCGTTTTTCGCGTGTTCAGTGTTTTCAGCGGCGTTCGAGCTTGTTCGGTTTGCAGTCTTACTGCTGGAATCATAGGCGCGTGTGTCGATTCTTACGCTCACATTCTGTGAATCGGACAGGGCCACATGCTGCTCGCGCACATGCATGGTGAGCGAGGATATGCTGTTTGCATTCGTTGAAACATCAAGGTATGCGCTGGTTGCATCGGTGACCGTGAGCGTTTCTGAAGCCGTTGAATAGCGCAATCCTGAGCCAAGGATGATATGTGATCCAGCCTTGTGCTGGCTTGCATCTGCGAGCTGCAAAGTTTGTGGATCGTTCGAAAGCGTCCGCCAATGGGCAAGATTGAATCCGAAGATTTCGACACATGCAATCAGCACGAGCACAGTCAAAGCGGCAACAGCGATTCCATATCGACTTCGATTCGGATTGAACCGTGACAATGACATGCGCTTCACCCTCACCATCGTATAGTGTGCCCTGCCAACCGATTGTTGCACGCATGGTTGCGCAACACCAGAATGAGAGCGGCATGTTGAAGCTTTCCTCAAGGCATGCGCCCCTTTTTCTATGGGCTTCATGTCGTGTTGGATTGAAACAATGATGGTTATGCCCTTTAACATCAATCATTTCTTCGACTTTGCAGCATACAGGCGCAGCATGCGATTGATGCAGCAGGAATTGCACACTTCATTGCAGGAGCTGTCTCTTCCAGAACGCCTCGCACAACTGCAGTCGCACGTCGGACGCTTCGGTGAATTCGTCACCAGTCATGGCAACGACCATGCATTCCATGCAGGTAGCGATAACAGGCAGGACAACGATCCCGAGCAGAACCGGATGATGCAAGAGCTGCTGAAGTCTTCGAAAGCGCTGAGCCCGTGGGTGAAACGCCGGATTCTGCCCGCAATGGGGGGCATTCCCGGGGGTCTTGCGATTGGATGGGTGCAATTCCCGTCGATGAAGGGCAAGGCATTTTCGCTTGGCGTCTTTCCTGACGATACCCACTTCGCGCAGGTGGCTCTTGCCGACGACAAGGGACGCGTGTTCCTTGGATCGGATACGGGCATGGACACGCACGGTCTCGATGCAAGCTTCATGTTCAGCAAGGAGGGAGATGTCAGTCTGCCTTCTGGCCCACGCTTCGGGAGCGAAGAGGCGACCGAGCAGCGTTTCATTAAGGCGGTGCAGGGTGGTATGGTCGGCCGCGATCAGACTGGTCGGATGACATGGCTCGCGTCATGGCTCAAGAGTGGAAACCGCTATACGCTTGAGCAGTTGCGGCCGCAGCTGCCACACGAGATGCGCTTCAACCTCGAATATCGAGACGCGCTCGCCATCGGATTCTTCACCACCTACATGCTGCCTCAGCTCGACGGATTCCTGATTGGCTTTGGATCGGGGAATATCTTCAGAAGGCTCAATCGAGAGGCTCCCATCGGTGCAATCCGGCGTGCCGTCAGGGATACCATCGAAGCACGCGCAAAGGGACTGCGCGCATCCGGTCTTGAAGACCACTTTGCGGATCTCATGCGCGAGGCAGGTGCGCTCGATCCCGTAGGTGGGCTGGAGGCCGTGCATGGCGCGGAACCGCTGCATCTGTTCACATCCTCGTACTCGGGCTGCTATTTCTTCTCCTGGGATTCGGGTTTGGCATTCGGACCTGCGTTGCGATCCTTGAAGATCGAGGGCAATCTGAACAGATTCTCCTCAGTCAGCACATGGCTTGAGCGCAATGCGCGCATGGGTGTGTTCCCCACGGAAGATACGGTCACACGAGCCGAGGCAGCGCAGATTGACTTTGCTCTTCTGCTCAACCCGGCGTTGTCGGCCTTGCAGGTTGACGACTATCCGCCCGCAGGCTTCGATCCAATGCATGACGATGCCAAAGGCGCAGCCTCGCATATCGAGGGTGTTTCGCGTGGCGTGGCTTCACATATCTGGGATGCCTACCCAGATCCTGCGGCACGAGCGCATCATCCGCTTGAATTCCTTGCTTTCGAAGATGCGCACGGCTCCGAATGGGTCTATCGCCAAGCCGTGTCAACCATGTTGAGAGAACTGCATCTGCCATATCGCTTCGATGTCGAGCTGCGTTCGAATCTCGCGGGAGGCGACGTTGCCTTGGGCTTCACCACAGCAGGCCAGGCCATGATGCCTTCGAGCCGTTTCGATGAAGGACAGCAGGGATGGGTTAACATCAGCGAGGCCGAACGAGCGTCTATGAGCGCAGATTACAACATGCGCGTTGGAATCATCATGGCCGCAATCGCGTTCGGAGCCGATAGCCATGTTCGACGCGTGTCATTGCACATTGATTCGATAGGACTCGAAGAGGCCGTTGCCGAGCAGGATTCAGCCATTGCAGAGCTGATGAACCAGGCACTAACCGCATTCGAAAGCATCAGAAATGGGTCAGTGCATGCTTCCGGTTCGAAGGCCGACCCCAAGGACGGCGACATTCACGGCGATCCGACACATGGCAACACGCATAACGGGGTGTATGACCCTGACGAATCGGATGAATCGATCAATCAGACCTTCCAGAACATGATGCAGGATGTCGACTTTGACGAAATCAGCTTCGCCAACCCTCATGATGGGGAGAACGATGGACATCATGACGGGCAAGAGGCTGATCGTGATGATGGTGCACAGAACGATGACGCATCGAAATCATCCGATCCCACCACGAATGGTGAACAATCATCCGATTCAGATGCTGCCGATCTTGATAACGGGCATGGCGAAGCCTTCTCCAATGGCTTTGATGATGGCAGCATAGAGGGAGGCGCGTTGTCCAATGGCGACATGCACGAAGATGCACAGGGTGGAGAGCATTCTTCCGATCCATTGAATGTACTGCGCAAGAACCCAACCGTTCGCAACATGGTTACGGTCACCTTCAAACGAGAGGCATTCCTCACGCGTCTGCGTCGCGATGGACTGGCCAAGCCGAAGGATTTCTACAAGGACTTCGAGGCAGTCATGGATGTGGATGGCGCTGGCGGTCTCAACCCCGTCAACGCTGATTTCGATCTGCGCGACAATCGCTTCTCTCCCAGAGGTGCTCAGGAGGAGCCCGAGTTTGCCGATGTCCAGCTCTCACCCTCCGTGTCAAGGATTCTTGGATCCCCATATGCCTCAGGTCTGTCGATTCAGCGTGAGGACCTGCTGCAGAATGCGGTGAATGAATTCCATCGCATTGCGGGCGATACCACGATCCCCACAGTCGACAAGGCTCGTCAGGCAATGAAACTGGTCAACCAGATCAATGATCCCGAGCTGACACGGCTTGCTCCGCAGGCAACCAAGGCTCTGATCGATTCTGAAGACACTCCAGATTTCAAATTCTCGCTCGCCCATGACCTCGACGCGCAGCGTCTGAAAGGGCGAGATCTGCTCTTCTCCGGTCAGGTTGAACAAGCCTTGGGGCTTGTCGAGGCAGCGGTGTCAAAACTCGACGCGCAGTTCGCCGCCAACGATGGCGTACCGCGTTACTTCAACTCGTATGCCGAGCGAGTCGTCTATAACAGGCTTTTTGCACTGCCGCAGGAATCCACGGTGCTAATTCCTGACAATCTCTTCTACGCGCATATGGAACTGGCCGATATTCTGGCTCAGATCAAGGGGGCTACGGCTGCCCTGCCGCATTTGAATGCGATGGTTGCCTATGCTCCTGCATACCCGCTCTCTCATTTGAAGCTCGCCGTGCAGCTGGCAAGAAATGAGGACTGGGATTCCGCTCGTGCAGCGACCTTGAATGCCTTGCGGGTTGCACTCGATAGGGATGATGCCGCCTTTGCCTATTACCGTTTTGCCTATGCGGAATGGATGCGTGACGAATTCGATGTCGCAGTGGCTGCATACATGATGAGCGACCATATCAGCTCTGGCAAGATTCCCACACTGCAAGGTGAACTTGAAGAACTGCTTGCCCGCGCACAATCACAATGCATTCCCGTCCCACAGACCATCGAAGAAGCTCAGCAACTGCTGGTTGCTCATGATTTGCCCGTCTGGCCACACACTGAAGTATCGTCGATTGTTCGAAAGGCGGCACGCGTCTGCGTCGATGAGGGCATGTTCGTTCCGGCTCGCACGCTTTCCGTTGCTGCTGCACGAATGAATGATGACGATAATGATGGTGTCGATGTGGTGCAGGTCCAGTTCCTGCGCTCACTCAACGCCTGAGAGATGGCAGGAACGGGCGAACAGAGCGTTGAGGTCAGTCGTGAATCGCGAGAGTAACGGTGGAGGTCCAGGGAGGGGTTGCCATGAGCGGCACTGATGCAGGGCAAGTTGACACGGTGGATGAGAGTGATGCGTCAAAAGATGAGAGTGATGCGTCGACGCAGCAAACATTCGAGCTGGATGACATCGCAGATTCAACGTCGGGCATGGCACTAGGCAGCGATTCGTGGATTGCTGCATTGCAGAATAGTGATGCCGATGCGATGAGGCTCAAGGATCTGAATGTCGAGCAGCTGACCACGGAGCAGGCGACCAAGCTCTGGACCAAGCTATCGTCATGGGTTGAATCCGACCAGATTGCCTATTACATCAAGGATGCGCCGGTGTCTTCCGATGCGGCCTACGACGAGCGGATGCGATGCCTGCAGCAGCTCGAAAAGCAGTTCCCGACTCTTGACACGCCTGAATCTCCAACACATCGAGTGGGTGGAAGCTTCTCGAATGATTTTGCTTCCGTTCGCCATCCTTCAAGGATGCTGAGCCTTGACGATGTTTTCAGCATCGAGGAGCTCCATCAATGGTTCGATGGCATATACAATGATCTGGACTGGTCCGATTCGAAGAAATTGCCGATGACCTGTGAGGTCAAAATCGACGGGCTGGCGTTGAACCTGATATATGAACATGGCATGCTCAAGCAGGGATTGACACGTGGCGATGGCGTGACGGGCGAAGACATCACGCTGAACGTTCACACGATCCCAACCATACCGAACAGGCTGTCTGGGCCAGCGAGAGACATACCTGAGATGGTTGAGATTCGTGGCGAGGTATTCATGCGCTTCGATGATTTCAGGGCGCTCAACGATGACAATGCACGCAACGGCAAAGCGCCTTTTGCCAATCCTCGCAATGCCGCGGCCGGGTCACTGCGACAGAAGGATCCGAGAATCACCGCTTCGAGAAAGCTCAGCTTCTATGCCCACGGCATCGGCACGCTTCGCTGGGGAGCGAAGGCTTCTCGCGCCGGACATGACCAGATCGATGACCAGTCAGAGGCGTATGAGCTTTACAAGACCTGGGGTATTCCAGTTTCGCCGCACAATCGTGAGATCACATCATTCGGCCAGATAACCGACATGATCGACTACTACGGCGAACACCGCAACGATATCGAACACGCATTGGATGGCATCGTCGTGAAGGTGGACGATCTGGGACTGCAGCGTCGGCTTGGAGCTACCTCTCGTGCGCCCCGATGGGCGATCGCCTACAAGTATCCACCCGAAGAGGTCAATACCGAACTGTTGAACATCACCGTGCAGGTGGGTAGAACCGGGCGTGTGACTCCTGTAGCGATTCTTAAGCCGGTATATGTGGCTGGATCAACCGTTTCAAGAACCACGCTGCACAACGCTGCAGAGGTTGAGCGCAAAGGCATCCAAATAGGGGATACGGTTGTTGTGCGCAAGGCGGGAGACGTGATTCCCGAGTTGGTCGGACCGGTTGTCGAAAGACGCAAGGGGAGAGAGTCGAAGCTCCGTGCATTCGTGATGCCTCAGCATTGTCCAAGCTGCGGCGCGGAACTCGCCCCGGCGAAAGAGGGGGACGTTGATATACGATGCCCCAATGTCGAATCCTGCCCAGCCCAGCTAACCGAACGCGTGATCCATATGGCTTCTCGAAAGGCCTTCGACATCGAGCATCTGGGGGAGCAGAGTGCCATTGCATTGACCAATCCCGAAGACAATCGGCCGGACTCTGTGGAGGTATTTGCGCCGAACATCACCGAGGTCATAGTCAAGCCCGGCGAGGAACCTGAACCCTATGAGCCGCTGGAAGGACTCAAGATTCCTCCCGTTCAGCACCCTGTGCTGTCCAGTGAGGCTGGTCTTTTCGACATTCGCAGCGAAGATCTGGCGGATGTCAGGGTATGGCGCGAGGCTCCGATCATAGAGGTAAGCGAGACTGAATCGCATGGCAAGCGCCATCGAAAGCGGCGCAGGATTGGCGGCAGTGGTCTGTGGCATCAGATCTATGCCTTCTACAATCAGCCAAAGAACGCAAGAACGACTAAGGAAACTGCGGGAGCTCAGCCTCAGACCCTCCATGCTTCCGAGGAAGAGCAGAAGTCGGTGCGCAAGGCATCTCCTTCACGCACGACGCAAGCCATGATCGCAGAGATCGATCAGGCGCGTCAAGCAGATTTGTGGAGAGTTCTGGTAGCGCTTTCGATTCGTCATTTGGGGCCGACATCGGCGCGAGGCATTGCTTCTCGTTTCGGCTCACTCACCAAGGTTGAAGAGGCAAGCGTAGACGAGCTTGCCGAACTCGATGGAGTAGGCGAGGAGATAGCCCAATCCATTGTCGAATGGTTCACTGAAGCGCACAAGCCAGGTGATTGGCGGGGGCAGATTCTTGAAAGCTGGAAGCGCAACGGTGTTGGTGAGGGAGTTGCCGAGATTCATCGGCCTCAGACATTGGATGGCATGACGGTTGTGGTGACCGGTGGTCTTGAGGACTTTTCGCGTGATTCAGCCAAGGAAGCGATTATCGAGCATGGCGGCAAGGCATCGGGTTCGGTGAGCAAGAAAACCACCTATGTGGTTGTTGGCGAAAATCCTGGCTCCAAGGCTGACAAAGCGGAGCAGCTTGGTGTCCCAACCCTAGACGAAGCCGCATTCCACCGTCTTCTTGACACCGGTAAGCCCGAATAGTTCAACTTTCATAGCTCAGTATCGAGTTTTGCGGCCTTTTTCCAGTAGACAAGCTCAAAATTGGCTTTTCTGCGTAGCAATGATGCGGTTATGAGGCATTGATACTCAGAAAAGGCAACAAAACTCGACTATGCGATGCTCAATGTGGTGTAAATTCGTGATTTCCGCTCGATTCGCCACCGAATGCTGGTGATGTGACTCAGAAAATGGTCGTTATGCGATATGACGATGATCGCTCCGGTGAAGGCTTGGAGAACGCGAGTAAGCGATTCGACTGAATGAAGGTCAAGATGGTTGGTCGGCTCGTCCATCATAATCAGATGAGGGTGCCGCAACGCTCCGAGGCAGAGTTGCAGCTTTCTGAATTCTCCAGCAGAGGGTGCCCGATTGTCGAGAATTCGCTCCGGATCGGCATTGAGCTGGGCCAGAGAACTGCAAAGCTGAGAGTATTCCTCATGGTTCAGCTGTTCGACAGCGTTGAACAATGATTCGATTTGATCCTGAGTCTGTTCCTGCTCGATGACAAGTGCACGCACTGCTTCATGTGACGATGAACGATGCGGCGAAGCTTCGGGAGAGGGGAATCCAAGATCTGTATCGCTGGTGTCGCTGATCTCAAGCATCGCCTTCATCCGGTGAAATAGTGTCGTTTTTCCGGTGCCGTTGTCTCCAACAATGCCAATATGGTCAAGTGGGCCAACGCTGAGTGTTGGAATCCACAAGCCCGGAATGCTGCTCATGGAGGCATCCCTTGCAGTAGAGTCATCGCCGAAAGCACCAGCCTTGGCAGCGTCGCTTGGTGAGGATGTACCTTGTAGTGGTGCAACCGGCACACTGGCTTCGAAGGGGATGAAGCCCTTCTGCATATGCAGGAGTTCCTTGCGATGGCTTGGCTCTGTATGAAACCAGATATCCCCGTCATAGCGCTTCGCGGCCGTGACAATTTGAGACTGGGCATTTTCGGCGCGCTTCAAGCGATTGTTCAGGCGGCCACTTGCCTGAGAAGCTTTGAGATCCATGCCCGACATCTTCGCCAGCTTGTGCTTGGCTCGCGCATCATGATCCTTGCGATTGATGCGGCTGCCATCCTTCAAGGCCTCCACATGCTGTACGGCTTGTGAACGCTGCGCCTTCACCTGATTCAGTCGGTGGAGCTCGTGCCGTGTCTGGGCAAGATTCGACTCGGCTGTGGCGGTTTCGCCGGCGATCTGCTCATGCACCTGTGAATAATTTCCGGGGCGAGTAATCGCCATAGTTTGATTTTTCCCGTTGACGTGCTGACGTTGCAGTACAACACACTGCTGTACCGTTGCATCGATCAGATCTATGTCATGCGAAATCAGGATTCCCACACCACGGTAAGTCTGCATTGCAGCGACGATGGCTGAACGCGTGCGCGCATCGACATGGTTGCTTGGTTCGTCCAGGATCAGGAGTTCTGGACGTAGCGCAAGAGCGCAGGCCAGCTGGAGACGTTTTCGTTCGCCTCCCGATAATGTGTCATACCGCCAAGGCCAATCATCCCCGATTTCAAGGGCGCGTCTGACATTCATGGTCTCTGCAGACCAGTCATTGGCGAAATCATCGAGATTCGCTGGAGCCCGGTCAGTCGTCTGCTGGCAATAGCCGGATATGAACTGTCCTGGATGAGGTATGACAGTGCCCTCACTGGGTTTCAACTGCCCAGTTGCAATGTGCATGAGGGTTGTTTTTCCCATGCCGTTGTCACCGATAAGGGCAGTCCAGCCGAGCGGAAAGGTTACCGAGATATCCGAGAAGAGATACTCGGAAGAGTCGGGATATTGAAAAGAAATATGGTGTAAAGAAAATACGGATAATTGTTTCATGGTTGCTCCAACAGTGTGCTCCAGCAATGTGATTCCACAAGGTGATTTCACTATGTATTTCCACAATGCATGGATATGAATGCTACGTGTATGAAGTCAACGAGAACTCAATGAAGTATCCCTTTCGATGTGGATTCCTTGGCATTTCAGAAATCCAGAATTCCTAACGTTTATGATACCAGCACTTTCGATGCCATCATGTTGATTGTGTTGATTACCGAGGCATCGCACATGCTGGTATCACGATGAAACTGCTATGTCGTGGCTCTTATGTGACGATGTCATACCTTTGACAAGAAAATCGCGGAGTCGATCATTTGCCCATATTCGGAATTGGGTGGCGGTTCTGCTTTTCACGCGATATCCTACTGACAAAATCATATCAAGATTGTAGTTTGGGATGTTTCTAGTGACATTGCGGTTCCCCTCAACTTGAACCTGTAGGAAATCCCGACAGGTTCAAGCCCGCAGAACCAAAAGAGTCGCCCTACCACTGCTGTGGCGGGGCGACTCTTGAAAACAGAAGCTATCAGCTACACAAGGCTTCAGATCTGGAAGTAGAGCTCGTACTCGAGTGGAGTTGGAGCGAGGCGAGCCAAGTCGAGTTCGCCCTTCTTCATGTCGATCCAGGTCTGGATCAGGTCGTCGGTGAAGACGTCGCCAGCTTGAAGGAAGTCATGATCCTCTTCCAACGCGTGGAGAGCCTCTTCAAGGGATCCTGGAACCTGAGCAATCTTCTCATGCTCTTCTGGTGGAAGCTCATAGAGATCCTTGTCGACTGGATCCGGTGGCTCGATGTGGTTGAGAATGCCATCGAGTCCTGCCATCATCTGTGCGGAGAAGGCGAGGAATGGGTTCGAGCTTGGATCTGGTGCGCGGAACTCGATGCGCTTTGCAGCCGGTGAGGTTCCTGCGAGAGGAATACGGATGGCAGCAGAGCGGTTACGTGCCGAATAGACCAAGTTGACAGGAGCTTCATATCCTGGAACCAAGCGGTGGTAAGAGTTCATGGAAGGGTTGGTGAAGGCGAGCACGGCTGAAGCGTGCTTGATCAGACCACCAACATACCAGCGTGCAATGTCGGAGAGACCGCCGTAGCCGAGCTCGTCGTAGAAGAGTGGCTTGCCGTCTTTCCAGAGGGACTGGTGGCAGTGCATGCCGGTTCCGTTATCTCCAGCCATGGGCTTAGGCATGAATGTTGCTGCCTTGCCGGCCTGTGCTGCGGTCTCGTGAACGACATACTTGTACTTCATCAAATCATCGCCAGCATGCTGCAATGTGTTGAAGCGGTAGTTGATCTCTTGCTGACCTGCACCGGCAACCTCGTGGTGAGAGCGCTCAAGAATCAAACCGACCTTCTGCAGGTTGGCAACCATGTCGTCGCGAAGATCCTGGTTGTGGTCCGTTGGAGGGACTGGGAAGTAACCGCGCTTGACACGGTTCTTGAAGCCAATGTTCGGTGTGCCGTCATCTTCGATGTCTGTACCGGAATTCCAAGGAGCTTCGATGGAGTCGACTTCGTAGAAGGAGCGGTTCATGCTGTTCTCGAAACGAACCTTGTCGAAGATGAAGAATTCTGCTTCAGGAGCAAATGATGCAGTGTCGGCAATGCCGGTGGACTTGAGGAATGCCTCAGCCTTGGCAGCGACCTGACGTGGATCGCGTGAATATGGTTCATCGGTGACAGGGTCAACGATGGAGAAAGCCACATCAAGCGTCTTGTGCTTGCGGAATGGATCAATGAAAGCCGTCGTTGGATCTGGAACGAGCTTCATGTCCGATTCATTGATGGCCTGGAAGCCTTGCACTGAGGAACCATCGAATGGCATTCCATCAGTGAACGCATCGTTCAGGAAGTCCTGTGCCGGCACAGTGAAATGCTGCTGGATGCCGATCAAATCGGTGAAGCGTACGGAAACGTACTCAACACCCTCTTTGTTAATCAGAGCCTCGCAATCGGCCTTTGTCTTCAGTTCACTCAATGAACTGCTCCTTTCATGAGAACGTACGTTACCTAAGTCTAGAAGCATGGGTTTCGCGAACTGGCCGCTTACGTTACGAGGATGTTTCGGATGGGTGTTGAATATGGCAAAAGGCTATAAAAAAGCGGTTCTGGTGAGCCATAACTCATCAAAACCGCCTATTGGTTGAAACATTGCTGCGTTTCTCATTCATCAAGCAAGCGTCTGTCCTGCAAGACTCTCCTCAGCGACATGTAATTGCATGGCGCTATGAAGTCTGGCGCTATGAAGCCTTGCGCTATCAGAACGACAGGACTTAAGGTCAGCGACCCCGCATTGCTCTGCGATTGACGCGTACCTTGGTCGGATCTATGCCCTTGGGCACACCCAGGGAGGATTTCTGCTGCAATGTGGTCAGACGCTCGTTCAACACACCGAGTTCGAGCTTGGTGAGCTTGATCTTCTTTCGCATGACCGTGCGCTGAAGCTGGTTCAGAGGAACCTGCTTCTCGCCATGGCCGACGCTGATCTTATAGATGGGAATATCGGATCCACGGGTGATGCGCTTGATTTTGGATTCCTCGCGGTCCAGAGCTCTCATGACATGGCCATAATCGCCTTCGCCAACCAGATATACGCCTGTTCGACCAGAGCCGCGCCAGACGGCATCCTTGGTCTTCATGTCGATCCACACCGGAACCTGTGGGAAATTGAAACCGCCACGGGTGATGCGATTCAGCACTGCACCCGTCGCGCCAGTGCGAGACTCCATGCGCTTGTATCCGACTCGGTCGGAACGGCGAGTCAATGTGATCGTTGCGAGAAGAACGCCGAGCATGATACCGGTGATGACGGTCATGATCGTTGCAATGATGCCCATATGGAATACGAGTACCAGGATGACTGCCACAAGGATTGGCGCTATCACTGCGCCCGCAAGGAACCAGGGAAGCGCCGGATCATCCTTCACTGTGAACTTATAAATCTGTATGATCTGGGAGAGTGTGCTGTCCTTTTTCTTTTTGGACTTCTTAGCGCTCGTCTGCTCAGTCTTGTCTGCCATTACCATCCCTCATTCGATTTGGCCACGCATGTAGGCTCCACATGCGATGTTACTTCGGGAACATCTGCATGTGGATCTCTGACAGGATAGTCTATCAAGAAAGCTGACGAACGGTTCTAGAGCGACGACTATCCGCCGACCCACGAATGTCTACCCACGAATTTTTGCACATACCCTCACAACTGTCAGTCAACTGTCAGTGAAACAATCACCATGGGCTCAACGTGAGTTTAACGGTCTGCCGTCTGCCTTGAGCAATGCCTCGCCTATGGTTTCACTGATGGTTGGATGCGGGTGGATCAGACGCGCCGCCTTGCTCAATGGTGTCTTGTTGCCCACCATCTCTTCCGCCTCGGCTATCAGCTCGGTGGCACTCGGGCCAACCATATGCATGCCAAGAATGATAGGAGTGTCTGGATGCGACTGTTCGCAGCCAGTAACCACAGAAAGAGAGCCATTCTGCCCTGTCATCTGCACGCGCGCATTCGAAAGCATCGGGAAGGCGGTCTCCTTGACATCGTTGAGTTCTTCGCGTGCCTCGGCATCTTCGAGCGTCAGACCGACGCATGCAGCCTCGGGAGAGCTGAAGACCACTGAAGGAATCGTATCGTTGTCAACAGGCTCAGGCTTGAGCCCGGCAATCGCCTCAGCCGTTGTCATGCCCTGTTCGAAGGCACGATGGGCCATCTGACGGCCGGCCGTTATGTCGCCGACTGCCCAGATATGCTTGGCGCTGGTCTGACCCAGCTCGTCGGTTTTCACCAGACCATGGTTATCGAGTTCGATGCCTGCCTCCTTGAACCATGCAGCGCCTGTAGACGGCGTGCGGCCTATGGCCACAAGTACCACATCGGCAGATACCTGATGCGACGTGGATTCTGTGCTGTCGCCGCTTTCGGACTCAGAAGCTCGCTGTTCAGCCAGGTCGTAGTGGACGGTTACGCCGAGATTCTCGCCACTGTCGATGCTGGTGGTGTCGGCATGTGTGATGACCTTGATCCCATTGCGTTGCAGCTCTCTGGTGAGGGTCACCCCTGCTCTGCGGCTCCAATGCGAGAGGACACGGTCACGTCGAGCAAGGAGCGTGACCTTGGTTCCGGCGGTGTTCCACAGACTGGCAAACTCCAAGGCAACCGCACCCGAACCGATGATTACGGCACTGGTGGGGAAGGTGTCGAGCGCAAGAGCCCGATCTGAATCGATGACTGAGTGCGAGAATGGTTGGTCGTTGAAAGGTCGAGCTACTGATCCGGTGGCTACGATGATGTCACTGGCCTTGAGCGTGCGCTTGGAATCACCCTCGTCTACGATGACGTCATGATTCATGGCAATGCTCGCCTCGCCGTGGACGACTCTCACCTTGCGATGCGACAACAGCGCAGAAAGTCCTTCGGTCATCGTGTGCACCATATGACGCTTATGCTTCATCAGTGCACCGTAATCGATGCCATGAAATTCCAGATTGACGCCAACGGACTGAGCGTGCCTCGCGGTCTCAATGTCATGCACGGCGGTGATCAGTGCCTTCGTGGGGATGCATCCTCGATTCAGGCACACGCCACCGACGACGTCATCCTTTTCGATGACTGCCACGCTGGAACCAAGCTCAGCAGCCCGCAGTGCAGCCGTGTATCCTCCAGGGCCCGAGCCTATGACTACCAGATCAAAGGTGTCTTCTGAGCCTGGTGTATGCGATGAATCAGTCAACGGTGAAGCCTCCTAGATGTATCGATTCAGTTACTTCGTCTGCACGAGTCAAGCGTTCGACTCCTGTAGGGTTCATGGTTTCAAGCATAAGGACATGGCAGCGTTCTTACACGGATTGAACGGAATACGCCCACCGTGAATAGGGATCGGGATTGATGATTCGCTGATTCCTTATTGACGGCGGGCGCATGCGAGGGCTGTGGCATGAACGCAGCAACGGCATTGTTGTGCGACAGCGCTGTGTGACAGTTGTGCGACTGTTGTGCGGCAGCGCTCTGTGAGTGTGCCGTAAACAGAGCTACATAACGATGCCGTATGGCAGTGATGTATCGCTGTTGAGAGTTACTTTGGCCAGTTCCCATGTTTTTTGCTGCTGGGGCGTGGCATGCGCCAGCGACGCATCTGCAGCGTACGCGACCATGCATAGCTTGCCATGCGGGAGCCCTTGGCCACTGACTGCTCGCCGAACTTGGCGATGAGCTTGCGTTTCAGACCGCGCCACATGATAGCAATATCGATTACCGAGGCGAACAGATAGACATACATCAGAATCAGCAGCGGCACCGAAAGCACTGGATAGAATGATGAGACGATAAACGAGCCCAGCAGAATAATGAATGCGATAGGAACGAAGAACTCTGCGATGTTCCACCTGGCATCGATGTAATCCCTCACGTATACGCGGGATGCAAGCCGTTCCGCCTTTGGCATGTGGTTCACGTCGCCAGTGCGCATGGCCTGATATTCGCTGTCCTGGCGGACACGAAGCTTTTCGCGTTCGACCTTTCGACTGGCTTTTCGATCCTTGGGAACGATGGGGTGAAGGTTCTCTGCCTCGGCCTGTTTTCGCTTTGGCGTCGGGCGTCCCTTGCCCGTGCCTTCCGGCTCGGAATCGAAGGCTACTTGTGCCGCATTATCCGCGTCATTCTTACGTTTGAGTGGGTTCCATGTCATGCGAACAGGTTACGGTGACGCATAGACGCGTGATGCGTTTCAACAGGCCACATGTGCGAGCGGAGGAGATAGGCTATGACCGAAATCACGTTGGACGAAATAAGGTCTCGCGTTGACAGGCATTGGGATGCGATTGTCGATGTGCTGTCGAAGAAGGTTGCCCTCGCAGCCGTTTCCGCGAAGGGAATCACCGGGGACCATATGCGCAGATCCGCAGACTTCGTTTCCAATGAGCTCAGGAAACTGGGTGTTGACACTCGCGTCGTGCAGTCGACCAATCCCGATGGAACGCCAGGCGCGTTTGAAGTGGTTGGCTCCAAGATCGTTGACGAGAATGCTCCGACCGTTCTCCTATATGCGCATCATGATGTGCAGCCTGTTCCTGATCCTTCGCAATGGGATACCGACGCATTCACCGCCACTACGAAGGGTGATCGCCTGTTCGGTCGCGGGGCTGCCGACGATGGCGGCGGAATTGCCATTCATGCCGGAAGTCTGCTGGCGCTGGGCGAGGACCTGAGAGTCAACATCAAGGTGTTCTTCGAAGGCGAGGAGGAGATGGGCTCACCGAGCTTCATTCCCTTCATCAAGGCTCATAAGGATGCCTTCGAATCAGATGTGATCATCGTTGCGGATTCGGGCAACTGGTCCGATAAGATTCCCAGTCTGACCACATCCTTGCGCGGCAATACGGATGTTGACGTGACCGTTCGGGTTCTGGGACATCCGGTGCATTCCGGCCAGTTCGGCGGCCCTATTCTTGATGCGAATACCGTGGCGGCCATGCTTATTGCAAGCATGTACGATGCCGATGGTTCCTTGCAGATTCCAGGGCTGAAGAGTCAGGAGCCCGTTGGAGGACTTCAGCAGGATATCGATGAGGCAACGCTTCGTCATGATGCTGCCGTGCTGCCGTCATGGAAGATGACCGGCACCGATTCCTTGGCTTCCCGGCTCTGGACCAAGCCAAGCGTTTCCGTCATCGGATTTGACGCCCATCCGGTTGAAGGTTCATTCAACGTGCTCGCGGATTCTGCCACCTTCAGACTTTCCTTGCGTACGGCGCCTTCGCAACGCCCTGAAGAAGCGCAGCAGGCATTGACGGAATTCTTGAAGGAGCATGCGCCATTCGGAGCGGTCGTTGAGGTCAAGCCCTTGGAGAACGGCATGGGTTGGGCTATGGATCCCAGCAGCGAAGCAGTCAAGGATGCGCAGGCAGCGATGGCACAGGCTTTCGGCGTTGAACCCATCAACAAAGGGGAGGGAGGTTCGATCCCGTTCATTCCCGAACTGCAGAGGCTGTTCCCCCATGCGCAGGTGCTGGTTACGGGACCGGAAGATCCACAATCGAATGCTCACAGTCCGAACGAATCCATCTCGCTCTATGGACTGCGTAGGAATATCGTCGCCGAAGCCTTGCTGATGCAAGCCCTAGGTCGATAGAGTGATGTCTCACGCTCTGCCAGCTAGCTCATTTGCGCTATCTGGCTTGAGTTAGCTGGCTTGACTGCTGCACGATGTGATAACTGAAAATAGGGAGTATCGCTCGATATCCAGCCTTGGTCATGGGATAGGTTATTATCGAATGCAGACACGGGGGCTGTCCGGATTGCGGACGGCTGAGATGAGGCCTAGCCTCGACCGAACGAACGTATACCGGGTAATGCCGGCGCACGGAAGTCCATCTTTCCCGTGCCTTTAGGGAATATGCACATCAGAGATGCATATCTGAGAGATAAGGCACATCATGACATCAGTTACAAGTTCTTCGCACACGTCACTCCGCTGGCGGGTTGTCGACATCGCCGTTGCATCAGTCATCGGAGTGGTGAGTTCATTGATTTTCTGGGCGGCTGCACTGCTCTGGAACGTCGCAGGAAGCCCTATGGAGGCTGTCGTTCCAGGTCTTTCCGGATTGCTTAACGGCCTGTGGCTGTTCGCAGGGCCTCTTGCTGCCATCATCGTTCGAAAGCCAGGGGCTGCGGTGTACGCGGAAGTCATCGCAGCAGTGCTCGAAGCCATACTAGGCAACGCGTGGGGAATTTCCACGCTCTATATCGGTCTGGTTCAGGGTTTCATGGCTGAGATCGCATTCGTCATCTTCATGTATCGCACGTGGAATCTTGCGGTGACTGCTCTCTCTGGTGTGCTCGCGGGCATCGGCTGCTGGGGATATACATTCTTCACGAATCTTCAGGCAATCAACTGGGCTGGCTCATACGGATTCATCAACCTGATAACCACCATCATTTCTGCCATGCTCGTCGCAGGAGTTCTGATGTGGTATCTCTATATCGCCATAGCCCATACGGGTGCGCTCGACCGCTTTGCATCAGGCCGCGATGTTCGCGGAATCACAGCCTGAACGTCATGCACATAAACATAACGGAGAAGACATTTGGCGATGGCAATGCAGACACACGTTCCTGAAGTGAATTCCCATACAGCGCAGAAGGAGACGGAGACGGAGCAGGTCTCCCTCTCCAGCCGTTCGGAGGCAATAGCCGCTGGACAGGCGGCTTCGCTGTCATGGCGCAACTGGGGATACCGACATGCATCACGTCGTAACTTCTCAGTGCGAAATCTGAATCTCAACATTCGTGCCGGAGAACGTGTGCTGCTGCTTGGAGCATCCGGCATTGGCAAATCCACGATTCTTGAAGGGGCTGCCGGCCTGCTGGGAGTCGATGCAGTCGAAGCCACGCCGACCGAGTCATCTCATTCAGTTGAGTCATCTGATTCACATTCGCAGTCAACCACGCAGTCAACCACGCAGCTCATTGACAGCGATGGTGGCACGACAGAAGGTTCGATCTATGTCGGAGATCAGCCCGTGTACGATGCCATAGGACGGGTTGGACTCGTGCTGCAGGACCCGGATGCCCAGACGATTTTTCAGCGTCTTGGTGACAATGTGGCATTCGGTCCGGAAAATATGAACGTGCCTCGGACGCAGATCTGGAAACGTGTCGAAGCGTGCCTTCATGAAGTCGGCCTGGACGATGTGCAGCTGCATCGTTCGACCACGCATCTCAGTGGTGGTCAGATGCAGCGTCTTGCCCTTGCAGGTGTGCTCGCCATGCGTCCAGGTGTGCTGCTTCTCGATGAACCGACTGCCAATCTCGACCCGGATGGAGTGCGCCAGATTGTCGGCGCGGTGCGCAATGTCGTCGACACTCAGCATGCCACGATGGTGCTCGTGGAACATAAGGCAGAGCCTTGGATCGATATGATCGACAGGGTTGTCGTGCTCGGGCTTGAACGCGAGGGTACATCGCCTGTCAAGCCATCCGATCCGTCGACTGACGAAATTTCCCGGAAGGGTTTCAGACGCACGGTTATCGTTGCCGATGGCACGCCGGATGAAGTGTTCACCGACACGACGCTGGATTTCGCAGCATTGGGCATATGGATGCCCAGGCGATATCGCAAGGCCACGGACGAGATTCGGCGCGTGCACGGCGAAGGCAAGCCTGATACATCTGCACAGGTGGGCACGGGAACGACGATGCTCACTACGCGCGATCTCGCTATCGGACGTCACGGTCAGGCGATTGCCGAGCATATCAACCTTGAGTTTGCACAAGGGCAGATAACGGCGCTTGTGGGAGCCAACGGGGTGGGGAAGTCAACGCTTTCGATGACGCTTGCTGGACTGCTGAAACCGGTGAATGGCACGGTCAGGGCCACACCTGAACTTGCAGGGAATCTCAAGAGCGACGACCCGCATGCATGGAAGTCAACCGATCTGGCATCGAGAATCTCATACGTGTTCCAGAATCCTGAGCATCAGTTCGCCAAGGGAACCGTGTTGGAAGAGGTGATGCTTGCACCGCTCAAGATCGGCATGGACGAGGCGCAGGCACATTCCATTGCCCGCAAGCTGCTGGAACGCTTCAATCTTCTGCAGTATGCGAAGGCGAATCCCTACACGCTTTCTGGCGGAGAGAAGCGACGATTGACGGTCGCATCGGCCATGGCTGCGGCTCCAAAGGTGCTTCTGCTCGATGAACCCACATTTGGTCAGGACCGATGCACATGGATGCAGATCGTTCGATACATCGACTCCCTGCGCCGCGAGGGTGTGTGCATCATCGTCGTGACGCATGACCTCGAGATGGTCACGGCGTTGGATGCGCGTGTCGTTGAATTGGTTCCATCGTCGTCTGATTCCGAACAGGCTTGGAAAGCCGAGCATGCGAACAGTCAGACCCATGACGACATGATTGCGGTGAGTGACGCGGAAGATCGCCGAGAGCCTCCTCGCCAATCCAGTCATTCCCGTTTCATAGCGGCTTTGAATCCAGCGATACGACTCATTGGTGCCATGATGATGACCATCCCACTATTGCTGAGCCTCGATTGGGTTTCTGCAAGCGTCGCACTCGGCCTTGAGCTGCTGGGCTTCCTGTGCGCTGGTCTATCGCCATGGAGAATACTTACATATTCATGGCCGATTTTCGTGGGTGCGCCGGGCGCAGCACTGGCGGTGCTGCTCTACGGAAAAGTGGGTGGCGACACATGGTGGCAATGGGGAATGATCCATGTCACCGACCGTTCCGCAACACTGGCTATCGCGACCGCCATCCGTATTCTTGCTATCGGCATTCCCGCGATAATCATGGTATTCGGCATTGATGCGACCGATCTGGCCGACTCGTTCACGCAGATTCTGCATCTGCCAGACAGATTCGTATATGGGGGTCTGGCGGGCATACGCCTGTTCAGCGTATTGCAGGATGACTGGGCAGCCTTGACTTCATCGCGCAGATCTCGTGGATTGGGTGACGAGAACGCCGTTGCTGCGTTCTTCCCACAGGCATTCGCGTTGCTGGTGCTTTCAATTCGTCGCTCGACCATGCTGGCAACGGCGATGGAGACACGAGGCTTTGGCAGTGCACTGCCACGAAGCCACGCCCGCGTTTCTAGACTGCGAGGCATAGACTATGGCTTTCTTATCCTCTGCGTGCTTATTCCCATAGCAGCCCTTGTTGCAGCGGCATTCGCGGGAAGCTATGTATTCCTAGGCGGCAGATAGAGATTTGTCAAGCAAACAAGCACAACAGAAAAGCAATCACGCATAACAAAGCCTCGGCTTGATGCAAGCCGAGGCGTCTTCCCCCCACATATTGAGTTGCTAACCACTGGTGGTGTCATCCATTGGTATCGCTATGTATCTAGCATGGACTCACATCAATGATTGGCTGTTGGGTTGAGTTGTTCGTTACTTCGCGAGCGTGGTGTTGATGTTGCGAACCTCGTCGAAACGCTTGGTGGCATCCTCCCAGTTCACGATGTTCCACCATGCCTTGACATAGTCGGCACGAACGTTGAGATAATCAAGGTAATAGGCGTGCTCCCACAGATCCAGAAGCAGCAATGGGAATACGGTAACAGGCAAGTTGCCCTGGTGATCATAGAGCTGCAGCGTAATCAGGCGTTCGCCGAGTGCATCCCATGCGAGAACTGCCCAGCCGGAACCCTGAATGCCCGCAGTCATGGAGGTGAAATACGTCTTGAACCCCTCGAATGAGCCGAACTGGTCTTCGATGGCAGCCTTCAACTCGCCCTCTGGTTCCTGACCGTTGGAAGGGGCCATATTCTTCCAGAAGATGGTGTGGTTCTTGTGCCCTGCAAGGTTGAACGCGAGGTTTTTCTCAAGCAGATTTGAGTTCTTGACATCTCCAGAATCCGCCGCATCATGGATTTGCTCCAAAGCCGTGTTCGCACCATCGACATAGGCCTTGTGATGCTTGTCATGATGAAGTTCCATGATTTTTCCTGAGATATACGGCTCCAACGCCGAGTAATCATAGGGTAAATCCGGCAAAGTATAGATAGGCATATGCACTCTCCTCTTTGACTGGGTTTCGGGAACACTTCCCCTGAAACCACATGAAGTGATTCGTTTGTTTGTTGTTGCTCCAGACCAAAGACCCGGCCTTAGGACTTAACAGTAGTGGAACATCACCGCTTTCCCAACGTTTATTCTTCGCGCTTAGTGATACTGGGCGATAATTCCACCGGTGCTGGGTGACGAGTTCGCACCCTAGTGGCGGCCAGATGCTGCCGGGCGAAGCGCGCTTGTCGGCTTGTTTCTGCGTAAGGGAGCCAATGGGAAGACTTCATCGGATTCCTGCGCGACTTCAGGACTGTGCGTGACGATAATCACACATTTATCATTCTCGTGAGCCAGTCTGGCAAAGATGTCCATGATATCGCGCTGCGTTCCCAGATCAAGGTTGCCGGTCGGCTCGTCAGCGACGATGATCTTCGGGTCGTAGCTCAAGGCGCGTGCGATGGCGACACGCTGTTGCTCGCCACCGGAGAGATGCAGAATTCTCTCATTCGCATATTCCTTGGGCAGGTGTACCGCTTCAAGAAGGTCAAGAGCTATCTCTTGCTTGGGCTTGTTGAACTTCTTACCCGAGGCATCCATCGAGAGCACGATATTCTCGGTCACCGTCAGAGCGGGGAGCAGATTGAAGCTCTGGAAGATGACTCCAATGTCGTGACTTCTGAAGTCATAGCGGTCCTGCTTGCCGAGGTCCTTGCCCTGATAGAGCACCTTGCCGCCCGTTGGCGACGTCAGGCCTGAAATCAGGGAGAGCAGTGTCGTCTTACCCGCGCCGGAAGGACCAGTGATTGCGTACACCAAGCCTGGCTTGAATGCATGCGAAAGATTATGCAGAATCTGCTTGCCACCCTTGCTGTATGCATATGAGACATCGACCAGTTCCAAAATCGCCGGACCCGTAGCAGACGTGACGGCATCGCTTGCGGGACGTGACACCAAGGCATCGTTGAGACCGGGGTTCTGTGCATGCTTATCTTGATTGACGGGGGAGTGATCGCTCGATGATGGCTCTGCTTCATCGAACCGCTGTGTTGTATTCATTGCATTTCCTTACGTTCAAAGCTGTGTGTGATTCATGGGCATGTATGGTGACAAGACCTTCTACGATCGGTCGGCAAGTATCTGCAGAGGTTCGTATCTCATGACGAATATGACGCCAACCAGAGCGGATATCAGCGTTAATCCAAGCCCGATAAGCAAAAGCTGGCCCACCACTGAAATGCTTACCGTCGTGTTGATGGACGATATGTAGTTCACGGCGCGAGTTCTGAACGGATTGCCTGTACCCTGTGCTGGAGCTGCAGCTCTGCCACTCGTTCCTGTACCTGAACCGTTCGCTGAATTCGAGCGACCTGTTGTGGAGGATCCAGGAGCTCCGGCATTAACCCCGCGTCCGAACTGAGCCTCTTGCGATGCGGTTTGAGATTCCTGCTGCGAAACCTGGCTGGCGAGCAGCTGATTCGAAACTGGCACCGATGCGGCTGCTCCTGCCGCAGCGCCCAAGCCGAGACCGATCATCGTGACAATCAGCAGCTCGATGGCAAACTGAGTGGCAACCTTTGCCTTCTTCACGCCCATCGCGGTAAGAACACCAACTTCGTATTTGCGCTCGCGGACGTTGAACAGGCTGAGCACGATGAGTACCACGCCGCCTACTGCCAGCACTACAATCAGCAATGTCAGCGCAAACTTGGCCAGGTTATTCAATGGCAGCAGGCTCGACTCATACTCTTCCACGTCGGCAGAAGATACGGTGTAGTCGGAGGAGAGGCCTGCCTTTTTCACATCCTTGGTGAAGGTGGTGTAGTCATTTTTGCTGCCGAGCACGTAGGAGAAGCTGAGCTGTGCAGCTGAGGACTTGGTGGAGGTTCCCGATGAATCGGTTGTCGTGACTTGGCTTGAAGTGTCGAGTCCAAGGGCTTTCAGCGTCGATACTGAAGTGTAGATGGCGTTGGACGGGTCAGACGAGTTCGACTGCTGCGGACCATTGTTGGTGCTTGTGGTGTCGGTTGAATTCTTATAGATGCCGACGACCTTCAAGGAAATCGTCTTGGCTGTGTCATACGGATTCGTGACGGAAATGGTGTCGCCAACCGCAACCTTGTTGAAGTCTGCAAGTGGCTTGCTGATGATCACGTCATTGTTCGAGGCGCTCGTATAGCCGAACACCTTGCCTGAGGTCATGGTGAAGGTGCCATTCGTGGCGTGCTTCACCGCGGTGTCGGAGGAGAAGCCGACGAGCTTGAAGTCTCCGGTTTGTGTCTCCTCAGCTCCGAAGCCGCCACCCATTCCTCCTCGGTCTCGTTCCGTGCCGCCTTGTTGCGTGCTGTTTGTTGACGATGAGCTGCCTGAACTGGAGGAAGAGGAAGTGTCAGTCGTGGAAACGGGCTGGAAGGAATCGGTCTTGGAAACCGATGATGTTTCTGTGTAATAGGTTGAGGTTGGTACCGTTGAAGCCTTGGCATATGTTTCGTAATCGGCCAAGGACAGCGATTTGCTGGTCAGTGCGGTACGGATTGCCGAGAAGTCTGGTCTGGTGGAATTGCTGCCGCTTGACTGTGCCGCTGCAATGAGTTTTTCTCTGTTGACACTGATCTGCGCGGTGACCGAGGTGTTTTCCAGACCGGTGGTTCTTGCCGAGTCAGCGGCCTGACGAATGGACAGCCCGATGGTCGCGGCTGCTGCGATGATTGCGACGATTATCGCGATGAGAATATTGCGGCCTTTGTTCCGCACAACGCTTTTCCATGCGTTTTTGAACACGAACATTGGATTCCTTACCGTTAATGAAGTGACCGGGTCCGATCCTGGTACAGCCGATGCGTCCCGTAATGTAGATACAACACGGCTTTCGTGTATGGGGTCTGTGGCATTGCTTACATGAGTCCGAAAGGATTCTTAAGATTTCCTGAATCAGATGTTCTGTCGAGGGCATCCCTCCCGACTGCGTTGAAGTACGCATCTCAGCATTGCGCATGCGCAATGCCAGAGTGAGGGTGGTGTCTAGAGTAGAGCTATGCATGTTTCGAATGAGATTATGGACAATCCTCACGCTGATCGCGTGAAGCGCATCGCACAGCTCGCGCAATCGAGAGCCAGAAAGAAATCCGGCCTGTTTCTCGTTGAAGGACCACAATCGGTCAGAGAGCTGGTGACATACCGTCCGGAGATTATCAAGGACATCTACGTGCAAACTGCGCTGAATTACGACGATGTGCGTGAGGATGGCAACGCGGTTGCCAGACTGCATGACTCAAGTGCAGTGATTGCAAGGATTCTCGACCATCCCCGTATGAGAGACATCTATGTGCACTATGTCAGCGATGCCGTGATGAAGCAGATCAGCGATGATGCTCAGGGCATCGTTGCCGTGGCAGAGGCCGGTGCCATGATCCATGTGATAGAAGAGCTTCTCAACGCTTCAGAGTCGCAGAAGCCAACGACGCTGGCGGCATTCTGGCAGATACGCGACCCAGGCAATGCCGGCACCGTTATCCGAGCTGCAGATGCCGCAGGATGCTCTGCCGTCGTGTTCGTCGATGATTGCGTCGATGCGCTCAACACCAAGGTCATCCGTTCGACAGCGGGTTCCCTCTTCCATATTCCTGTGATTCGCATGAGCGCAGACGATTTCTTCACTTCGATGCACAAAGCAGACATTCCAGTCATCGCAGCCGATGTGCATGGGGTTGAGGAGCGCGAGTCCGAATCCTTGCAGGAGGTGGTGCGCGATCCGTTGCTCACCAAGGGTTCTCATGCGACTCTTTTCGGAAACGAAGCTCGTGGATTGCCTGCTGAGATTCTTCGCAAGAGCAGCAGAATCGTATATATTCCCATGTACGGAAAAGCTGAATCATTGAATCTGGCCACAAGTGCTGCAATCATGCTGCACACCCTTGCGATGTCGAGTCATGTTGGAACAATATGAGTTCTGTTAGAGTCGCGCAAGCTCATGGGGGCTTGCCGCGACAGACTCTTCGCATGCCTAGGAGACACTGCGAATGCTTGAACCGTGAAATTGAGGAAAGGTCCGCAGTTGGCAGACGTTGCAACGTTCGACGCTGACGAAATCAAGGCACAGGTTGCCGAGGGAATCAGCAAAATTCAGGAAGCCTCAAGTACAGCAGAGCTGAGCAAGCTCAGAACACAATATGCAGGCGCAGATTCTGCGATGACGTTGGGGAGCAAATCAATCAAGTCGCTTCCGGCAGATCAGAAAAAAGATGCCGGAAAGCTTATGGGGAAGTTGCGCGCGGACTTCGGACGAGCATTTTCCAATCGCATGGAAACGCTTGCGGCACAAGAAGAAGGCGACAAACTCGCACGCCAGGCAGTCGACATGACCTTGCCAGTTCGACGCGATCCGATAGGCGCTCGACACCCTCTTGCGAAACTGTTGGAAGATGTCGAGGATTTCTTCGTGTCCATGGGATGGCAGATTGCACAGGGGCCAGAGGTAGAAGCGGAATGGTATGACTTCGATGCGCTGAACTTCGGGCCGGATCATCCTGCCCGCCAAATGCAGGATACCTTCTACATCAAAGGTAACCAGGCCAAGGATGCAGCGGGGTTTGTCGGGTCGAACATGGTCATGCGCACCCACACTTCACCCGTGCAGGCTCGTTCTCTGCTGAGCAGGGGTGTCCCACTCTACGTTGCGTGCCCGGGCTGTGTGTTCAGAACTGACGAGCTCGATGCCACGCACACACCAGTGTTCCACCAGTGCGAAGCGATAGCGATTGACAAGAATCTTACGATGGCCGATCTGAAGGGCGTGCTCGACAAGCTTGCGGTCGCCATGTTCGGCAAGGATGCCCGTACACGTCTGCGTCCGTCGTATTTCCCGTTCACTGAGCCGAGTGCAGAGATGGATCTTTGGTTCCCTGACAAGAAGGGTGGCCCCGGCTGGATTGAATGGGGAGGCTGCGGCATGGTCAATCCGAATGTGTTGAAGTCCGCGGGCATCGACCCGGATGTGTATGCAGGTTTCGCCTTCGGCATGGGCATGGAACGAACGCTATTGCTGCGTCACGATATCAATGACATGCACGACCTCGTAGAGGGCGATGTGCGTTTCAGCCGTCAATTCGTTATGGGAGAGTGATCAGTCATGCCAATGGTTGATATTGATTGGCTTGCGGAGCATGTGAAGCTACCGGCCGATCTTTCGTATGAACAGCTTGCCAAGGACCTCGTTCGCGTTGGACTTGAAGAGGAAATGATTCATAAGACGACGATTGTCGGACCAATCGTCGTTGGCTATGTCGTTTCTGCCCAAGCTGAAAAGCAGAAGAATGGCAAGACCATCAACTGGTGCAAGGTTGATGTCGGTGATGAATATAACGACAGAGACGAAGACGGAAAGCCACAACCACGCGGCATTGTCTGCGGCGCACCGAACATGGCTGCAGGCGAGAAGGTAGTCGTGACGCTTCCCGGAGCCGTGCTTCCCGGCGACTTCAAGATAGAGCCACGCAAGACCTATGGTCACATTTCTGACGGCATGTGCGCATCCGAACGTGAGCTGGGCCTGAGCGAGGAACATCAAGGCATTCTGCTGCTTCGCAACTATGGCTTCACCAAGGAACAGTATGATGCCTTGCAGCCTGGCGACGATGTCATGCACCTGCTTCATCTCGACAATCCGATTCTTGAGATCAACATCACCCCTGATCGCGGCTATGCGTTCTCCTATCGCGGCGTTGCTCGCGAATATCACAATTCCACGGGTGCCAGATTCACCGATCCGGTGCTTGAACTGAACAAGGAACTGCCCAAGCCATCGCTGACGATGCCTGATACGTCTCAGGAACATGCATCGGAGGTTGCGGTCGAGATTGAAGACAGCAACCCGATCCATGATGTGGTGGGTTGCGATCGCTACTATGCGCGCACCATACACGGTTACGACGCTGCACAGTCCCATACGCCTCATGTGATTCGCAGGCGCTTGGTACGCGCAGGCATGAGAAGCATCTCGCTGGCAGTGGATGTGACGAATTATGTCATGATGGATCTGGGCCAGCCTTTGCACGCCTACGATCTTGACAAGATTTCGATGCCCATAGTCGTTCGCCGCGCCCAGCAGGGCGAGAGCCTGGTGACGCTTGACGGCAAGCAGCGCGAGCTGAATCCCGAAGATCTGGTAATCACCGATTCTCCCGAAGGCAATCGTGCCTCGCGCATACTGGGACTTGCCGGTGTCATGGGCGGTCAATATGGCGAAGTGACGGAAGACACCAAGAACATTCTGATTGAATCAGCACATTTCGATCCGATTACGATTGCGCGCTCCGCACGCCGCCACAAGCTTCCCTCCGAGGCTTCCAGACGCTTCGAACGCGGTGTCGATACGATGTTGCAGCCTGCAGCGGCTCAGTTGGCCGTTGACATGCTTGTTCACTATGGTCAGGGTGAGGCCAGTTCGGCCGTAACCGATGTGGACAACACGAAGGCTCCGAAGCCAATTCATTTCAAGGCTAGAGAAGTCGCGCGCCTGGCGGGTCTTAACTGCGATCTGAACGAGATTTCCTCCAGACTTCAGGACATTGGCTGCCGTCTGGGTGGCGGTGGCAATGGTGAATTCCTTGTTGCCCCTCCGACATGGCGTCCAGACCTCACCGAAGCCTGCGATCTGGTCGAAGAGATCGCACGACTTGTCGGATATGACAAAATTCCCGTGAAGGTCCCCTCTGCACCTGTGATTGGCAGGAGCGGGCTTACTCCTCAGCAGCTGCGCCGGCGCTGGATCGCTGATACGCTTGCCGAATATGGGTTAGTCGAAACGCTGAGCTACCCATTCGTCGGCGAGGAAGATTTCAAGGCGTTTTCGGTCGATGCCGAGCAGATAGAGCCGCTGAGCGTTGAGTTGCAGAATCCTCTGGCTGGTGATCGACCGTATCTTCGCAGAGAACTGCTCATGACCCTGGCCCTGACTGCTCAGCGCAACATTCGTCGCGGCATGCACGATGTGAGCGTCTATGAGCTTGGATCGGTGTTCCTGTGGAATCCCAAGGCTCCAGCCATTCCAGCGCTTCCCGGAGCTGTCAAGCCCAGCGATGATCAGTTGAAGGCGCTTGATGCTGGATTGCCGCTGCAACCGCTGCATGTTGCAGGCATTCTCACTGGTCATGCCGAGCATTCCGGCTGGCTGGGCGAGAATCGTGCCGTGGATTGGACCGATGCGGTCGAGGTCGTGCGTCGCATTTCCGATCGCATCGGTGCACATCTCAGACTTCATCAGCCGCAGCCTGCAGACGTCGAAGCTTCCTGGCATCCAGGACGGACGGCTCAGGTGGTGTTGCCTGACGGGTCTGTTATCGGTACTGTCGGGGAGTTCCATCCGCATGTGAATGAGGCGCTGGACTTTCCCGAGCATACGGCTGCATTCGAACTCAATCTGACCGATCTGTTCGAAGCGGTTGACAGCAAGCCCGTTCAAGCCAAGCCGATTTCAGCCTTCCCTCCAGTGCGTCAGGATTTGGCGTTCACGGTGCCCAAGGCCGTTACCGCTGACCAGCTCACCGACTGCATTCGCCAGTCAGCCGGGAGCGACCTCGAATCCATCGAACTCTTCGATGTCTATACGGGGGATCAGGTCGAAGAGAATGAAAAGTCACTTGCCTTCTCAGTAACCTTCAGATCGGCTGACAAGACCTTGACCTCGCAGGACAGCGAGCAGATCCGAAAGCATATCGTCGATGCGGCAAAGGATTTGGGAGCTGTGCTGAGAGCTTGAGTCCATGCTCATGACTCCTTTGTTTTCTATCCGGCGACTAGTATCGTTGATATCGCCGGATTGTGCCATATGCGGCTTATACTTGAATGAACGACAAGGGGGACGGTATCAATGAGCTCAAGTGAACGTAACCCAGATCAGATGGGTCCTTCAAGGAATGCAGGGCCGTCAGAGCATTATGGAATTCAAGCTTCTGACAGTCCAACGCCCCAGCATGGCAATGTTCACCATGATCAAGCGCAGGGTTCTTACCCTCACCGTGCAGTCGATCAGCAGTCGAATGGCGGCAGCGTTCAGAATAGGCAACCCCAATATGGTGCCATGGCCAGCCAGTATCCAGGGTGGAATCCCTATGTGTATGGCGGACCTGAACCGTCTCAGCAGGAGAAGACCGGTGATGACACGTCGCAGGGTCAGCAGCAGCATCAGGGGGCCTGGGCAGGAAATCCCTTTGCTGGCTCTCCGCAGGCCGTTGGCGGCAATGATGGACTGAGCGGCAGCAATTCTCCAGATGCACGTCAGCAAGCTTCGCCATCATCGGCATCTTCGCCATATGGCAATGCGGGAAACGTCAATAGACGTCACATGTATCCGACCATTGATCCCAATGATCCCAATCAAAATCCGCTGTATGGTCGCTGGGATCCGTATGCAGTGCTGTCCTTCGTGCTCGCGCTGTTCTTCCCCTTCCCATTCATGCCGGCAATCATGGGTGCGATTTCTGTCTATCGAACGCGATTCTTCCACATGAAGGGCAAGGGTCTTGCAATAGCGGCCATCGTCATCAACCTACTGTATTCGGCCTTGATGGTGTGGATGTGGTTCAACCATATCAATGCGAACCAGCTCTATCAGGATATCTATGACTGGATCGGCAGTCTAGCGGGGACGACAGGAAACTCCGTTTCTGCATAATTATGCAATGTCTTGCATACATGTATATAATGTTGCTCATTGGTAGACAAGATTTGTCGCCTGAACAGCTTTGGAGTTATACATGGCACGTTATTCAGTCGCCGTGGCAGGTGCCACGGGCTATGCGGGTGGTGAGGCGTTGCGTATTCTGGCAACCCACCCCAACATGCAGGTCACGTGCGTCACTGGCCATTCATCCATAGGGCATCGGCTTGGTGAATATCTTCCGCACATCCCTACTCTAGCCAATCTAGAGATTCAGGATACGACTCCAGACGTGCTCAATGGGCATGACATCATCATTCTTGCCTTGCCTCACGGAGCTTCGGGCGCTTTGGCTGCACAGCTGGATGACTCAGCCGTCGTTGTTGACCTCGGAGCCGACCATCGTCTTGAGGAACAGGAGATGTGGGACAGCTACTATGGCGGTGCCTATGCCAGTTCCTGGACCTACGGCCTTCCTGAAATGATAGCCAGCAATGATCATGGCAGACTGTCAAAGCAGCGCGATTCCCTCAGGGGAGCCACGCGCATCGCTGGGCCAGGGTGCAATGTCACCGCAGTGACGCTCGCATTCCAGCCAGCCATTGCTCACCAGCTCGTGGATGAACACGACATCGTCGCGGATCTTGCTGTGGCCTATTCGGGCGCTGGCAAGAATCTAAAACGCATGAATCTGCTTGCGGCTGAGGCTTTCAACTCTGCAACACCGTATTCGGTTGGCGGCACTCACCGTCATATTCCTGAAATGCTTCAGAATCTCACCCATGCAGCCGGGCGAGCACCTGCACAATGGCATGAGATTTCGCTTGGATTCACACCCATGCTGGTTCCCATGAGCCGCGGAATTCTTGCCACGGTTTCGGCCCATCTGAGCGACGCCGCAATGCAACTGAGCGATGCCGAGATTCGCGCATGCTGGGAAAATCTCTACGACAAGGAACATTTCGTAAGCCTTTTGCCGGAAGGAGTGATGCCGGCAACCCAGAACATCGTCGGTTCGAACTGTGCGCATCTTCAGACCGCCATCGACCGCAATTCACAGCGTCTCTATGCCTTCGCTGCGATTGACAACCTCAATCGAGGAACTGCCGGTCAGGCGATTCAGTCACTCAACATTGCCTTAGGTCTTAACGAGATTACCGGTTTGACAACGATAGGAGTAGCGCCATGAGCGTCACATTTGCACAGGGTTTTCAGGCAGCGGGGGTTGTTGCAGGAATTTCGAGCCATCAAGGCAAGCGCGACCTTGCAGTAGTCGTCAATCAGGGACCTCTCGATGTCGTCGCCGGTGTCTTCACGCCTAACAGATTCTGCGCCGCACCGGTGCAGTGGTCCAGAAAGGCCGTTCAGGACGGGCATCTCAAGGGTGTTGTGGTCAATTCAGGTGGTGCCAATGCGTGCACGGGTCAGGCAGGGCTTGAACAAAGCACACAGACTGCGCAAGAACTCGCAAAGCTGATAGGGACCGATGCACATGCCGTTGCTGTCGCTTCGACCGGGCTGATTGGCGAACTGCTTCCTCTTGATCATGTGTTGCACGGAGTCCATGATGCCTTCGATCATCTCGATGATGGCGAACAGGCCGGTTCGGATGCGGCACATGCGATCATGACCACCGATACCACGATGAAAACCGTTGAAATCCAAGGCTCAGGATTCCGCGTGGGCGGCATGGTCAAGGGTTCAGGCATGATCGCCCCCCAACTCGCCACAATGATCTGCATACTCACCACCGACGCGGTCGTGACCTCTGAGCAGGCGCAGCAGGCGCTGCAACAAGGCACTCAGACCTCATTCAATCGCATCGACGTTGACGGCTGCATGTCCACCAACGATACGGTTTTGCTGCTCGCCTCGGGTGCAAGCGGCATCAGCCCTGAGCCGCAAGAGTTCAATAAGGCAGTAGCCGAAGCCTGTGCGTCGCTTGCCCATCAGATTGTCGGCGATGGAGAAGGCTCCTCGCACGATGTCGACATGACCGTGATCGGCGCAAGCGATGAACGGGCCGCTCTGGCGTGCGCACGAGCAGTCGCATCGTCGAATCTGATGAAATGCGCCATAGCGGGCAACGATCCCAATTGGGGAAGAGTCGTTTCATCGATCGGCACCGTTCCAGAATCCATTGCTCCCTACGACCCCAACAAGGTGACCGTTGACATCAATGGCATACGCGTCTGTGACGGTGGCAAGCCCGGTCAGGACCGCTCGCTCGTTGACATGACCCCACGTCACGTGGACATCGTTATCAATCTGCACGCAGGAGAATCTCAGGGAACCATATGGACCGACGACTTGACTCATGAATATGTACGAATCAATTCAGACTACGAATCATGAGACACAATCCGACACAGGCGAACATCGCAACAAGGCAGATGATATGAGCGAGATAAAGGGACCAGGCTTCCGCTTCGACGTCCACACCGATTTGAGAGCCGACCAAAAGGCTGAGGTGCTCATTGAAGCGTTGCCATGGCTTGAGGAATTCTCAGGCGAACGCATTGTCATCAAATATGGCGGCAATGCGATGGTGGATCAGCGTCTCAAGCAGTGCTTTGCTGAAGACATGGTGTTCCTACGACAGGTTGGACTGCATCCGATTGTCGTTCATGGGGGCGGACCTCAGATTTCCAGAATGCTCAAGGCTTTGGGTATCAAATCTGAATTCAAGGGCGGGCTGCGCGTCACCACGCCTGAGGCCATGGATGTCGTTCGCATGGTGCTGACAGGCAAGGTGTCTCGAGAGCTGGTCGGCATGATCAATGCTCATGGCCCATATGCGGTCGGGCTTTCAGGCGAAGATGGCGGATTGTTCTCGGCAATGCAGAGAAAGCCCATCATCGAAGGTGTTGCGACGGATATCGGTCTTGTCGGTGACGTTGTCAGCGTTGATGCCTCGGCTGTCGAAGATCTCGTCAGCGCTGGCAGGATTCCTGTGGTGTCCTCGGTCGCTCCTGACGAATCGAATCCGATGCAGGTATTGAACGTGAATGCGGATTCGGCGGCTGCAGCGCTTGCAGCGGCAGTCGGTGCCTCGAAATTCCTTATCCTGACCGACATCGATGGCCTTTACGCCGATTGGCCGGACGAGAATTCGCTGATTGGTCGCATCGGTGTAGAAAACCTCAGAGACATGCTCCCAGACTTGGAAACCGGGATGAAACCGAAGATGGAAGCGTGTGTACGTGCACTTGATGGGGGAGTCGTTCAGGCACATATCATCGATGGCCGCAAGCCACATTCCCTGTTGAATGAGATTTTTACTTCATATGGGATTGGCACGATGGTCGTTCCTGAAGATGGAATAGAAATGAGGAGTTCGTATGTCAGCAGGTGAACGATTGGGAAAGCTTGACGAACAGTGGCTGGACGAATACCAGGATGTGCACATGCATGTCTTTGGCAAGCCACTTCGCGTGCTCGATCATGGCAAGGGCACCCACGTCTGGGACGTGGACGGCAATGAATATCTCGATTTTCTTGGAGGCATCGCCGTCAATTCGGTAGGGTATGCGAATCCTCGCTGGATTGAGGCTCTGACCGCTCAGGCATCGAAGGCGGCCCATGTCAGCAACTATTTTGCCACCGAGCCGCAGATCAGACTGGCTGAGAAGCTTATCGAACTGTCGGGGGCACCACACGGATCGCATGTGTATTTCGGCAATTCCGGTACCGAAGGCAATGAGGCGGCCCTGAAGCTGGCTAAGCTGTATGGCTGCACCTTGCCCAACGCGCATTCGGTCATGGGAGGCAAAGAGCCAAGAATCATAGCGTTGAAGCATGGCTTCCACGGTCGCACCATGGGTTCTCTGAGTGCCACATGGAAACCGGACATCCGCCAGCCCTTCGAACCGTTGATTCCTGATGTCGAGTTTGTCGAGGCCAACGATATCGATGCCATGCACGATGCCTTTGCCAGAACCGGCATTGGCAAGTATGCGAAAGGCCCTGTGGCTGCGGTGATCATCGAAATGATTCAGGGAGAGGCAGGAGTCCTGCCGCTTGATCCTGCATATGTGCAAGGGTTAAGGGCTCTGTGCGATCAGCATCAGGCGCTGCTGATCGTTGACGAAGTGCAGACGGGCATCGGTCGTACCGGTTCCTGGTTCGCCTTCCAGCGCAACGACCTGAGCGGGGGAATCCAACCCGATATCGTCACCTTCGCCAAGGGCGTTGCGGGCGGTTTCCCGATGGGCGGCATGATTGCCTTTGGTTCGAGGCTTTCCGACATGTATACCGCAGGGCTTCACGGATCGACTTTTGGCGGCAATCCTCTGGGTGCTGCCGCAGCGCTGGCAACCTTGCAGATCATTGAGGATGACGGACTCGTCAATAATGCTGAAAAACGAGGCGAACAGCTTCGTGCAGGCTTTGATGCCTGTGATAACGAGCTGTTTGTGTCCACACGAGGTCGAGGTCTGCTGAACGCAGTGCTGCTCTCGCATCCATGCGCGCATGCCGTGGTCAACTGGGCTTTGGAGCATGGGCTGATTGTCAACGCCGTCGCCTCGAACGCTCTGCGTCTGGCTCCATCATTGGTGGTCAGCGCCGAGGATGTCGATAGCTGCATTGCGATACTCTCGCAAGTTCCCTCGGATCTGCCCGATGACTGAGCATGCAGCTCACTCGGTGTTCACCTGAGCAAGGATTTGACGTGGTACAGCGTGGAAGTACAGGTCTTTCACGCTGAAAACAAAGGATGAAAGGAAGAGATGGAGATGGCTGCACCTTTACGGCATATGTTGCGCGATGACGATGTCTCACATGACGAGCAACTGCAGATTTTACGACTGGGCATGAAATTCCGAGAAAACCGTTTTCATGCACGACCTTTCGAAGGCCCGCAAGCCGTTGCGGTGCTGTTCGACAAGCCCAGCACCAGAACGAGATCAAGCTTCTCCGTGGGCGTGGCCGAGCTTGGCGGGTATCCTCTCGTGATAGACAAAGGCGGTTCGCAACTTGGCCGTGGCGAGCCCGTTGCCGACACTGCGCGTGTGCTCACACGCATGACCTCGACGATTGTGTGGAGGACTTTCGGCCAGGATCGAGTCGAGGAGATGGCTCGCTATGCCACCGTTCCCGTCATCAACGCCCTGACCGACGAATTCCACCCATGCCAGGTGCTTGCAGATTTTCTTACCATCGCACAGCATCGTGGAGGTGTCGATAGCCTTGCAGGCAAGCGCATCGCGTATCTCGGGGATGCCGGCAACAATATGGCGAATTCATATCTGCTGGCGGGAGCCACTGCGGGCATGCATGTCGCCGTTGCCGGACCTTACGGATATCTGCCCGATCCGGCAATCGTCGACGATGCCAAGACCATTGCAAAGCACAACAACGGTTCGGTTCTCGTGACCACCGATCCTTTCGAAGCGGCGAAGGATGCCGACTGCATTTTCACTGATACCTGGGTTTCGATGGGAGAGGAGAGTGAGTACGCCACTCGTTCGAAGCCCTTCTGGGATTATCAGGTCAATGACGAGCTCATGAGCCATGCCGCTCCGAACGCGCTGTTCCAGCATTGCCTTCCTGCATACCGTGGCAAGGAAGTGACCGGCTCGGTTATCGACGGCCCACAGTCCGTCGTCTGGGATGAAGCCGAAAATCGTCTGCATGCGCAGAAGGCGTTGATGACCTGGCTGATTGGCAAGCAGCGCGAGGACGACGATCTTCTCGCATGAATTGCAGTGAAATGTTGACAATCGACCATTGGGACAAGGAGGTGATGGCATGAGCGATGAAGCATATTCAGGACTCAGGAGACCACCGACGCGAGCTGCAAGGCACGGTGCAATTCAGCAGGCACTGTCCAACTCTGCCATAACCTCTCAGCAGCAGCTGGCCACGGTGCTTGCCACTCAGGGCATTGAGGTAACCCAGGCCACCTTGAGTCGTGATCTGGACGAGATGCATGCGAGCAAGCAGCGTCAGCCCGATGGAAGCTTTGCCTACGTGGTACCGGAATCAACTGTTTCTGGAGAGTTCTCCAAGGTTCGGCCCATGCCTGACGATGAGGATGATGCGGAGCATGGCGCAGAACATAGCACATTGAACCGCGCTGAGCAGCAGCTTTCGAGAACGCTGACTGGTCTCGTGACTTCTGTAGCCACTGCACAGAACCTTGTGGTGATTCACACGCCTTCGGGAGCTGCACAATACGTTGCCAGCGTGTTGGATCGTCAGTCCATTCAGGGAGTTGTCGGAACGATTGCCGGGGATGACACGGTCATGGCCATTGCCGTCGATGCCGAGACCGCCCAGGACAAGGCAGAATGGTTTCTACTGCTCGCCTCCGGAGGAGAATCGTCACATATGAGTTCAAAACAACAAGGGTAGTCTCGTCTGTCTGCTGCGTATCGCTCACCGGCTTGCGCACATGACATGCGATGCACGAATAATACATGTGAAACATATATCGGAAGGGTTGCTATGAGTGACAACAAAAGAATCGTCTTGGCCTATTCGGGAGGTTTGGATACCTCCGTCGCCATTCCATATCTGAAGGATCGCACCGGCAAGGATGTCGTTGCCGTCTCCTTGGACGTGGGTCAGGGTGGTGAACGCCTCCAGACAATCAAGCAGCGCGCACTGGCTTGCGGTGCCGTCGAATCGTACGTTGTGGATGCACGCAACGAGTTTGCGGACGAATACTGCATGATGGCACTTCAGGCCAATGCCATGTATGAGGGTGTATACCCACTGGTATCCGCCATTTCCAGACCATTGATTACGAAGCATCTGGTTCATGCGGCGCATCAGTTTGGGGCAGACACGATTGCCCATGGATGCACGGGCAAGGGCAACGACCAGGTGCGCTTTGAAGTGTCCATCATGTCCATCGATCCAACGCTGAAGGCCATCAGCCCCATCCGCGATCTTGGTCTGATGCGTGACGTTGAAATCGCGTATGCCAAGGAGCACAAGCTGCCGATAGAGCAGACGGAGAAAAGCCCCTATTCCATCGACCAGAACGTATGGGGACGCGCAATCGAGACAGGCTATCTTGAGGATCCGTGGAACGCGCCCACCAAGGATGTCTATTCGTACACTGACGACCCAGCATTCCCGCCGGTTGAGGACGAAGTGACGATCACCTTCAAGAAGGGCATTCCCGTCCAGATCGATGGCAAGGATGTCACGCCCCTGCAGGCCATCGAAGAGATGAACCGCCGCGCAGGAGCACAGGGCATCGGCCGCATCGACCTGATTGAAGATCGACTGGTCGGCATCAAGTCACGCGAACTGTACGAGGCACCCGGTGCCATTGCCTTGATAACGGCTCACGAGGAGCTTGAAAACTGCTGCCTTGAGCGTGAACAGCATCGCATCAAGCGTGACATCGACAAGCGCTGGGGCGAGCTGGTCTATGACGCACAATGGTATTCGCCAGCGGTCAAGTCCCTGACAGCCTTCATCAAGGACACGCAGGAGTACGTGTCCGGTCAGATTCGCATGAGCCTTCACGGTGGCCGCGCAGTCGTGACGGGTCGTCGCTCAGACAGCTCGCTCTACGACTACTCCCTTGCCACATACGAGACCGGCGACTCCTTCGATCAGAAGGCATCGAACGGTTTCATCGAGATCTACGGCCTTCCAAGCAAGGTCGCCGCAGCGCGTGATGTGAAGTTCGGCAATGCGGTGGAAGTTCCACAAGGTGACGTCAAATAGTCGGCACCGGTGGATTGACGATGGGAATAGGGGCATGAGTATGGCTGAGCAAGGTCATGAATCAATCGCATTATGGGGCGGACGCTTCACGTCGGGTCCTTCGCCAGAACTGTCACGATTGAGCAAATCCACGCAGTTCGATTGGCGTCTTGCCGATGATGACATCGCGGGTTCTCGCGCTCATGCCCGTGCCCTGGCACGGGCAGGTCTGCTCACCGATGATGAGCTCACTCGCATGGAGACTTCCCTTGATGAACTTCAACGCAGGGTCGATGCGGGTGAATTCGTTCCCGAGGAATCGGACGAGGATGAGGCTACCGCTCTCGAACGTGGCCTGCTCGAGATTGCAGGTGACGAATTGGGCGGAAAGCTCAGAGCGGGGCGTTCGCGAAACGATCAGATCGCTGCCCTGATCCGCATGTGGCTGCGACGCCATGCTCGCGTGGTCGCCAAGGACGTGCTCGACCTGGTCGCGTCGATCATCAAGCAATCCCATGCTGCCGGGACGACGGTGATGCCTGGTCGCACGCATATGCAGCATGCTCAGCCCGTGTTGCTGGCTCATCAGCTCATGGCACATGCATGGCCGCTGTTGCGCGATGTTGACCGACTTGTTGACTGGGACAAACGGGCCGATGCAAGCCCGTATGGTTCTGGTGCTCTGGCGGGCAATACGCTGGGACTTGACCCTCAGGCCGTTGCCAAGGATCTCGGCTTTTCACGTGTTACCGAGAATTCCATTGACGGCACGGCTTCGCGTGATGCAGTTGCAGAATTTGCGTTCGTCGCTGCCATGATTGGCATCGATCTGTCACGGTTGAGCGAAGAGATCATCATATGGAATACGCAGGAGTTCGCGTTCGTCCGTCTGGATGATGCGTATTCGACCGGCTCGTCGATCATGCCGCAGAAAAAGAATCCAGACATTGCCGAGCTCGCTCGCGGCAAGGCAGGTCGACTGATTGGCGATCTGACGGGACTGATGACCACGCTGAAAGGCTTGCCGACCGCCTACGCACGAGATCTGCAGGAGGACAAGGAGGCGGTCTTCGACCAAGTGGATACGCTCGAAGTGGTGCTGCCTGCCTTCTCTGGCATGGTCGCCACACTCCAGTTCGATGGCAGACGTTTGGAGGAGGAAGCTCCGACCGGCTTTGCGCTGGCCACCGACATCGCCGAATGGCTGGTCAAGCATGGCGTGCCGTTCCGCCATGCCCATGAGCTTTCAGGAGCATGCGTCAAGCGTGCCGAAAGCCAAAGCGAAGAACTGTGGGATTTGAAGGATTCAGAGTTCAGTGAAATCTTCGATGGCTTCATCGATGCTGACCTCGCTCCGCAGGTTCGAGAGGTGCTCACCACCCAAGGTTCGGTCAAGGCGCGCAACGGCAAGGGCGGTACGTCGCCCGAACGCGTTGCAGAACAGATTCATGATGCCGAAATCCAGCTGAAGACGCTTGCGAGCCGGATAGATAAGCAATGACTGGGGTACGTTCCTGACGCAGGCACATGTCGCCACGCCAATCCAGTGCACTCAATCCGGTGCACTCTTGTCGTGATTGGCGTGTCTGTGCTCTTTGACATACTGGCGTGTCTGTGCTCTCTGACATACTGGCGTGGCGATAATCGCGGTTTTTCTAGCGTACAGAGGGAGCAGCACGGATCATGGTGCAAGTCACGAACTACAGGCAGGCGGGATTCGATTCGTTGTCGGACGAATTGCAATGGCGCGGTTTAATAGCTCAGCACACTGACGAGACACGGCTTTTCGAAACCCTCAATGGAAAGCCGATCAGTTTCTACGCAGGTTTTGATCCAACGGCTGCTTCGCTCCACATTGGCAATCTTGTTCAGCTCATCAACATGCGTCATTTACAGGCTGCAGGGCATACACCCTATGCGCTTGTCGGTGGGGCAACGGGTCTGATTGGCGATCCTCGCGAATCGGGGGAGCGAACCCTCAATGCCGCTGAGATCGTTGAGCAGTGGGCGCAGCGTCTGCGTCAGCAGATCAGCAGATTTCTCGATGCTGACGGTGACAATGCCGTGCAATTCGTGAACAATTATGACTGGACTGCCTCGATGTCGGTCATCGATTTCTTGCGTGACGTGGGCAAGAATTTCCGACTCGGCACCATGCTGAACAAGGACATCGTGGCTCGCCGTCTCAACTCCGACGAGGGAATCTCCTTCACAGAATTCAGCTATCAGGTATTGCAGGGCAATGACTTCCTGCATCTTTTCGATACCCATGACTGCGTGCTTGAACTTGGTGGCAACGATCAGTGGGGCAATCTCGTCAGCGGTCTCGATCTGATTCACAAGGTGCGTGGCAAGAATGTCAGTGTGATGACATCGCCAATCATCACCGATGCCCAGGGTAAGAAGTTCGGCAAGTCGGAAGGTGGAGCCATCTGGCTTGATCCGACCATGCTGAGCCCATATCGTTTCTACCAGTTCTGGTTCAATCAGCCTGACGATCAGGTCATCAAACTCTTGAAATACTTCACTTTCCTTTCCAAGCAGGAGATTGAAGAGCTTGCCAAGGAAGTCGTGGATAACCCCGGAGCGCGGCAAGCACAGAAAGTGTTGGCTTGGGAAGTGACGAGCTTCGTGCATGGCGATCGCGCCACACAGCAGGCCATTGACGCGGCTTCTGCACTGTTCGGTCGAGGCGCTGATCTCCACGAGATTGATAGCGAAACACTGGCAGCTTCGCTGGATGGAGTCAAGGTATCGATGGGCGAAGGCGCGGACAAGGACTTTGCGTCGGCATCGGTCGGCGAGCGTCTTGTCGAAGCAGCCGTGCATGCAGGGTTGTTTGCTTCTGTCTCGCAGGCGCGTAAGATCGTCACATCGGGTGGGATGTATCTCAACAACGCTCGCGTGGAACAAGCCGATGCCGAACTTGGTGCCGAAGACTTCCTGCAAGGTGGATTTGCAGTGATTCGTAGGGGAAAGAAAACCATAGGTGCAGTTCGTCTGCAGGACTAGCATTGCATGATTGCGGCTGGACAGTAGCCATGTGCTACGTGTCGCTGACCCATGGCAACAACATAAGAGTGAGTGATGAATGACTTGGCGTTTGGAAAACGACGCACTGGCATCAATGTGATGTCACACAATGTATGAATAAGGATAAGAATATGGCAGAGCATGAAGGTAATTCCCGACAGTCGGGACACAATGGCAATCGTGGCGGCGACCATAACAGAGCCGGTGGCTCATCGCAGCGAAGAGGATCCTACAAGGGCCGTTCAGGCTCACAGCATTCGGGTTCGCGCGGCAAGTTCGGCGGATCTCGCAGATTCGAGCACAGTCGCTCACATGGTGAGGGTGGAGACAACGAGCATCGTCGTTTCGGTGCAGATCGCAGTAATGATCGTGGCAATGATCGCCACAATAGTGGCAATGGTGGCAACCGTCGCTTCGGCGGACCGCACCGTAACAACGACCGTCGCAGCTTCGACAATCGTGACCATGGCTATCGCGGCAATGACCATCGCAATGCTGATGACCGTCGCAGAAACGATCGCGGCACCGATGGAGAACGCCGCAATTTTAACGAACACAGGAACTCGGGAGAACATCGTAACTACGGTGAGCATCGCAGCTATGGCGAACATCGTAGCTATGGTGACCGTCATGTTGACAACGATCATCGCAGTAATGACCGTCGCAGTTATGACCACCCTAATGGTGAGCGTCGCAATGATGACCGCCGCAATGATGGCGAGCATCGCAAATTCAATGATCGACGCGGCTCGGGCGATCGTCGTTTCAACAATCGCGACCGCAGCAATGACCATCGCAGCGGTGATCGTCGTTTTCCATCCAGGGATCGCCAAGAAGGTGGCGAGCGCCGCAGTTTCCACAGGAACTACAACCATGACGATCATCGCGATAACCGTGGTGGCGAACATCGCTATGGCGAAGGTTACGACAGGGATAATCGCAGCCGTGATCGTCGCAGTGGAGACAGTCGTGGCGAGGAGCGTCGCAATGGCGGCAATCGCAGCTATGGAAACCGACGTTTCGATCGCAACGAGCATCATGATCGCAACGATCGCAATGATCGTGGCGAGCGTCATTTCAACCGGTACAACGATCATCGTGATGATCGCCGTGATGACCGTCGTGATCATGGTCATGACGGTGGGCGTGGCGAGCATCGATTCGAGCGTCGTAGCTTCGACAGGAATGGCGACAACCGCGGAGAACATCGCGACAATCGACGTTTCGAACATGGCGGTTCGGGCGGCTATCAGCATCGTGACGAGCGTGGTTTCGATAAGCCACGTCGCAACTCGGATGGCACGATCAGTTTCCCTTCGCAGAATCCGTATACCGACCGACGTCCTGGCGAGCCTCGGATGCCTCGGGGCATGGAATGGTCCATGCTCTCCAAGGATGAAAAGGAACGTCTGCGTGGCCTGAGCAAGGAGCATGCAGAGAATACCGGTCTGCACATGCTTGCAGCCTATGCTCTTGAAGAAGAAGATCCGCAGGCTGCCTTGGAACATGCGAAGTGGATAGCCAGACAGGCGTCTCGCGTCGATGTGGCACGCGAAACCCTGGCTTTCATCGCGTACCGTCAGGGCGAGTACAAGCTTGCCATGCGCGAATTCAGAACTGCGTTCCGCATGAACGGCTATCTGGATTATCTGCCGTTCATCGCTGACTGTGAGCGTGGCGTGGGCAATCCCAAGAAGGCCTTGGAAGTCGCATCATCGGATGAGGGCAAGCAGCTGAGAGGTGAGGCGAAGGCTGAGATGTTCCTCGTCTATGCAGGAGCTCTCGCAGACCTTGGGTTATTGGACAAGGCCGTAGAAACCGTGACGACGTTGGCAAATGCCAAGGGGCTTTCCGGCGAATATCGCATGCGTGCGGTCCAGGCCCAGCAGAACTTCCTGGAGCAGGCTGGCAGAGCCGATGAGGCAGCAGAACTTGATACGCTGCTCGATAAGCTTGAAACCAAATATGCCGATGCCGACGACGATGAATCCGCTGAGGACATAGTCGTTGACCATGATCTGGAGGAGATCTCAGACAGAGATCTCGAAACTCTTGGCATTGAGGCGGATGATGAACGGTATTCGGAGCGTCCTGGCCGCTATGAGCGACACGAGACCCGCAGAGACCATTCATTCCGTAACGATGCCCAAGACCAGAAGGCTTCACAGGAAGCCGAACTGCCTGATGAAGCTGAAGTCACAGATGTTACAGATGTTACAGATGCACCCGACACAGATACCAAGGAATCAGCTTATGTCACAGATTCTGCTGATGTAGCTGAGACAACTGAGACAACGACAACTGATGTAACCGATGCAGCCGATACAGATGATGCAACAGCTACAGCAAACACTGTGGATGCTCCTCAACACGACTCTGCGAACGCTGCATCTGAGTCCGAAGACAAGGAATCCAGCAACAACTGATATACAGTGGCAATTGACAGTACTGGTAACGAACAGCAGTGACAACTGACATTCACATAGCGAAGGTCGATGGTTATGAATCACACGCGATGCCTGAAAGAAAGCAAAGAACCGCTTGCGAGGCGCTATTCCCTTGCCTTGCTCGATTTGGACGGGGTGGTCTATCGAGGCGATGATCCTGTCGCGCACGCATCCGAAGGCATCGCGAAGGCACAATCCGATGGCATGAGGCCTTCATATACCACCAACAACCCCTCGCGCTTTCCCGATACCGTGGCACGTCAGCTTCAGGGTTTCGGAGTCAACGCTCAGGGGGCTGACATCATCACCTCTGCCATCGTTGCCGCACGGATGCTTACCCATCATCTGCCGAGCGGTGCCAAGGTACTGATCGTCGGCGCTGAGCATCTTCGCGATGAAGTCCGCAAGGTGGGCTTCGAAGTCGTTGACGATGCGCGGGAGCATCCTGACGCTGTGCTGCAGTCATGGCACAAGGACCTGAGTTTCAACGAACTGGCTCAGGCGAGTTATGCCATCGAGCAGGGTGCTCAATATTACGTGACCAACCGTGACATGACGATTCCTCGCGAGCAGGGGATAGCTCCCGGCAATGGTGCGCTCCAGCTGCCCGTCATCGAAACAACCGGCAAGCATCCGCAGGATTCTGCCGGAAAGCCCGAATCGGCAATGTATGACGAGGCACGAACGCTGTTCTCACACGATGGTCAGCCCATTCCTGGTGAAAGCTGCCTTCCTGTCGGTGATCGTCTGGATACGGATATTGAAGCAGCCAACCGTGGCGATTATGATTCGCTGGTAGTGCTTACCGGCGTTGCCACTGCCCGCATGATCATGACTGCCTCGGTCGTTCAGCGTCCAACTTATATCGCCAGAGACCTTCTGGGGCTCGATATGGTGCATCCTGCCGTAGACAGGATCGGCGCAGGCGAGTGGCGTTGCCGGGATTGCGTGGTCCGTCTCGATGGCAAGCGGCTTGCATTGGAGGCCTCGACTGCCGCAATTCATGCGCATGATGGCCTTGATGCGCTTCGTGCCGGCAGCTGTGTCTGCTGGGAAGCCATGGATAGCGGTGTCTCGGCAGAGGAGATCGATACGAGTGCCGTCGAGCAGGCGCTGCAGCTCTCCGCATCCGAGGACTGAACCATGGATACGACACATGATGTGACACCTGATCTGACACAGGAACCTCTGACACAGGAACATGGTGAGCAGCACGGGCGAGGCACGGCGGCTGTTTCGAATTCAGTTCCGAGTTCGGAATCGTCTGATGCAAGCATCGAAGAGCGCTTTCCGGAGCTTGAGCATGTCACCGAGTCGACACTGAGCGATCAGATTCGCGCTTTTACCACGGTTTTGCAACGGCTGCAACGGGAATTAGATGACGCAACGCACTGATTATTCATCGCATGCGTCCCATTCACCCTATACACCGGCGCATGTGCCTGCCCTTGCGCAGCGGCTTGACAGGGCGCTTGTCGATGCTGGTCTCATTGAGTCGCGAACGAAGGCTCACCAGGCCATCGCTGCCTGTCAGGTGAGAGTCAATGATCAGATTGTGGTGAAAAGTTCGACCGTGGTGCAGCCTGGCGATCATCTTTCCGTCGATCTGGGTGAGCATTATGTCTCACGAGGCGCTTTGAAGCTCGCTGGAGCATTCGAAGCTTTTCTGCCGCACGGTCTGCCGGATGTTGCAGGGCTGGATTGTCTCGATATCGGAGCGTCCACCGGTGGATTCACCGATGTTGTACTGCGCCGAGGAGCACGGCGAGTCATTGCCTTGGATGTTGGCCATGGGCAGCTGAATGACAGGATTGCTGCCGATTCTCGCGTCTATGAGATGGATGGTATCAATATTCGAGACGTCACGGCAGATGATCTGCCATTTCAGCCGCAATACGTCGTCTCTGATGTCTCATTCATTTCGCTCACCTATGTGATTCCTGCAATTGCCTCATTGCTTCGGCAGCCAGCAAGCTGCATTCTGCTGGTCAAGCCACAGTTTGAGGTGGGCCGCACGCGACTGGGACATCACGGGATCGTGGCGAGTCAGACATTGCGTGAGGAAGCCTTGCACAAGGTCATCGACTGTGCACGCGATCATGGCTTCGTCATTCGAGAATCAGCCCCTTCACCCATCGAGGGGACTCACGGCAATGCAGAATATTTGCTCTGGGTAGACTTTCCCAAGAACTGAATGAACCCACGCTTCACTGAGGATTGCACAGGCGCAGGCATGTTCGAAGCGCGGTTATTGTCAATCTCTATGTCTGGAGTTTAGCCACAAGCCCCAACGTTCTTTGGGTGATATTAGGATTGTTGGCAGAACATGAACGTTGCCGAATGCGGCGCGTACTGCCTGGGGAAGGAACATGGATTTATGGTTCAACGCAAAGCTGTGGTCGTCACCCATCGTCGCATTCGTTCCAGCAGCAATGTGGTCAGCGAGGCCGTGGACCAGCTTCAGGCTTCGGGTTTCACCGTCAAGGTGATCGATAATCTTGAGGCCCCCGCGTATGGTTCACAGCCACGAGTAGTCGATGATGACACGGAGATCGTGGTGGTTCTCGGAGGTGACGGTACCATGCTGGGTGCTGCGGAACTCGTGAAATGCACGAATGTTCCGATAGTCGGCATCAATCTCGGCCATGTCGGTTTTCTCGCTGAATTCGAAAGCTTCCAGATGAGCGAAGCCATTGGCAAGATTGCCGACCGTGACTATTCCATCGATGCTCGCATGGTTGCGCATATCGACCTGTGGCTTCCAGAGGCGAAGCAGCCCATAACCGATTGGGCGCTCAACGACATGACGCTCGAACACTCCGACCGGGGCAAGATGATTGAACTGAGCATCCGGGTCAATGACGTCGAGATGAGTTCCTTTGGCTGCGATGGCATCATTGTCGCCACACCGACCGGTTCGACGGCCTACGCGTTCTCTGCTGGCGGTTCTATCGTATGGCCCGATGTTCAGGCGTTGCAGATGGTGCCGCTGGCTGCCCACGCATTGTTTGCCAGGCCTCTGATCATCGGCTCGAGCTCTACCCTGAGCTTCGACGTTCTTGAGGAATCCACTTCAGATGGATGGATTTGCTGCGATGGACGTCGCCAACGCTGGGTTCCCAAAGGTTCAAGGGTTCTGGTGCGCGAGTCCCACGATAGGCTGCGTCTGGCAAGGCTTTCCGGAACATCATTCACCAAGCGGCTGGTGACCAAGTTCAGTCTTCCGGTCATCGGGTGGAGAGAAAACCGACACTATGAGGGTCAGTTCGGCAATATGAGCTACGCGCAATCGCGTCGAACCGAGGGAAGCAACCCCGTGCTTGGCTCCGACAATGAGGCTGTCTCGCCGCTGTCGGCCGGGCGCAGCGAAGGTTCGGATTCGCCGGTTACGGCTCCAAGCAGCATGGCGGTGCATGATGCTGCGAACGGAGACCTCGATGCTTGAAGAACTTGAAATTCGCAATCTCGGACCCATCCGGCATGCGAATCTTGGCTTTGGCACAGGTATGACGGCCATTACGGGGGAGACTGGTGCTGGAAAGTCCATGCTTCTCGATGCCATTCGTCTGATTTCTGGAGCGAGTGTCCAGACAGGCCGCACTGATTCCGCCAACGCAGACATATGGGCTCAGGGTATCTTTCATGTGGAGCAGGATTGCCCCGCGCTATCCATCATCCAAAGCGCAGGCATCGAACCCGAAGAGGGGGAACTGTTCCTTACGCGTTCCCTGCCTGCACATCGGCGCTCACGCGCAATACTCAACGGGCATACCGTGCCGCGTTCTCTGCTTCACGATGTTGGTTCGGAACTGGTCACCATCCATGGGCAGGCGGACCAGATGAGGCTGGCTTCAAGTGCCAGACAACGAGACATGCTTGACTTGTATGCGCATAACGAGCAGACGAGGGAAGAATACGCCACGCTCTGGCATGCACTGCAACAATTGGATGAACGTCTCAGCACCTTGAATCGGCAGCGCAGCTCGGCTCAGGATAGGGCGGAGTATCTTCGTGCCTCGATTGCGGCGATTGACGATGCTGCGCCGCATACGGGTGAGCTGGAGGAGTTGAAGTCACGGCGAGAACGCATCGAGAATTCGGCAACCATCACGCAGGGAGTCACTAGAGCGCTCGCGGCGCTCGATGCTTCACAGATCGATGTGGATGAAGATCAGTCCGATGCCGTCACCTCGATACATGCCGCCATTCGAGCTCTGGAAGACATAGGCGTTCCCGCAGTCTTCGACGAGAGCGTCAAACGCCTCGAATCGGTTGATGAGGAGCTTGCTGACATCGTGTTCTCTCTCGCAGGTCAACTCGACAATGACGACGAGGACGGCGATCTGGATGCCATCAACGGTCGAATACATACCTTGAACGAGCTTGTCCAACGGTGGGGTCCCGATGTCGAGCATGTGCTGCAATGGAGGGATGAGGCGCAGCTTGAACTGGAGGATGTGGAGGCATCGCCTGAACACGTCGCCGAGCTGAAAGCGCAGCGTGTCAAGCTGCTTCACGACGTCGGCACCAGTGCCGTACGACTTTCGAAATCACGGTTGCGCGCAGCGAAGAAGCTTGGCGCTCAGGTGAGTTCGGAGCTCGCTTCCCTGGCCATGCAGGGGTCTCGCCTTGATATTCAGGTGACTTCACGATTCGATGACTCCACATACGCTTCGCTCGAGTCAGCCCACACCGCTTCCACCGATAATTCCACCAATAATTCCACCGATAAGGAAGCTTCCCAGATTGACGTGGATGAAGGGCTGCTGGATTCACACGGTTGCGATGATATTGAGTTCCTCTTCACGCCATTCCCAGGTTCTGCACGACTGCCCATGGGCAAGAGCGCATCCGGTGGCGAACTGAGCCGTCTGATGCTCGCCCTGGAACTCTCCATGGCAGACAGCGATGCGAGACATAGGACATCGTCTTCAGCAGCGGAACATGACAAAGTCTTCATCTTTGACGAGGTAGACGCTGGAGTCGGAGGCAAGGCAGCCGTTGAGCTCGGCAGACGACTGGCCATGCTCTCCCGCCATGCTCAGGTGATCGTGGTCACTCACCTCGCACAGGTGGCGTCATGGGCGCAGACTCAATGTACCGTCAGCAAGCGAGCCGTTCAATCTGCATCAGACGGTTCACGGGGAAGCCATGTCGAAACTGAGGTGACCATGGTCGAGGGCGATTCACGACAGCACGAGATTGCAAGGATGCTGGCTGGCAGTGAGTCGGCTACCTCGTTGCGCCACGCTCAGGAACTGCTCGAAGCGAGTCGGATATAGTTCGCTGATTTTTCCAGGTATTGTCTGTGTCGCGAGTTAGTTTCAACATGTTGTCAGTTACAGGGGAACTCGTCATGAGTTGAGATAGGCATATGCCTGACCCTTAGAACCTGTTGGTTAATACCAGCGTAGGGAGGAACAATGGTGGAGAACACCTCGGAACATACGGCCATACATGATGCCGCTACCACAAACACGGCCACATATGAGGGAACACAGTTGGTTCCCGTGCTCACGATAGCGGGGTCCGATTGCTCGGGCGGCGCTGGAGTCCAGGCAGATATCAAGACCATGAGCGCCAATGGCGTGTTCGCAGAATCGGTCATCACCTCGGTCGTTGCCGAAAATACTGCTCGCGTCATCAGCGTGCACAACGTCGACGTGAACATCATCAAGGATCAGATCGATGCCGTCTTCGAGGACATCCCACCCAAGGCAGTCAAGATCGGCATGCTCGACAGCGCTGCAATCATGCATGCCGTGGCGGAGAAACTTGAACAGTACCAGCCCGAACATGTGGTGATCGATCCAGTCATGTATGCCAAGAATGGTGATCCGCTCATGGATCCAAGCTGCGTGGGCAGCTTGATCGAAACGATCATTCCGCTCGCTGACGTTCTGACCCCCAACATTCCCGAAGCCGAGCGAATCTCCGGCATATCCATCGAAGGCGTTGACGATCAGCGCAAGGCAGCGCAAATCATACAGCGGATGGGCTGTCTGAGCGTGCTTGTCAAGGGCGGCCATGCCAGTGGTGACGCCAGAGACATCCTCTTCGACGGGGAGCGCTTCCACGAGTTCACCGCACCCAGAATTCACACGAAGAATACGCATGGCACGGGCTGCACCTATTCGTCGGCCATCGCTTCCCAGCTGGCGCTTGGCTATAGAAGAGACCAGGCCATTGCGCGTGCCAAACGATACGTCAGCATGGCTATACGGCATGGGCTTATGCTCGGCAACGGCAATGGGCCGACGAACCATTTCTGGGATCTCTATGAACACGGTTTGGATGATTCCGTTGTCGGCAAGAACCAGACGGTTCGTTAACTCATGAGCATTTCGTCAACCTCGAACGCAGGCAAGGCGGCGATTTTCGATCTCGATGGCACTCTGCTGGATTCCATGGGTGTGTGGCATACCATGGACATGAAATTCTTCGCAGAGCGGGGAATCGAATGCCCGCAGAACTTTTCCAAAACCGTTGCCTCCATGCAGTTCCACGACATCGCCTTGTATGTCAGGGAACGCTTCCACCTGTCCGATACGCCCGAAGAGCTGATGGCCATATGGAATCGTATGGCTGCGGATGAATATGCGCACCGTGTGAAGCCAAAGCCGCATGCCTTGGCGTATATTCGCCACCTGCATGAGACGGGCGCACGACTCGCCATTGCAACGACTCTGCCTCCCACCCTGCGAGAACCGGCTATGAAACATGCAGGTCTTGTACCCTACATTGATGCCGTTTGCAGTACGGGCGACGGGATCTGCAGAGGGAAGGAATATCCCGATATCTACCTGCATGCTGCCCGACTTCTCGGTGTTCGGCCGGAATCATGCACGGTTTTCGAAGACATTCTCACCGCCGTTCGTTCCGCGAAATCCGCAGGAATGCAGACCTGGGCCATGTACGATGCCTCTTCGGACAAGGACTGGGCAGCGATCCAGCAGACTGCGGACGGCACGCTGAAAGACTTTTCCGATGCGCCAAGCATCCTGTAACTCAATATTTTCGTAACTCACCATCTGTTACTCAGCATTTCTGTAACACAGTATTTCTGCAACACATACATGTAAGGACTGTCATGTCAACCATAACGTCACAGAACAAAGCACCATCGACTTCCGGGGCAACATCGCCCGCGCTTCTCCAAACCAATACCATTTCGATTGCGGAGCCTCGGTCGCTTCAAGAAGAATCAGATACCGACTTCAACGATTTCACCACACCCTTACGAAACATGCCTGATTCTCCGATGGCCAGACGCTTCTACAAGGCCGCCAGCCAGGTGTGGGCAGAGGGATACAAGCAACCCTTCATCCGTGACCTGGAAGCCGGTACGCTCACGCGTGCCCGCTTCACCTTCTACATGCTTCAGGACTACCTGTATCTCAGTGATTATGCCAAGGTGCACGCACTTATCATGGCCAAGGCAGAGGATGACAGCATCATCGAACGCATGGTAGAGATTCAGGCTGCGATTGCGAAGGAACGCAGTTCCGTGCATGAAGTGTATGTCAAGCAATATGGCATCACCATGGACGAGATATTGCATGCACGGCAATCCGCCTTCTCTCGGGCATATACTTCGAACATTCTTGCGATCGCATTTTCCAGGCCCGTGCTTGACATACTCGTCGCTGTCCTTCCCTGCGCATGGGTGTATGCAGACTATGGCAGGCGTCTCTATCTCGAAGCTGGGGACGGTCTCAGATCGAATCCTTACCAGACATGGGTGAATACCTACGCTTCAGATGATTTCTGGCAAGGCTCGGTGTGGCTGCTCAATACCATCGACAGGTTGTCCGCAAACCTCAGCGAAACAGAGAAGGACAAGCTTGTGGACATCTTCGTCACCGGCGTTGAACACGAATACATGTTCTGGAGCAGCGCATACGACATGCAGCTGACCTGGAAACCGGGCTGGCAGCGCCACTAAAGCTGTGTTCTATGTTCATTGTGAACTTGCCAAAGTATAAACCGCATTTTTCGGCCAAATACCGCTGAAAAATCGGGCAAAATTCCTGTTTATACTTCGACAAGTTCACAATGAACGGCAATCAGTCCTGATTTGCGCGAGCTGAGGCTTTTCGCACGTAGTTTTTCATGTCTGCGATGGAAATGACATCCTTGAAACGGACCGGAGCCGTTTCAAGGAAGCGCAGCTGGCTTGGGGGCGTGGTGCCAGTCGCATCGGCGACGGCATCCATGCACTGGAAATCGTTGTCCGGAAGCTTGAGCCCCAACGATTCGCCCACCACGCGTGGGAACTTGTAAGGGCTTGCCGTGGAGAGAAGAATCCTTGGCGTGAGCGGGTCTGCTTCCATATCGTTCATGACGTGATAGCCGCATGCCGTATGCGGGTCGATCAGGTAGTGGTGCTGTTCCCAGCAATCGTGAATCGACGTTTTCACCTGATCCTCGCTGGTCCAACCGCATGAGAATATCTGAGAAATCTTGGTCTTGAGCGTTTCAGGAATCTCGAAACGCCCAGTTTCCTTCAGGTCCTTCATCAGGGATGAAATCAGCGCGGTATCACCGTCAGACATGTAATAGAGCATGCGCTCCAGATTCGACGATATGAGAATGTCCATGCTGGGGGAGTTGGTGGTGAAGAAGGGGCGATTGCGGTCATAGACGCCAGTGGTGAGGAAATCGCAGAGCACGTTATTGGTGTCGCTCGCCACGGTCAGCTTTGCCACGGGCAAGCCCATCCGCATGGCGTAATACCCGGCCAGCACATTCCCGAAGTTTCCCGTTGGCACGCAGAATTCGACTTCGTCACCGATATTGATGACCTGATCGGTGAGCAATCGCGAGTATGCGACGAAGTAATAGACAACCTGGGGAAATAGTCTGCCGATGTTGATGGAGTTGGCCGATGAGAGTATCGTCTTCGAATCCGCATAGAGTTCCGTGGCCAGATCAGCGTCAGCGAAGATGTCCTTGACGGCACTTTGGGCATCGTCAAAATTGCCTTTCACAGCGCATACGGCAACATTGCTGCCCAGCTGGGTCGTCATCTGCAATTGCTGAATCGCACTGACCTGACCTTGAGGATAGAACACGGTGATTGCAGTGTCAGGGGCATTCGAGAATCCTGCCAGCGCAGCCTTGCCTGTATCTCCCGATGTCGCCGTCAGAATCATGATGCGTTCCTTGGCGGAGACACCTCGCTCACCATCCAGATTGGATGCATGCTTGTCCTGCGCACATTGGGAAGGCTCTGCGATGGTTTTCGCCATCAGTCGAGGCAGCATCTGCAGGGCAACGTCCTTGAAAGCGCTTGTCGGGCCATGGAAGAGTTCGAGTACGAAGTCATCGGCAACGGGACGCAGTGGTGTGATTCCCGAGTCCGTCCATTTCGGACCGTAGGCACCGCCTATGCATTCGGCGAGTTCAGTCTGCGTAAAGTCGGGAAGCAGCGCTGCCAGAACGATATGGGCGATGTCTTGGTAGGACTTGTCGGTGATGGCATCCAGATCAATCTGCACGTCGCCGAGCGAGTCGGAAACGAACAGCCCACCATCGCCCGCAATTCCCTTGCGTATTGCCTGCTTGGCGGTGAGCTGGTCAGCGTTGCTGCGCGTGCTATGAAATGTGTTCACTATCGAATCCTCAACAATCCTGATTGATCCTGTCCTGATTATCCAAACAGATTCAGTCTAACGGTTTCTCTAGGCAAATTCAGGCCGTGCTCCGTTCCGTTTCCTCCCGTGACATGTTCTGGCGCTAGACTGACCACATCACACCGCTTGCAGACCCGACGAGCCTGCAAGCGGCAACATCTCTTCTGTTCAAGGAGGACACCTATGGTGCAAGCAGTCCACGCGCAAACAACAACTGATACGTTCAACGCTCCAATCTCACAAAGCGATCCTGAAGTCGCCGAGATCCTGAACGCCGAACTTGATCGCCAGCAGCGAGGACTGGAGATGATCGCCTCTGAGAACTTCGTTCCCAAAGCCGTGCTGCAGGCTCAGGGGTCGGTGCTGACCAACAAATATGCCGAAGGATACCCGGGACGACGCTATTATGGCGGATGCGAAGAAGTGGACAAGGTCGAAACCCTTGCAAGGGAACGTGCCAAAGAACTCTTCCACGCCGAATTCGCCAACGTGCAGCCGCATTCAGGCGCACAGGCCAATGCAGCCGTATATCAGACCTTGGTGAATCCTGGAGACACGATCCTGGGTCTTGCGCTTTCCCACGGCGGTCATTTGACCCACGGCATGAAAATCAATTTTTCAGGACGCTTCTATCATGCCGAATCGTACGGCGTGAATCCAGACACCTTCCTGATTGATCCCGAAATCATCCGCAAGCGCGCCCTTGAGACGCATCCAGCGATGATTATCGGTGGATGGAGCGCATACCCCCGCATCGAGGATTTCAAGGCGATGAAGGAGATTGCCGACGAGGTTGGTGCAAAATTCTGGGTCGACATGGCTCACTTCGCCGGTCTGGTCGCCACAGGATTGCATCCGAGTCCAATTCCCTACGCCGATGTCGTGTCGTCCACAGCGCACAAGACACTCGGAGGTCCACGTTCGGGCTTCATTCTCGCCAAGAAGGAATATGCGAAGAAGATCAATTCAGCCGTGTTCCCCGGAGAGCAGGGCGGCCCGTTGATGCACGTCGTCGCCGCAAAGGCCGTGGCATTCAAGGTTGCCGGTTCGCCAGCATTCAAGAACCGTATGGAGCGCACCGTGGAGGGCGCTCGCATTCTTGCCGACAGGCTTATGTCCAAGGACGTCGCTGACAATGGCATCACCGTGCTGACAGGGGGCACCGACGTGCATCTGGTCATGGTCGATCTGCGTCACAGCGACATGGACGGCAAGCAGGGCGAGGATCTGCTCGCCAAGGTAGGCATCACCATCAACCGCAATACGGTTCCCTTCGATCCCCGTCCCGCCTCAATCGCCTCGGGCCTGCGAATCGGCACATCAGCTCTTGCCACACGAGGCTTCTCCAGTGTGCAGTACGAGGAAGTCGCTGACATTATCGCCACGGCGCTCGCCCAGGGCAAGTCTGCCGATGTGGACTCTCTGAAAGCACGCGTAGACAAGCTGGTCGATGATTTCCCACTGTATCCTGGGCTTGATCAGATCGACTAGTCACCGCTTCGCATACAATCGGTTGATAACGTGGGCGTGGATTCCTTCTGCGTCCACCGACGACTTAATGGCTGCGAAACACTGTGCATGAGTCGTAGAATCGACACCATCAAGAGAAGGACAAGGCTCATGTCAACAGTGATTGCTTCATCGTCGTCACCATCCTCAGGCTCTGCTCAATCGCAGACAGCAGACGCTACGGTGTCATCAACGGTGTCATCATCCATGTCATCAACAGCGTCATCTTCGGTGCCGTTCGCCCGAGTGCTTGAACAGGTCTGCGCTATGGCGACGAAGGCTCGCAAGGCACAGACGCGCCTTGCCCAGGCGACCAGCCAGAGTAAGAATCTTCTGCTGAACGCGATTGCCGATGCGCTGGTAGAGCATGCGGATGACATCGCTGCTGCCAACGAGGTGGACATGCAAGCAGCATATGACGGCGGCATGTCGCAGGGTCTGCTGGACCGCTTGCATTTTACCGTCGAGCGCATTGCCGCCACCTCTGATGGTGTGCGCAATGTGGCAGGACTTCCTGACCCCGTTGGGGAGATGGTTCGCGGCAACAATCTGCCGAATGGTCTTAGACTCACTCAGGTTCGTGTTCCGCTTGGCGTGGTCGGCATGATTTATGAGGCTCGCCCCAATGTGACGATTGACGTTGCATCCCTGACCTTGAAATCGGGCAATGCCGTGCTGCTCCGCGGTGGTCATGCCGCCCAGGAAACCAACAAGGCCATTCTGAGCGTCATCGCCCAGACGCTCACCGATCAGGGCTTTTCCAGTAATCTTGTGCTATCGGTTGACGAATTTGGACGAGCGGGAGCCGACGCGCTCATGCAGGCTCGTGGATACATCGATTTGCTGGTGCCACGCGGCGGAGCTGGACTGATTCGTTCGGTCGTCGAGAATTCCAAGGTACCGGTCATTGAAACTGGAGCGGGCAACGTTCACATCTATGTGGACTCTGCCGCCGATCTGGACAAGGCCGTTCCCATCATCATCAATGCGAAAACGCAGCGTGTCGGTGTCTGCAACGCCGCAGAGAAGCTGCTCGTTCACAAGGATGTCGCCAAGGAATTCCTACCAGTGATTGCCCGTGCCCTGTCCACATACCAGGTCGAACTCCATGCAGATGCGATTTCCAAGGACATCATCGAAGGGGCAGATAGCATCGAGGCCATCGAAGGCTTGCAACTCCAGGCTGCGGAAGCTGAAGATTGGGACACTGAATACCTTGCGCTCAAGATGGGAATCAAAACGGTCGACTCGATGGATGAAGCCATCGAGCACATCAACCGGTATTCGACCGGGCATACCGAGGCGATTCTTTCACAGGATTATGCGGCAATCGAAGAATTCACGAAACGTGTTGATTCTGCGGTGGTTATGGTGAATGCCTCGACGCGGTTCACCGACGGGGGCATGTTTGGTCTTGGTGCAGAGCTGGGCATCTCCACGCAGAAACTCCATGCAAGAGGTCCGATGGGACTCCAGGAACTGACCACGACCAAATGGATTGGATACGGAATGGGGCAGATACGTCCATGAATGAAGCGGTTGTCAAGCGCATACGCGAAGCATCGGAAGATCCGAAAATCTGGCTTCGCGTGGCATCGGAACGTTTAAGTCTGACTCGATACGTGTTCCTCGTTCAGATTGAGGACGGCATCGCCACGGCCGCACAGCGAGCTTCTCTGGAATACGCGGACGCCGTGCTGATCGGTTGGCCCGAACAGGATGCCGAGGATGTCGTCGATGTTGGCGCCCAGCAGCTGGCGACCGTACACGAGCAGATTGCCAGCATGGAAGGCTACATCCCACGCTTCCAGAACATGGAAAGAGCGGGCAACATCGACGGGCTTGCAGACACGCTGATACGCATTACCGAACGTGTGGCGGAGGTGCGAAGAATCTATCAGCCAGACTTTCCACTGCCGACCTTCGCTGAAATCAGCAGGGTTGTGCAAGAGGAATGGGCTGCAGACATGGATCGAATCGATCCGGACAATGCGAATCCGACCGTTGACGACATCGAACGCATGAAGGTGGAAACGGACCATCAGCACCACCAGAGCGAAGAGCGCGACGAACAGGAGAACAAGGCGTGACGGAAGCTGTTGCAAGACGACATATGGCCACGCTTTCGACGGAACGAAACATCGCCCATTCGAGTCGACTTTCTGCGCGCGGCAACAAGCATCTGGTGCCGAGAGTGGGCATCATGGGCGGCACCTTCGATCCCATTCACCATGGGCATTTGGTTGCAGCATCAGAGGTGGCCTGGGTCTATGACTTGGATGAGGTCATTTTCGTACCGACTGGGCGTCCGATCTTCAAACTTGACAAGACGGTCACCAACGCGGAGGACCGGTATTTGATGACGGTCATCGCCACGGCTTCCAATCCAAAGTTCACGGTGTCTCGAGTCGACATTGATCGGCCCGGCGTGACCTACACCATCGACACGCTTCGAGACATCAAGGCTGCACGACCCGATGCAGAACTGTTCTTCATCACTGGTGCCGATGCCGTCGCCGAGATCATGCAGTGGAAGGATTTTGAGCAGATGTGGGATCTGGCTCACTTTGTGGCCGTGTCGCGACCCGGATATTCCTCGACGACGAAAAATCTTGATCTGCCGCCACATAGTGTCGACATGCTCGAGATTCCTGCGCTTTCGATATCGTCTACCGATGTGAGAAGACGCTGCGAGAAACAGGAGCCCATATGGTATCTGGTTCCTGACGGCGTTGTGCAATACATAGGCAAACACGGCCTGTACCGCAGCTGAATGCGGCCTGAGACAGCAGTGTCGGCACCAAAAAGCTTTCTGTCACAGTAGGCAGTTATTATGTGATGTTGTCCGCTTCAATGACACCAAGTTTGGAGAAATGGTGAGCACAATTCTCGAAGGAAATCCGGATAAGAATCTGATTCTGGTTGCTGGTAGGTCTCATCCTAAGCTAGCTGCAGATGTGGCAGAGCAGTTGGGGATTGAGGTGTTGGAAACAACCGCTTATGACTTCGCCAATGGCGAGATGTACGTTCGCTACACCGAATCGGTTCGCGGTGCTGACGTATTCGTACTGCAAAGTCATACAACACCAATCAACAAGTCCATCATGGAACAGCTCATCATGATTGATGCGCTTAAGCGAGCTTCTGCGCGTTCCATTACTGCCGTATGCCCATTCCTCGGGTATTCAAGACAGGACAAGAAGCATCGTGGCCGTGAACCCATTTCCTGCCGCTTGATGTTCGACCTGCTCAAGACTGCGGGAGCCGACCGCATCATGTCGGTCGATTTGCATGCAGCTCAGTCTCAGGGATTCTTCGACGGCCCGGTTGACCACTTGATCGCCATGCCGGTGCTTGTCGACTATGTCAGAGATCGTCTTGATCTTTCCAACATCAGCGTCGTTTCGCCAGATGCTGGTCGTATTCGCGTTGCAGAGCAGTGGGCGCAGCGACTTGGTGGCGGTCCGCTCGCCTTCATTCACAAGACGAGAGATATCACACGTCCAAATCAGGCTGTTGCCAACCGCGTCGTTGGAGACGTGAAAGGCAAGGACTGCGTGCTTGTCGATGACATGATCGATACCGGTGGCACCATCATTCAGGCAATCAACGTGTTGCACGAGGCTGGAGCTCACTCGATCACCGTGGTGGCAACGCATGGAATTCTTTCCGCTTCGGCAGTTGAGCGTTTGAAGAACTGCGGGGCTCGCGAGGTTGTCCTGACCGATACCGTTCCGATTCCTGAAGAAAAGCGCTGGGACGGACTCACCGTCCTTTCCATCGCACCGCTTCTAGCCAGTGCAATCAAGGCCGTGTTCGATGACGGCTCTGTCGCAGAGCTCTTCGACACCTATCCCGAGCACCACGGACAGGGATTCCTGTTCGCCTGACCGCAGCTCAGTCTGGCTTCTGCCTGAAATTGCCACATGCCGAACGTTCGGCATGTGGCAATTTCAGTTTCAAAGGTCTTGCGAACCCGGGGTAGCTGAAGTTTTCGCCATGCCGGGACTTTCTAAATCCACAGAACATGGCATAATGTTTTGTTGGCGGAATGCGTTCCGCTTTTCCCCCATGGTGTAATGGCAGCACACGGGTCTTTGGAACCTCTAGTCTTGGTTCGAATCCAGGTGGGGGAACGAAGTTGGGCCAACCGGTCGTTATGCAATATCGCTGGCGACCGGCAAGCTTTCCGGTCGGAGGAAAGGATCTGCGATGACGGTTACAAAAATCGAAACCTGGCTGACCGATATGGACGGTGTTCTTGTCCATGAAAACACTGCTCTTCCAGGTGCAGCGGAATTTATTGACACCCTCAAGAGCAATAATCGACGTTTCTTGGTGCTTACGAACAATCCCATCTACACGCCTCGAGACTTGGCCGCACGCCTAGAACGCAGCGGCATCGACGTTCCTGAAGAAAACATCTGGACATCTGCATTGGCGACCGCTGACTTCGTGTCGCGCACCATTCCCAAGGGTTCGGCATACGTCATCGGCGAAGCCGGACTCACCACAGCGCTGCACGAGGCAGGGTATGTGCTTTCAGACTCCAAGCCGGACTATGTCATTCTTGGCGAGACAAGAACCTACTCATTCGAGGCCATCACGACGGCCATTCGTCTCATTCTTGGAGGTGCGCGATTCCTGTGCACCAATCCCGATCCGACCGGCCCAAGCGAGCTTGGCGTTCTGCCTGCAGCGGGCTCGGTTGCAGCCCTGGTTACCAAGGCGACAGGTCGAGAGCCGTACTTCGTCGGCAAGCCCAATCCCATCATGTTCCGCACCGCCTTGAATCGCGTTGGCGGCCATTCGGAAACAACTGCCATGATCGGTGACCGCATGGCAACCGATGTCATGGCTGGAGTCGAAGCTGGACTGAACACCTTCCTTGTCCTTTCGGGCATCACGCAGCGCAATGAGGTAGAGACTTTCCCATTCCGTCCAGACTGGGTCGTCGACGGCATCAAGGATCTCATACCCGTTGCGCAGACAGGCGAGGTTGAGCTTTGAGCCGTGGCGATTTTGCAAGCAGAACAACACATCAAGGCGAGACATTGACAATAGAGCATTCACAGCAAGCGCAGCACGACGAACAACTTCAGCACGAGTGCGATGAAGGCATATCCGCTGCGATCATTCTGGCAGCGGGCGAGGGCACCCGCATGCGTTCCGAGACTCCAAAGGTGCTGCACACGCTGGGTGGCAAGACCTTGCTCAACCGCGTCATATCGTCAGTTCAGCAGCTCAATCCTGGCAGACTGGCAGTCGTGGTGCACTATCAGGCCGAACGCGTGGCCGCAGCAGCACGATCCTACGATGATGATGCAGTCATCATCCGTCAGGATGACGTTCCAGGAACGGGGCGTGCGGTTCAGTGCGCCATGAAGCAACTGTGTAGTGAACAACCGTGTAGTGAACAAGAGAGCAGTACCTTCTCGGGACCGGTGCTCATTGCTGCCTCGGATATGCCTTTGCTGGATGCTCAGACCTTGCAGTCCTTGATCCATGCCCATCTCGAAAGCGGCAACGGTGCAACCGTGCTGACCGCCATGCTTAACAACCCGCACGGCTATGGACGCATTATCCGCGATCAGCAGGGCAACGTGCTTCGCATTGTCGAGCAGAAGGATGCGAACAGCACCGAACTGGCGGTACATGAGGTGAACACTTCCGTATATGTCTTTGATGCCGACGTCTTGAGCGCTTCAGTTAAGGGGCTTGATGCCGACAACGCCCAAGGCGAATTCTACCTTACGGACGCACTTGAAGAGGCACGTCGGCAGGGAAGGCATGTCGGAGCATTCTCGGCTTCGGATGCGCTTACCGTCGAAGGTGTGAATGATCGCATCCAGTTGGCACATCTCGCGAAGGCACACAACCGACGTGTATGCGAACGTTGGATGCTCAATGGAGTGACGATTCTCGATCCGGAAACCACGTGGATCGAAGATGACGTTGAGATAGCTCACGATGTCACGGTGCTTCCCGGGTGCTTCCTGCAAGGGCATACGGTTATTGCCAGTCAGGCGGTGGTCGGCCCGTATACCACGCTGATCGATGCACGGGTTGACGAGGGTGCGACCGTCGAGCGCTCGAGGGTGCAGGAATCGCATATCGGTGCCGAGGCGAACATCGGCCCGTGGACGTACATGCGTCCGGGCAACGAGCTGAAGGAACGCACCAAGGCGGGTGCCTTCGTGGAAATGAAGAAGGCCCATGTCGACAAGGATTCGAAGGTTCCCCATCTGAGCTATATCGGCGATGCCCACATCGGGGAACACACCAACGTTGGCGGTGGAACGATAACGGCCAATTATGACGGCGTACACAAGAACCATACGGAAATTGGCTCGAACGTGCATGTGGGAGCCGACAATGTGTTCGTCGCTCCCGTTGAGGTCGGCGATGGGGTTACCACTGGTGCCGGATCGGTGATTCGCCACCAGGTTGCCGATGGCTCCATGGTGTATTCCGAAAATACGCAGCATGAGAAGAAGCATTGGAAGCCTGCCTGGCAGCGCTGAGCGAATATATTCGCATGTTCGGGCATAGCGCTGAACATGCGGCATAATGGGTAGGACAATGCGTAAGACAGCATGGTAAGAAGAAGGGCGGATTCGTGTCGGCAGTTCAGGACTCAATAGATTGCGTGAAGGTTGCAGCACGTGCAGCTGATGCAATCAAGGCTGAGCACATCGTGGCGTTTGATGTGACGCAGCCACTCGCAATAACCGATATTTTCATGATTGCAGTCGGTAACAATGACCGTCAGGTGCTTGCCATAGCGGAGGAGATCGAGAAGCAGCTTCATATCAGTAAGCAGCGAGATGCACGTTCGCGTGAAGGGCTGCAGGAAGCTCAGTGGATTCTGCTTGACTATGGCGATTTCGTCATCCATGTGATGAATCCTGAGGCACACGAATATTACGATCTGGAACGGCTCTGGCGTGATTGCCCACCGATCGAGTTGGATTTGCCGGAGCACACTGCAGATGCCGAAGCGGATAATTCTGCGTCATCGGACATGAATTCGTCCAATCCTGCGCAAGGCAACTGACATGAGTGTCACAAGCTCTCATCCGCACGCGCGTTCGATCACCTTGGTACGCCACGGAAGAACTGCGTATAACGCTGCGCAGCGTTTGCAGGGCCAGATCGACATACCGCTCGATTCAGTGGGCCAATGGCAGGTTCAGCAGACCGCTGCTGCGTTGGGCGAACTCTACGTCAACCCCGTGCTGGAACAGGCGCATCAGATTGTCGTATCATCGGATTTGGGACGGGCCATGGCAACCGCGCACGCCTTTGCAGACCCGCTCGGCATTGAGATTCACACAGATGAACGAGTCCGAGAGCGCAGCTTCGGAGACTGGGAAGGCCTGTCACTTTCTGAAATGCGTTCGAAGTGGCCACAGGATTACAAGCTGTGGGCAAACTATCAGGGTGGCGAACTCAAGCATGGCGCTGAACCCAAGGAAGAGGTTGGCAAGCGTGGCGTTGCAGCGATCATGGATTGGTCCTCACGAGCAGGTTCAGATACCGATCTCTTCATGTTCTCGCATGGTGCCTGGATTTCTCAAACCTTGCAGACGCTGCTGGGACTGAACCTGATACATGATGACTTCGCGAGTCTGATTTCCATGCGCAATGCTCACTGGACGCATCTGATTCCGCTCGACATGCCCGATGGGTCTCTGCGCTGGCGGATGATCGATTACAACCATGGACCTTCCGTCGCGGAGACGGAAAAATGGGAAGACCCTCACATTTCCGGACATTGAGTTCCGCGGCAGTGCACCTCGTTCAGAAAATGTTCAGCGTGTCCCATTAGAGTCTTCTACAGTTGCGTAGGGCAATACAACGACTGATGCATAAGGGGAGCTGGCTGTGAAACGATTTTTCCACAATATCTCGTGGGCACAGATATTTGCAGGAGCTTTGGCCGCTGTCACGGCTTTCCTGCTATCTGCAAAGATCGGCATTGCTGGCTCGGTCATTGGCGTTGCCGTTGGTTCAATTGTCTCGACGGTGACGACGCAGATCTATCAGCGAGTACTTGATGAATCCAGCAAGAAAATCCAGAAAACCGTCGTCAGCGTACACTACAACCCCAATCGTTCAGAAAACGATGGGGATGATGACAAATCCACGTCTGAAGATCAGTCAGACCTCGAAGCAACGCAGACCTTACCGGCTTCAGACGCTACGTCGAAGCGTACTGGAAGGCAGGCTGTCGGGCATTCGACACATGCGAACGGTGCAGGTGAAACCAAGATTACAGGCAAACCCAAGATTTCACCCTTTGGTGGGCACAAACTTGATGGGCGCAAACGCAAGGTTTTGATCGTTGCCATAGTCAGTGCGATCGTCGCATTCGGTGGCACGGCCGGCATCATCTACGCCGTGACGAATGGCCAGGGCACCGATCAGGTCGTCCGCAACATCGTGAGCCCAAGCAAAACCGCTGCACCAGAACCCTCACAGTCCAATACGACGCCGAACGGCCCTCGTCCAAGCCGTTCCAACGAAGAGACAAGCGAACCGGAACCGTCACAGGCTTCACCTTCAAGTCATGCACCAACAAACGACGACTCCACCGCCACGCCATCCTCAAGCTCGTCTCAGAGCTCTGGAAGCTCGTCAACCCCATCGTCATCATCTTCCAGCAGTCCAAGTTCATCGGCATCAGCGAGCAGTTCGAGCAGCACCTCACCGTCTGCCTCGGCAAGCTCGTCCACCGCTCAGCCAGAAGCAGGATCAACGACGTCCTCACACTGAATCGCAATGGGCCACAGGGGCATATGTCACAGGGTCATATGTCACAGAGTCATATGTCATATTGCAGTGATGCATGGTTGGCGATACGCTCGGTGTATGTGAGAGTACAGCGGTTTCGCGGAGATCACTGCGGGGAGAGTCATGAAGGTTGCGTTAGAGAGTAATGCCATTTTTATGGGCATCGAATATCTTGCCGTATTCTGCTCAGGGTTGGCGGGCGGACTGGCAGCCGTGCGCAAGCACTATGACATCTTCTCGATTCTCATCATCTCATGGGTGACCGCATTGGGCGGGGGCATAGTCCGCGACGTTCTCCTCGGATCAGTTCCCCCTGCGGGCATAAGCGATAGAGGACTCGTGCTCTCAGCGCTCGCATCCGGCATCGTTGTGGCGCTTGCCTATCTTGAGATCAGTCATTTCATCTGGACACTGATCGTTGTCGATGCGATGGCATTGGGACTGTTCGCCGTCAACGGCACAGCCAAGGCCATGGCATACGACACTTCGGGCATGACAGCAGTGTTCATGGGAATGATTACCGCGCTCGCCGGTGGTCTTATCCGCGATATCCTCATCAATGAAGTTCCAATAATCATTCGGGACAAGCATTGGTACGCGGTTCCATCCTTCTTTGGCTGTGTACTCACTGTCATCGTGGGCAAGTTCGTCAAGGCTCGCATGCTGGACATCAGTCAGGAGATGGCGCTCGACATTCTCATAGTGGTGATTGTCGTGGCCATGCGAATTCTTTCCGTGAAATTCAACATCATGCTTCCTGGAGCTGCAAAGCGCACTCATATGCATCTGATCACGCAAACCCGCTATCTTCGCAGACCTGTTATTCACCCCAACGTATCGGTGCGCGAAGTTCCCGATGATGTGCCTACATCATCGCATCCTTCGACGGAGCATCCGTCAAGGTCATGAAATGAGAGATGTCTCACAAAGATCACGAAAAACGGTATCGACGCGAGCAAGAGGTATTAAAATAACCATTCGGTATCATATGAGTTCGAGATCGGCACGGTAATGGGGTTCATTGAAAACTGAGACTTCGGCTTTGCAGTCTGCACGCAGATGTGAAGACATGATAAAGTTGAATGTCGATTTTTGTTCCTATACGGCCAATTTCAGGATTTATGGATGCTGAAGTCCGGGATCTATGATGGTGCGAGGGGGGTCTATTATGAAAACGATTGCAGTCCTTGGCGGTGGTTACGCAGGTCTACGCATGGTGAAGCGGCTGACTCACGAAAAAGTCGATGCGCATATCGTGCTGATCAATGACAACGAATATCACTACGAATCCACGCAATTGCATGAGGTGGCCGTTGGCAACAAGGAGCCTTCCGACATCAGCTTCGATATTCGCGCAGTGCTACCGGACTCAGTTGATTTCATCGTCGATACCGTGACTTCCATCGACAGAGACAAGCAGCAGGTCGTGCTCAAGCATTCTCAACCGGTGGCATATGACTATCTGGTGAATGCGCTGGGCTTTGAAAGTGAAAGCTTCGGCATCAAAGGCGTTGACGAATACTCGCTTTCCTTCAATAACATTGATTCCGCGCTGGCTGTGCGAGATCACATCGAGCACACGCTTGCCAATTATGCGACAAGTCACGACGAGAATGACTTGCATATCATTGTCTGCGGCGCAGGATTCACCGGCATCGAGCTGCTCGGCGAACTGGTTGAGCGCATTCCCGTGTGGAACAAACAATATGATCTTCCACAAAACGGCATCACCGTGGACTGCATCGAAGCTGGGAAAACCATTCTTCCCATGCTTCCCGAAAATCTTTCTTCATGGGCGGTGAAGTTCCTTGCCGATCATGGCATCACCATGCATAGCGGCACACCGATAACCGAGGTCAGACAGCATTCGGTTGTGAGCAACGACAAGGAATTCCCAGGCAACATCATTATCTGGACGACAGGCGTGCAAGGCAGCCACGTTATCTGCGATTCTGGCTACGCTCAGAAGCGCAATCGTGTAGTTGTCGAGAACAATCTGAGCGTGAAGGATCATCCTCATGAGTTCCTGATTGGTGATGTGGCCGCCGTGCCCAATCCCGATTCTGGCCGCTTCTATCCGACGACTGCCCAGATCGCAGTCGCGCAGGCCGACTGCGCGGCGGAGAACATAGTGGCTCTGCTCGCAGGCAAACCTACGCACGACTTCCAATTCTCCAGTGTCGGAACCGTCTGTTCACTGGGACCCGGCTCTGGTGTGGCGGAAATCGACCAAATGGGCCACTGGAAGTTCAAGGGTCACAAGGTTGGTCTCCTCAAACGTCTGGTAAACGACCGTTCCGTTTTGGAGCTGGCGCACGTGAAGGAAATGCTTGCCAGCCGCTGAGACTGACGCTGTTGCATAATTGATGTAGGTGCGAGAAAGGAAGTGCACACGTGAATATCTTGGGTCTATCTCGTTTTCAGTTCGCGATGACAACGATATTCCACTTCTTCTACGTTCCATTGTCCATTGGTCTGGCCTTAAGCGTGGCCATCATGGAGACAATCTACGTATTCAAGAAAGATGACATATATCTGAAGATGGCTAAGTTCTGGGGGAAGATCTTCCTGCTGAGCTTTGCTGTCGGCGTCGTGACCGGAATCATTCAGGAATTCCAGTTCGGCATGAACTGGTCCAATTATTCGCGTTTCATGGGCGATATCTTCGGTGCACCTCTGGCAATCGAGGCCTTGCTTGCATTCTTCCTCGAATCCGTGTTCATAGGCGCTTGGATGTTTACATGGAATCGCTTCAAGCCAGGCATCCATGCAATGTTCATGTGGCTTACCTGCCTCGGCTCGATTCTTTCAGCGATCTGGATTCTTGCCGCCAACAGCTTCATGCAGCATCCCACCGGCTTCGAGATCGATACCAAGACCGGGCATGTCAGACTCAGAAACTTCTGGGACGTGCTGGGCAATCCACAGCTGTGGAGACAGTTCCCACATGTGCTCGCTGGAGCCGTGCTGACCGGAGCCATGGTCATTTTGGGCATGGCAGCGTTTGGTCTGCTGCACAAGAAGACGCAGAGCAGCGAGTCAGACCGTGCCTTCTTCACCAAGTCGGTGAGATTCAGCGCTGTGGTGACCCTTATCGGTGCCGTGCTGTCCATCTATGCCGGCGATTTGCAGACACAGTTCGTCGTTCACGACCAGCCGATGAAGTTTGCCGCCACTGAGGCTCTCTACGAGGATTCTGGCGATCCTGCCTCCTGGTCAGTGGTATCGCTGATCAACGAGAACGACAAGACCGCCCATGGCATCGAAGTGCCATACATGCTTTCCCTGCTGACCTATCACAGGACAACAGGCTCGGTTGAGGGCATGAATACGGTCAACAAGCAGTTGCATGCTCAGTATGACAGCAAATTCGGCAAGGACATGAACTATTACGTTCCCGTCAATGTGCTGTTCTGGAGCTTCCGATTCATGTCAGCAGTCGGTTTTGCCGCCGCCTTGGTGTCGATTCTGGCGCTGTGGGGAACGAGAAAGAACAAGAACACCTTGTACAAGACGAAGTGGCTGCTCTGGATCATCGGCGTATGTACCTTCCTGCCCTTCATCGGCAACACCGGTGGATGGCTTATCACCGAACTCGGTCGTTACCCGTGGCTGGTATATGGCATGCTGACCATCGCGGATGGTGTTTCGCCAACGGCAACCGTTCCCAGCCTGTTCTTCACCAACCTTGTCTACTTCCTGCTGTTCCTGGTCATTGGAGCCGTCATGATCACCTACTCGCGCCGAGTGCTGTATCAAGGTCCCGACGGCGATGGAAAGGTTCCAGCCCGGAAGGGTTCGTTGATCTCTGACGTGGAGTCGCAGCAGAGCAAACTTGCCGATAGGAGTGTGAGCCTCGCATGAGTGTGTTACAGATTTTATGGTTCTGCGTTGTAGCGCTGTTGTTTGCCGTATTCCTTCTACTCGAAGGATTTGACTTCGGCGTGGGCATGGCTACCCGTTTCATGGCTGAGAACGATACGGAACGTCAGCTGTATCTGAGAGCCATCGGTCCTCACTGGGATGGCAATGAAGTGTGGCTGATCACTGCCGGTGGCGCGATGTTCGCAGCATTCCCGATGTGGTATGCAAGCCTGTTTTCGGGCTATTACATTCCGCTCTTCCTGATTCTGGTCGCGCTGATTCTCCGTGGCGTATCCTTCGAGTTCGCCAGCCACGCGCTCACCATACGTGAACGCAGCCTATGGCAATGGGCAAACTTTGTCGGAAGCCTGTTCGCACCATTCTTCCTTGGCATGATGCTGACCAGTCTGATTCAGGGTGTACCGATGGACGCACAGGGCAACGCCTGGCTGGGCTTCTTCGATATCGTCAACGGACTTTCCGTCGTTGGCGGCATCGCCGTGGTGTACTTCTCCTTCCTGCATGGACTGCATTTCCTCAGTCTTAAGATGGAGAAGGATCATGCGCGTCACATGCTCAACGCGTCAAGCAAACTGTATTGGATTGCGTATCCCGCTCTTGTCGCCTTTGTGGTGCTGGCACTGATCTTTACCGACTTCTATAGCGTCCATCCCGTCACTACGTGGCTGATTACGGTTATCATCCTCGCTTCCACCATCTACGGCCATCGTTCGGCGGTGAAGAGCAGGGGAGCGTCGGCCTTCATCGCTTCGGGCGTGACGCTGGTGGGCATCATCGCCTTCATCTTCAATGGCATGTTCCCAAGGGTAATGGTTTCCGCTGGCGGAGTGCATGATCTGCTGGTCAAGGATGCTTCGGCGTCCCCGCTGACCTTGGAAATCATGACGGGAGTCCTGTGCATGCTGCTGCCCATCGTGCTGGGCTACATCATCTGGAGCTATGTCATGCAGCGAGGCCGAGTGAGCACCAAGACCCTCGAACATTCCCCATATGTCGGATAGCTTGTGATGGCCGTATCGAGTTGAAGTCAACAAGAATGGTGGATTGATTGCCGTGATTGACAAAAAACTATTCGAGTTTCAAGGATTCCGCACCAGAATGGGTGTTCTGGCACTACTATCCACGATTCAGGCGGTGGCGACGGTTGGGCAGGCGTATGGCCTGACTCGTGCCTTGGTCTCCATATGGGAGCTCCACTCCTTGAACTCGATTGTGCTGCCTGTCTGCATCTTCGTCACGGCTTTCATCGCCCGTCAGCTCTGCGAAGTGGGCAAGAAATGGGTCGCATCGCATTTTGCCGATCAGGTCGTCAAGGACTTGCGCCCACAGGTGCAGCACAAGCTTTTCAAGGCGGGTCCAGCTTCAATGGCTCAGCGGGGGACTGGCGCAACCGTTACGATGCTGCTCGATGGGCTGGATCAGACGAAAACATACATTCAAACCATCATGCCGAAGATGCTGGATATGGGCATCATCCCTGTGGTGATTCTCGTGGTCGTCTGGTGGGAAAATTCGCTGGCAGGAATCGTGCTGCTCGTGGTGTTCCCCCTGCTCATGTTCTTCATGGCAATTCTGGGAATAGCGGCTCGTGATAAATCCGATAAGCAGTATGCAGCATTCCAGAATCTAAACAATCGCTTTGTAGATACGATCCTTGGCCTTCCCACGCTCAAGATGCTCGGCGTGAGCGACAACTATGAGGATGAAATATACAAGGTCAGCGAACGATTCCGCAAACGCACGATGAGCGTCATCATGGTGGCGATGTCATCATCCTTCGCTTTGGACTTTTTCACGACCTTGAGCATTGCCGTGGTTGCGGTGTTCCTTGGTGTCAACCTGATCCACGCGAGCGTAGCGCTGTTTCCGGCGCTGTTCGTGCTGATTCTGGCCCCAGAATACTTTTTGCCCATCCGACAGTTCGGCAATGATTATCATGCCACGCTCAACGGCAAGAACGCGCTCAATGACATCACGACCGTCCTGCAGACGCCGGATCCTGCCCGCGATGAAGACCTCAACCTTGACGCATGGAGCGAAGACAGTGACCTCAAACTCTCTCACATCAGCTTCGCATACGACATGCCACACGAAGAGAAGTCGGATGCGACAGTCACGACGCCTCATGCGCTTCAGGATATTTCCCTGCATGTTCACGGATATCAGAGCATTGCCATAGTAGGCCGATCTGGTTCAGGCAAATCGAGCCTTATCGACATGCTCGCAGGGTTTCACGCTCCGCAGGAGGGGAACATCGTTCTGGATGGGATTTCGACAACACATCTGAACATTGCATCCTGGCAGCGGCATATTTGGTATATTCCACAAAAGCCGTACATCTTCCATGGCACCATTGCCGACAACATTCGTTTCTATACGCCTGATGCCTCTGATGAGCAGATTCAGTCGGCCGCCATGCAAGCAGGACTCGGAGACTGGCTGAGCACCTTGAAGGATGGTCTGAACACTGCCATCGGGGAGGGCAACCGTGCAATCAGCGGCGGGCAGGCCCAACGCATCGCTTTGGCTCGCGTCACGCTGGATAGCAGCCGTGAGATTCTGCTTTTCGATGAGCCAACCGCCCACCTGGACATTGAGACGGAATATGAGCTGAAACAGACACTGGTGCCCATCATGCGTCACCATCTGGTTATTTTCGCCACGCACCGTCTGCACTGGCTTGACAGCGTTGACAGGGTTGTGGTGCTGGACAAGGGCAAGGTGGTACAGAGCGGAGTACCCAAGGAATTGCTGACAGAGGCTGGACCGCTGCAAGCGTTGATCGGTGAGATCGGAGGCGGTCACGTTGACGACTAGTACGAACAGCAGCGACATCAGTGCAAAAGATGCTGCAACTCAGAGGACATCGGCACATCATGGCTTGACCAGCTATCTGCAGGCGTGGCAGCATGACCATTGGTTCTGGCCATACCTGCGTCAGAACCGTTGGCATCTGGCATTGATCTTCTGTCTGGGTGCGCTCACCTTCGTGTGTGCAGCCGGTCTGATGTTTACCTCTGGGTATCTGATCAGTCGCTCCGCTCGACACCCATACAACGTGTTGATGGTGTATGTGCCCATCGTACTGACCCGTGCCTTTGGCCTGGGAAGACCAACATTCAGCTACGCAGAGCGCATACTCAGCCATGACTGGGTGCTGCACGTCGTTTCGAAGCTGCGTCTCAATCTGTACAAAACCCTTGCCAAGGATGCCTCGTTCCTCAATGAGCATGAGCAGACTGGCAGCGTACTCGGCGTGCTTGCCGATGATCTCGATCATCTGGAGAACTTCTATCTGCGCACCATCTTCCCGACAATCGTCGCATTCATCGTCTGGGTGCTCGTCACCATCTCCATGGGCATCTTCTCATGGCCGACATGCCTGCTGATTCTGGTCATATTTGCGCTGGTCCTTCTGCTCGCGCCAATGATTTCCTTGCAGCATGCCGACATTCACTATTACCGCGAGAAGGCTGCGCGCAACAGTGAATACACGAAGGTTGCCGAGGAATATCTCGGACTGAGCGACTGGATGATAACCCATCGTTCACAGGAATTCGTGAGCGCAGGGGAGAGCGAATCCCATACGATTGCACAGAGCACTAGCGCGCGCGAATCCTTCGACCGTTGGCGTGACTTCTGGATTCAGCTGGCCTTCGCATGTGCCGCCGTAGTTCTCATGGTTGCCGCAGCCCTGGTGATGACCTCCTCCACTTCGTTGGCGGACTATGCTGCAGCGGTCGTGCTCTCAATCTTCCCGCTTATCGACTGCTTCATCGTGGTTGCCCAAGCGGTGGAAGAGGTACCGCTGTATGGCGAATCTCTGGCACATCTCAATGGATTGAGCGCTCGGGTTGCAGCCAATGAGCTGCCGTCAATGCCTCAGCAGCCGCTTGACGGGCCGATAGAATCCATCGACTTCGATCACGTCACCTTCCGTTACGGCCCGGAGGAGACGCTGCTGCTTGACGACTTCTCGCTGCATATTACGGTCGGGCAGAAGGTTGCATTGCTCGGGCCAAGCGGCGAAGGCAAGACCACCATTCTGCAGCTGCTCCTCGGCGACTTGATTCCCACAAGCGGCGAGATTCGCATCAACGGGATTCCCGTCCGGGCACTTCAGGATGCAAGAAAGCATCTCTTCGGATATCTCAATCAAGACCCGTTCATATTCCGGGCGAGCATTGCCAGCAATGTCCGTCTAGGCAAGGCAGAGGCAACGGACGAAGAACTCTGGAATGCCTTGAAAACCGTGGAATTGGATGAAGCGGTCCACCAGATGCCAGAAGGCTTGAATACTGTAGTCGGCGAAATGGGCAGCACCCTTTCGGGAGGACAGCGCGAGCGGCTGGCATTGGCCAGAATCCTTGTCAAGGACACCCCCATCGTGTTGCTCGACGAGCCGACGATTGGACTGGACCCAATCACCGAAAGACATCTGATGTCCACGATATTCGAAGCGAATGAGCGCAGAACGCTTCTGTGGGTCACACACCATCTGCAAGGTTTGGAGCATGCCGACTGGATGGTCTTCCTCGAACATGGACACATCCTCATGCAGGGTCATCCTGACGAGCTGTATAGAAGCAACGAACGATTCAGAACGCTCTACCGCATGGATGTCGCCGATATGTGATCATTCGGCTCAACTGCTGGCAACCAGCAGTTGAGGCGCGGAATTGCTAGATGCCTGCACTGAAACGGTCGAGCATCGACACGAGCAGATCACGGATGCCCTGCTCCATCGACATCTTGCTGAGGATCTCTTCTGCTTGCGCAATGTGCTGCCTTGCCCAGGATTTGCTTGTCTCGATAATCTGGGGATTGCTGTCCAGATATGCGAGAACGGCATTCACGTCATTGTCACGAAGCAGCTGTGTGATTGCTGGATTCTCCTGTTGCGCCAGGAGAACGGGAAGCGTATAGATGCCGTCGGAGATGTCTTCGAGCTTCGGTTTGCCGGTATCCTCGGCAAGATTGAAATCTTCAATGTCATCGGCAATCTGGAAGGCGATGCCGAGGTGTCTGCCAAATGTCGCCGCTGCCTCGATCATCGATTGATTCGGATGCCCGTTGGTGCTTAGACGTAAGCCGGTTATGCATGAATGTTCGAACAGGGCGGCAGTCTTGCCCGTGATGGCACCAATATAGTGATCTACCGATGTTTGTGTATGATGTCGTGCAGATTCCTGACTGAGTTCGCCATTGAGGATCTTGCAGAGAATCGATGCCTGCTCACGCATGAAATCCAAGTCTGGTGCAATCTGCGCCATGATTTCAATGTATCGGGACAGGATCAGATCTCCTAAATAGATCGCTGCCTTGTTACCGACTATGGTCTGTACTGTTGGCTCGTTTCGTCGCATGTCGGCGTCGTCTACGACATCGTCATGAACCAGTGTCGCCAAATGCAGCATCTCGATGCATGCAGCCCCCGTGATGACTGAATCGTCGAGAGGAGCCGATGCTCCACGCTGCATTCGTGCAAAAAGGAGTACCAGTGATGCTCTGAGCATCTTGCCGTGGTTGTCAAGAAGCTTGCGATAGTGATCAGCATATGGTTCAGCGGCGCTCTGCTCGCTATGGAGTCTGACCTTGACCCGATGCAGATCGTGAGCGAGTATGACTTCCTGATTCAATGGCTTTCCCTTTTCCCCAGCATGTACATTACAGTCCCACTAAAGTGTACCCATATCTGGGAGCCGCTCTAGTGCTGGATTCTTCGCGGCAAGGCAAATACCAGCAGGAAAGCAAGCACTGCGAGGGCTGCACTCGTAAACATGGCGACTGATGCGGCATGGGTGAAGGTCGCTGCCACAATGGCATGTGTGATACGTTCATGGGGAAAGTTCAGCGAACCGAAAAGCTGTGAGCCGATGATCGCGATGCCCGAGGCTGCGCCGACGCGTTGAGCGGTGCCTACGATGCCTGAAGCTGCACCGGCATCGGGACGTTTGACGGTGGCGACGATGAAATCGACGTTCGGGGCGATGAAGAAACCAGACCCCATGCCGGCGATGAGCAGCGGAAGCAGCAGCACCCAGTTATTCAACTGCCCGGTCGGAAGCAATGCGAGCAGAAGCCAGATGCATACGAGCCCTATCGCAACCATGCCGGTTCCAATGCTGAGCACGGTTCTGCCCAGCGTATATGCGAGGCGGTGACTTTGTGAAGCGCCCAGGATCGAACCGATGGCGAATGGAGCTGCCATATACCCGGATTCAAGAGCAGAGTGTCCCAGCCCTGCCTGCCACAGTATTGAAAGGGTAAAGAAAATGCTGGTGAACGCTGCAAAATAGACGATCGCAAGAATGACGCCACCCGTGAACTGGCCTCTTATGAAAAGCTTAGGAGGGATAAGCGGCACGATGCCGCGTGATTCCAGTCGAATCTCCCACAGAGCGAAGACAGCCAGCAGAACGACGCCCGCAATCATCAGAAGCCACGTCCACATTGGCCATCCTGAACTTTGACCCTGTATCAGAGGAACGAGCAAGGCGCTGAGCGCGCATGTCATGAGCGCCAGTCCAATGATGTCCGACTTTCGGTGATGTCCGCTCATCGTGACGGTGGGGAGCAGAATAGCGCCACCGATAACCGCTATCACGCCGAAAGGCAGATTCACGTAGAAGACCGATCTCCAGCCATCGCTTTCACCGAACCATTCGATAAGCAAGCCACCCAGAACCGGTCCTATGGCAGTGGAGAAACCGATGACCGCACCCATCACTGAGAATGCTCGGCTTCTGGTTCTCTTGACGAAGAGCAGCTGAATGAGGGCGGTTACCGCTGGATAGAATATGCCTCCAAACAGTCCCTGAACGACTCTGGCACATATCAGATTGAGGGAGCTGTCAGAAATTCCGCACCAGAAGCTCGCAAGCGTGAACCCAGCCAACCCAACGGTAAAGACCCATTTGTGGCCAATCCTATCGCCTATGCGGCCTGCTGGAATCAATGCGAGACCGAAGGCAAGAGCATACCCAGAAACCACCCACGAGAGCACGGCTTCCGAAGCGTTCAGGCTCACGCGTATCGTCGGCAGCGCAACGTTGACGATGGTCGTGTCCAGCATGGACATAGCCACTCCCAGGAGCAGCACGGCGAGGGACGTCCAGTTCCTTGAAAGGTGTTGAGCCGTGTCATCCGTATCTGAGCTCTGTTGATTCTGGTGGGAGGCCATTGATCGTTCCATTTCTCTTGCTTTTACTCTCTTGCGTCGCTTTCCAAGCGTGGACATTCTAGGCACAGTCCCTTCACTTCACCATGCGATTGTGCGAATGGAATAGCCTGAGGCATGTCAGATATCTCACATTTCGATTAGATAAGCTTCGGTATCTGCTGTATTGCTCCCAATGCGAGGGGAGAGGAAGGCATGTTTCGCTGAAGACCAAGGGATTCATGTCGAGAGCATAATGGAATGCAGCTCTGCTGGAACACGCTTAAGCTTAAGGTTTTCGATCATTTCTTAAGTGGAGAGATGATGATTCACAGATTGGATGAATATGGAACATCGCATAAGTATTCTTGGATATGGTCATGCAGGAGCAAGCATCGCCGCCACCCTTGAGAAGGCGGGCAATGCCATAACCGTCGGGCTTCGTAATCCTGGCAAGCTGGACGGCGCAGTTTCTATTGAAGAAGCCATCAAAGCCAGCGACATCGTCATCGTCGCACTTCCCTATGATGCAGGATATGAAGTGGCACGGCAATATTCCAGCGAGTTGGCAGGCAAGATCGTCATCGATATGATGAATCCACTGAAGGCCGATCTTTCAGGATTCAATACATTCAACGGCAATTCGGGAGCTGAGCATGTACAGCAGCTTCTTGAGGATTCAACAATCATTGAGACCTTTAACCATGCTGATGCCCCAGTGCTGGCAAACCCTCGTGGCGCACTGCAGTTCGTAGTCGGCAATGATGCTTCGTCTGTCGATACGGTTGTCGCCATCGTGAAGGATGCGGGCTTTGATGCCCAAGGCATCACAGATTTAAGCAAGACGCGAGAGTTGGAAGCATTCGCCTATTTCTGGATATACTTCACCGCGATGCAGAGGAAGAACATGGATTTGCATCTCAAGCTTGTCTGAGCGGAGTCTTCTGTGCTGACGCACGCTCGACGACGCCGAACTGCGCATGCCTAGTGCTCGGCGGTGTATTATCGTGGAGCTGGAAGAGGCAGGCTGCGCTGGACTGCAAGTCGATTTGGTGAAATAGTCGGCAGGGGAAGAGACGACCGACAGGGGAGCACAATGACCGATAGGGGAATGATAATCGGCAGGAGAATGGTTGATGAGTAGACGGCATCAGGTGCCTGGACTCAGCAACAGTCCACTGTCTTGGCTCGCTGCCCTCATCATCGTGGTGCTTATTGCGGTGTGGCAAGGCTTTGGGAATGCACACAGCGCATCAGACCAAGCCAGCAGATCATCGAATCAAGCATCCGCATCGAGCGAGGCTTCACGCACTTCAGATGTATTGTCTGGGAATGCCGGTGCCTCGTTCGCACCGGCATTCAAAGCACCTGTTTCCTACGCAGTCGCTCTGGGATATGCCCAGCAGTCGAATGTGGCAACGCCACATATCAAGGGCTATAGTCGGAACAGTCAATTTGGAGACTGGCAGAAAAGCAGCTCCCTGTGCGGGTACGGAACAACCAGAGACTACGTGTTGCAACGGGATCTGACCAATGTTGCCATGAATCAATACTGCAAGGTCCAATCCGGTGATTTCCTTGATCCGTATACCGGAAAGAGCATGCATTTCCTCAAGGGTCCCAAGACGAGTGATGCCATTCAGATCGATCATATTGTTGCCGTGCAGGATGCTTGGGCATCAGGCCTATGGCAAACATCCAGAGCGGGGGAGCGAGTCACCTATTACAACGACCCGCAAGTGCTGCAAGCCTCGGACGCGGCCAGCAATGAGGCAAAGGGCGCTGGCGTGGATTGGGACGCTGCCACGAATCCTGTATGGCTCCCCTCGAACATTGCTTGGCGCTGCGACTACATGGCAAAGCGCGCCTCGATCAAGCACCAGTACCATCTCAGCATGAGTCAGGGTGAAAAAGCACAGACCGTGAATGTCCTTGCACAGTGCGCAAAGGCATGATCACGGTCTGGCAGAAGCGTTGGGTCAGCGTTTACGAAATCAAGCGGCTGTTGCTATCGACTGGGGAACTGGTTTGAGACCATCGTGGATGAAATAGATGTCATACCAAACAAGGAAGGTATAGATGGTCCAGATCTTTCGCCTTGCATCGACACGGTTTGCATAATTGTCATCAATCATGGTGAGCAATGCTTGCTGGTCGAAGAATTGGGGCACAAAGTCCTTCGTGAACATGGAACGAACGTGAAGGTAGCAGCGTTCTTCGCGCAGCCACTTCTTGATTGGAACAGGGAAGCCCAGTTTCTCGCGATCATACCATTCTTTGGGTATATGGCGTGCTGCGGCGAGACGGAAGGCATATTTCGTGTTCTCATCGTTGATAAGATACTTGGTTGGAACCTTTTCCGCGACTTTCATGAGTTCCATGTCAAGCAGGGGCACGCGAAGCTCGAGAGAGCTGGCCATGGTGAGCTTGTCGGCCTTGAGCAGGATGTCACCAGGCATCCACTGATGAAGATCAAGATACTGCTTCTTCTTGATCTCGGACAGATGCTTCCCCTTGATTCGATCATAGATGCGCGACACGATTGAGCGGACGCTAGGGCCATTCCGATATTCAGGCTTGAGCAGCTGCTCCGACTCTTTCTCGTTGAATACCCTGGCCTGTCCGATGAAGGAGTTTTCGGCCTGAGAGAGGTTTGCGTAGAGGTGCCATGCCCCATGGAATGACTTGCCCTTGCACCATTGCGCGATACCCTGCCTCACGCCGGATGGCAGATGGGCGAGGATGCGGGTAATGACCTTGATGAGCTTCGACCTGGTATGCACGCCGTAGCCAAGATATCCTCCGAACAGCTCGTCCGCGCCCTCACCGCTCAGGACGACGCTCAGATCACGTGATGCCATTCTCGCCAGGAAGAACAGTGGGATGCATGAAGGATTCGAATCCGGTTCATCCATATACCATTGGATCTGCGGAAAGTATGCGAATGCTTCGTCTTCCTTAACGGTTGCCGAGGTGTTGTCGACATCGAGCAGCTTCGCAAGATCCTTGGCCTGCGTGGACTCATTGTATGTATCTTTGCCAAAGCCGATTGAATACGTGTGTTCAGGCTTTGCCAGAGCTGTGACATAGCTGGAATCCACGCCGCTTGAAAGGAACGAGCCGACCTCTACATCGGCGATCAGGTGATGTCGGACAGAATCTTTGACGGTTTCATCAACGGACTCCACCAGATCGTCAAGATGCTGCTTGGTCTCGCCAAAGGCAGGATCCCAGTACTCGTGAATGTCGAGCTTGTGGTTCTTGTAAGTGAAATAATGTCCTTCCTTCAGCTTGAACACGCCTTTGAAGAAGGTTTCGTCAAGCGGCGAATACTGGAAGGTCATGTATGGCTTGAGAGCGTCGGCATTGAAAGTCTTGACGAAGTCAGGATGCTGCAGCATGCTTTTGATTTCGGAGGCGTACATGAAGGTATCGCCCATCATTGCATAGTAGAATGGCTTGATGCCAAATTGATCTCGTGCACCAAAGAGTTCCTTGGTTACGCTATTCCAGATTACGAAGGCAAACATGCCGCGCAACTTGTTCAGCACTCCAGTTCCCCACTGCTCATAGCCGTGGAGAATGACCTCGGTATCTGACTTTGTCGTGAAATCATGTCCAAGCTCGATGAGCTGCTTGCGAAGCTCTTCAAAGTTGTAGATCTCGCCATTGAAAGTGATCGCCATGGTGCGGTCTTCGTTATAGATCGGTTGATCGCCGCCCCGGAGGTCGATGATGCTCAGACGCCTGAACCCGAGTGCCGCATGCGCATCAACGAGATGTCCTTCCGAATCAGGTCCACGATGAGCAATGATGTCTGTCATGTCCTTGAGTACGCGTCTCTTGACGTCTTCTGGTGCATCGCTGACGAATCCAGCTATCCCACACATATTGTCTTCCTTCCCAACTCACTATATCTATCCTCTCTCCAAGGCTTAGGGCAGGCAGACTTTTTGGAAAAACATTCACATGATGTTGTTTTTCCGGCGAATCCTGCCATTGGAGGAACCAACTTTCTATCATGGCGTTCGAGGAATAGACTCATTTCACGATAGGATGTCACCACGACGACGACATGTCGTAGAGATGAATTCATGGCTAACGAGGCCCTGATTCAACGGTGCATGATGCGTGTGGATGTATGTCGTGCGCAGCTCGACACAGAAGCAGATATAGTTTCCGCTATGATATAGTTTCTCATATGAAATCAATAAATCCGTCTATCTCCTCATTCGAAAAGTCTCTTATGCTGTTGCAGTGTGAGTTTGTCGCTGAAAGGAATCGAGTGAATCCGCAGCGGGTCACGTGGCTGCAATATGACATCTTGTTCGCATTGCGAGATGATCCATTCCTGCCCTCTGTGCTCAGCAGACGCTTAGGCATTGCGCGTTCGAAGCTTTCGAAGAATCTCGGTGTGCTGAAAGCGTTGGGCTATGTCGAGCAGATGCCGGGCTCGGATGATAGAAGAGAGCTGCAGACGACCTTATCCAAGCTCGGCCAAACATTTATGCACGAGGTTGATCAGCAGCATCAAGAGCTTGTGGATGTTGCACGATCTGTTTGGTCGGAGAGTGAGCAGTCTCAGTTTGAAGTTCTGTCGCAGAAGCTGATCGATGCGCTTCGCAAGGACAGGGTTGCTCAATGAATCGTCGTGACATTCTGATCGAACATGCGACCACCAACAATCTTAAGGATATTACGGTAACAATTCCCAAGCATAAGATCACGGCAGTCACTGGCGTCTCTGGTTCCGGCAAGTCCTCGCTTGTCTTCTCGACACTTGCTGCGCAGTCTCAACGAAGCGTGAACGCGTCATACAGCGCGTACGTTCAGCAGCTATTGCCGAAGTATCCGGCTCCCTCGGTTGGTCGCATGGAACATGTGCCTTTCTCCTTGGTGGTCGGACAAAAACCCATAGGTGGCAACGCACGTTCTACCGTCGGGACCTACAGCGATCTCTATACCTCACTGCGTCTTCTTTTCTCGAGGATGGCCAAGCCTTTCATCGGTTATTCGATGGCATACTCTTTCAACACTCCATCGGGCATGTGCCCCAAGTGTCAGGGACTGGGATTCGTCAGAGATATTGCTCCCGAGTCGCTTCTTGACATGTCGATGTCGTTGAATCAGGGTGCTGTGCGATTTCCTACATTCCAGCCTGGTGGTTGGAGACTGACGAGATATACGGAATCTGGATTTTTCAACAATGATGTGCCACTCAAAGACTGGTCTGCTGCCTCGTTGGAATTGCTGCTGCACGGAAAAAAGCAGAAGCCTGTGCATCCTTCGGCGCAATGGCATAGCAGCGCGAGCTATGAAGGTCTTATTCCGCGAATTGAAAAAACAATTGAAAAATCAATGACGAATCGTGACTCACACGCTTATGAGAAGGACATTGCACGGATTTCGCAGATCGGAACTTGTCCAGCCTGTAAAGGAAGCCGTCTGAACGACAAGGCTAGGTCTTCGAAAATTGAGGGGACAAGCATCACTGATTGCAGCTCAATGAGCATACAGGGGCTACTTGACTGGGCAAATCGTCTGAATGCAGGTTCTTCGAAGGTGATAGTCGGTGCGATGACTGCAAAGCTTGCCAACCTGATAGAAGTCGGTCTGGGATATCTCAGCCTTGATAGAACGACTACGACGCTTTCAGGCGGTGAGACTCAACGACTCAAGTTGGCCAATTTTCTGAACAGTCCATTGAATGACATCCTGTATATCTTCGATGAGCCGAGCATCGGCCTTCACCCACACGACCTATCGGGTGTCGCTCAAATTTTTCAGGGCCTTCGAGATAAAGGAAACACGCTGGTTATGGTGGATCACGATCCGGACCTCATCAAGATTGCTGACCATATCATCGATCTAGGGCCGGAAGGTGGAAAGAACGGCGGAACAGTAACTATGCAAGGCAGCTATGCAGAACTGTTGTCCAGCAACACGAAAACTGGCCAAGCATTGAGGAACCCTGGGATGCTGTCGCAGCAGACAGCCCCCAGCAATGAATTTATAACGATTACGAATGTCACGAAGCATAATCTCGATAATGTGACGGCAAGATTGCCGAAGCGCAGACTCACGGTCGTCACTGGAGTCGCTGGATCAGGGAAAAGCACGCTCATCGCAGAAGGATTGCTCAGACAGCATCACGGCATCATGCTCGACCAGAAACCCGTGCATGCAACCAATCGTTCGAATTTGCTAACATATCTTGGTGTCTTTGACATGCTGCGTGATGATTTTGCGTCAGCAACGCATAAGGAACCATCGATGTTCTCATACAATGGGAAAGGTGGGTGCCCTGTATGCAAAGGCAAGGGGATGATAACGCTTGATATTGCATATCTTGGTGAGACTTCGACACGATGCGAAGAATGTGACGGAGTTCGATATTCCAAACAGGCCTTGCAATATCGTGATCGTGGCCTCAACATAGCTCAAGCACTTGCCTTGACTGCGCAAGAGGCTCAGCGCCTCTATCCGAAATCGCTGGGTTCGGCCATGCGACACTTGCAGGAAGTCGGCTTGCCATATCTGTCGATCGGACAGTCGCTCAACACGCTTTCAGGAGGGGAACTTCAACGTCTTAAACTGGCCAAGCTCCTGATGAACGAGACAACGGATCTATTGGTTCTGGACGAGCCGACAAGTGGTTTGCATGAATCGAACATCCAGCAGATCATCGACCTGCTCAAGGTAATCATCGACAAACGTGGTATCACCGTAGTCGTTATCGAGCACAATCTGAGATTCATTGGACAGGCCGACTGGATTATCGATGTTGGGCCCGGTGCAGGGAAGCAGGGAGGGCGCATTCTCTCGGAAGGGCCGGTACAGCAGCTAATCGCGGACGGGCATTCCTTCACGGCTGAAGCGCTTCGAGCCTATTACAGGAATGAGCCGCACGCAGCATCGTCCCGCGCAATGGTTGCACTGTCATGAGCAACGATTGTCAGTTCATTGCTTGACGCTGTTTGTCTGTCTGTGTGCGAGTGGGCCCATCAGTGTGAGGTGAAGTACTATAGGGCATGAATGAAGGGCGTAGTGATTACCGGTTGGGTGGTGTGGCTAGAGGATGAAGCATGTGCAGGCGACAGTGTATGCATTTTTTAAACGACACGGCTTCGTGTATGGAGTGAGTTCCTATGCCTTTCTGATGGGCGATGCGATTGTATGCTTCATGGTGTTAGGTCCCAACATCATCGATCCAATTTGGAAATTGCCGATATCTCTGAATCTCCTGATAATGTCGATGTTCATGTTCGTGAACTTTACGGGCACGTCTCCCAGCGAGCAGATGACGTTGGCTGATTATATGGAACCAGTGCAGTGGTTGAACGGCATATTTTTCGTGCTGCATTCTACAGTTGGTCTTGCTGCGCCTTACCATCATCACTTCTTAGCTCCACCGATATGGATGCATTTCAACAAGGACAGCCTTATCGCGTTGGGTATCTATGTCGCTCTCTTCGTGGTTGCCACCATCATTCGCCTGATCTTCAAGCATCGACGGGCACAGTAACATATCAGGTGAAGGTTTCTGCCTCTGTCTCCATCGGCACACGCATATGAATACGATGTCTGCCAATGCGTTCATCGGTGCTGTGCGTGCTACTGGAATTGAAAATTTGAATTCTCATACGAACAGAGATATGTGTTGAACGTAGGAGGTCACCGCGTGGTGTCTGTGCCGAAATGGTTGTCTGTTAACGGTTGTCTGTTAACAATGTCGATTCACGAACTCTCACAGCGGCGAAAGCTGCAATAATCATCAGGGCGATCATCGCACTCAGTGGAATGACCATCGACTTGTTCGGCAGTTGAAGGCCATACATCAGCAGAATGAAGAGAATGCCCGTCACTTGGCCGGAGCCCATGAGCAAACCATATGATGTGCTCTCTGGTATCGGGTAGGCGATCTCAGTGCCGTATTCAAAGATCAGCGGCCCTGCGCCCATGATGAAGAATCCAGCGAATGCGCCGCAAATCACCAGCACTGGATATGCGCTTGCATAGGACAGCCCAGCGATGGCGACAATTGCAATCGCCATTGAAACCACAATGAACGTCTTGCGGTGTCCCGTTCGGTCACTGGCGAGTGGAAGCACCACACCACCTATGATTCCTGCAAGTATGATGGACGTGCCGATGATGCCACTTTGATCGCTGTCTATGCCATGCGACACGAACATGTCGGATATCGCGGTAAGCAATGCGTTGAAAACCCCAAGTGCGATCATGACCGTGACAAGGAGCAGCACGTAGTCGTGGTTTTGTCGCAATGCCATGGCATCACGAAGGGAAAAATGACCGTTGCGTTGCGCCTTCGGGCCTGCAGGCACCTTAGGCTCTTCCTTCATCAGCACGACGAGCAGCAGCGAACATAGTATGGCTACGTACCCCATGGATTTGAGCATGCCTCCCATGCCCATTGCCTGATACAGCGCTGGGGTCGTGGCGGTTGCCACGGCGATGCCCACATAGCCTGCGACGGAACCGATGCCGGTTACCGTGGCTCGCTGATTTACAGGGAACCAGTTTGCGGCCAGCTTCGTCAAGGGATTCATGACGAATGGCTGGGCGATGGCCAAACCTAATTGGCTGATGACTACCATCGGGAAGCTCCAAAATAGGAGTCCGCGAGTCATGGCGAAGACCGATGTCAACACGGCGGCCAGGGTGAAGCATGCACGGATGCCCTTTCGGTCGCACAGCATTGATGCCGGCAGGGAGAACACTATGTAGGCTACCATGTAGCTCATCGATAGTGAGGCAATGGCTAGGGGAGTGGTGTGATAAAAGACTGTTGCCTGAGGGGAAATGGTTGAGAAGGTGAGCCAAAACATCTGTGTGATGGCAAACATCGGTATTGCGGCGATCAGAACAACCCATCGATACGGTGAAACCGCGTAGATTGGTGTGTCCGATGCGGTCGCCGCATCATGAGTCGTTGCATTATGAGTCGTTGCATTATGAGACATTGCGGCCGTCGACGGATCGGAGTCAATGCCAGTTTCATATGCTCTGGATGTCATACGCTCTCATCTCCTTCGTTGTGTTTTCACGGTGTTGCGCGTAGATCGCAAACCAGACAATAACGATGGTGACAGCGCATTCATCGAAGAGAACGACGAGGCAATGCGATGGAGTCCCGCTGATCACGATTCGCACGAATTCAATATGATTGTGTGCGATGTAAAACTGGAGTATACACACGAAAGACATCGACAAAGCACGCTGTGTTTCCGCGACGTAACATCGTCCGCAGCGTCCAAAGCGTTGAATCTGCCCTACAAGATTGCCGACTAGCTGTGGCTGCTGTGCTGCTGTGCTGCTGTGCTGCTGTGTCGCCAAGACTGTAGCTCCGATATGGATGAAGGACCGAAAAGCGATGTTTAAGGGCGAGCTTCGTTAATCGGAAAGATTCTTCAGCGACTTGCGCAGCAATCGGAAGAGAGCCACGGCTTCGCTCTGAGTCAGACCCACCCTTGCGAGAATCTGGCCTGAGATACCTATTGTTTTGGCACGGAGCGCCAAGCCTTTGTCGGTCAGTTCGACGTTGACGTTACGCTCGTCAACCTTTGACCGCAGACGAGTGATGAATCCCTGTGCTTCGAGCTTCTTGAGCAAAGGAGTAAGCGTTCCCGAGTCGAGGTAAAGGGTTGCTCCAAGCTCCTTCACGTTTGGAGCTCCGCTTCCTCTGCTTCCGTTGCCATTGTCGCTTCCCCCGTCGTGTGCGTCCCACAGTGCGATCATGGTGAGGTATTGCGTATATGTGAGATTCAGTGGTTCAAGGTGAGGGGTATACGCCTTGATGATTTCTTTTGAGCAGATATACATGTAGCGAGGCAGTTGCCGTGGATCATCGAGAATCTCGAATTCGTTGAAGGGGTCCATGTGCGTCATGAGTGTGCTCCATCTGCTTTTTCCATACCAATAGTACGTAAAGGGTGCCTTTTGCTGGATTCACTGTGTTTTAGGCCAACTGTGTTTGGGCCAACTGTGTCTTGGATTCGCTGTGCCAACGTGTCATTGCGGCGTTGCCTGACAGCTTTGTAACCCCTCGTTCACAGCGATGATATCGAAGGGACCCATGTCAGCTTTATTATAAATTGTATGCAATCTAATAGGATGATATGTTGTGTGTTCTCCGCAATGGTGACGGCTCAACGTGTGACTCATCATAACGGTTTCTAGGAGGCCCTATGATATCGGCAGCACAACTGCATTTCAACGAACTGCCATTGGAGCGTCAGAAGGCTCATTTCTTCGACGTCGCCTCCCGAGCGTTGTCTCGTTGGGGATACGACGCGCAATCATGTGATATCAAGCTCCTCAACCTCACCGAGAACGCCACATTTCGGATCGACTGTCATGCTAACGGGACAGCGCATGACTCTCGCTTCGTCATGCGTGTACATCGCCTGGACTACGCGCAACGCGACTCAATACAGGTAGAGCTCCAATGGATTGAAGAACTTCGCAAGGCTACTCAGCTGCGCCTTGCCACTCCGATTCCCGGACTTGACGGCAATTGCATACAATGCATCGACTGCCCAGACATCGCTGCTCAGCGCAACGTGGTCTGCTTCACGTTCGTGACGGGAAAGGCACCACGCGATTCTACGGATGACACAGAATCACTCAGCACCTTGATGCTCAGACTCGCATCGATACCTGAATCGGTGACTATTCCGCTCACTCGGGCCGCCGCCATGCTGTACGACAGCATCGGCACACGAGGGAAATTCAACCTTACGACGAAGCTTGAGGGCAATGCAACGACCCTGTCACCGCAGGATGAACAGTTATATCACTCCATTGGTGCAGTCGCAGCGATTCTACGTCGTGATTCCCTGACATGGACCGCGACCCATCGTGAAAGCATCGCACACCGCATCGAATGGAACTGGAGCGCAACCTTCGGAGAACAGTGGAACAACTACTATGGAAGCCATTACTGGGACATTGACAGCACGCTCAGTAGACACGATATAGAAGCGATTGACCGCTGCCGCGATCTTATGAAGCAGCGGCTGGAAGCTTTTGGCACATCGCCCGAACGCTATGGCCTCATCCATAGCGATCTGCGTCCCGCAAACCTGCTCGACGACGACGGCGATCTCGCAGTATTGGATTTTGACGACTGTGGCATGGGATGGTACATGACAGACATTGCCGGCATTGTCGGATTCATGGAACATCGACCCGATCTGCCTGCCGTGTTGAATGCGATCGTGAGAGGATACCGCACCGTATTCCCGCTTGACGAGCAGGAGGAGCGCGAAATTCCTACCTTCATCATGATCCGTAGAATCGGTCTGTTTGAATCATTGCTGTATCACATGACCAATGCGGATCCAGGGAGCAACGAGGCGACTTCCATCACACCAGAGCTTGTCGCATTCGTTGGCAAGGGCACCGCAATACTGGCTAGAAAATACGTGCGACACTACCGTTGAAATCATCCCTCAAGGATTCGTCAACTCGAATCCCATTCGTTGTCAACACACTGACAGGAGCAATAGCATGAATCACAATACCCTTTCCAGGCAGGCAACCGCTGCCATCTATGACCAGGCTTATGAGGAATGGAATCCCTCACGAGTGGATATATTTCGTAAGTATGGGCTTGAGATTGTGCTCGGACCGCGGCACGGATACGAATTTGAAGACCTCGCATCCGGTCGCACGATCATCAACATGCACATCAACGGGGGAGTCTTCAACCTAGGTCACTGCAATCCTGAGGTTCGTCAAGCCCTTATCGAAGGATCGGAACAGTATGATGCGGGAAATCATTATTTCCCCTCCCGCGTCAAAATGGATTTCGTAGAAGCCCTTCTGAAGATCTCTCCCGATTACATGCGCTATGTGAATGTCAATACAGGCGGTGGCGAATCCATTGATTCAGCCATCAAGTTTGCGCGTCATGCCACGGGCCGCAAGCGGGTCATCACCGTGCACGGATGCTTCCACGGAGCAACGGGGTTTGCCATGCAGGCAGGGTCTCAGGATTTTGCAGCATTCTTCAATTCGAAGCCGGACCCGGACGAGTTCAGCCAGGTAGATTATGACGATCTCAACCAGCTTGAAGAGATACTGCGCCTGAACGACACCGCCTGCGTGCTGTTGGAGAGCCTGCCCGCCACAGCGGGCTTCCCCATTCCCCATGAAGGCTACTTCAAGGCCGTCACCGAACTGGCTCATCGCTATGGAGCGCTGTATATCGCGGATGAAGTGCAGACCGGTCTCATGCGCAGCGGCACGATGTGGTGTTCCGTCGGATACGGTGCTCAACCGGACATGATCGTTACTGGCAAAGGTCTATCAGGGGGGTATTACCCCATAAGCGCAGTTATTATGAATGACCGCGCCGGACAATGGCTGAAGGATGACGGCTTCGCACAGACCACCTCGTTCAGCACTTCCGAGCTCGGCTGCTATGTAGGAAGCAAAGTTCTTGAAATCACCTCACGAGATTCCACGAGAAGCAACGTGCATCAGTTGAGCGAACTGTTCGCGAAGCGTTTGCAAGACATTCAGTCTCGTCATCGTTTTCTTGCAGATGTGCGGCAGCGTGGCGTGATCATGGGGCTTGTCACTACCCATCCTGAAGGTTCGAGCGCACTGATGGCCGCGCTCTACCGCAATGGGGTGTGGGCAATGCGAGCCAACTTTGATCAGCGGGTGCTGCAGTTCAAGGCAGGTTTGCTGATGAACGATGACATGGCCAACAAGGTGCTCGATGCGTTGGATGTGTCACTGAGTCAGGCCGCTGCCATGCTCGGCGTGCAGGACTGACGAATCTTCGTTGACATGCGTGAATCGTTCAACCATTGCAACAGCAGCATCCTATCCGCAGCATCCTATCCGCAGCATCCTATCCAGGGTCGCTGGAATGCGTGTCAATGAAGTCATGGAATCTCGGTATCGACGATTGTACCGATCAGACCTGTCCAAGTTGCATGGATGATAGCGCTCTCATGCGAAAGCACAGTCAGCGTCATACACCAATCTGTCCTATTAGTCGTCCTATTAGATGTCCTATTAAACCGGTCAAAACCGCCTACAACCCATGCTACACATCATGTCAAAATAACCTGAAACGCATACCCTTGCAACAAAAAAGGCCACCCCAAGCGGGGTGACCCTTGATGTACTCGTGGAGCTGCCGGGAATTGAACCCGGGTCCGATGACCGTACCCTCAGAATTCTACGTGCGTAGTCTGCTGGCCTTGTGGCAATTTATCTGCTCTCAACGATGTCGCAGACAACCATTGACGAGCATATCCACAGTAAAAGTCCCCGAATCACCCTGTAGCACAATGATTCAGGCAAGTCTTCTTAATGACGCTCAGCATCCCCTCAAAGACAAGGGGGAGTGAACGGAGCAGCTGCTCACTGTTTATTCCTGGCGCGAAGCTCAGGCAGCGAGAGCGAACTCAGTGCGATTAGATTTAGCACTTGTTGTTTGCGGGAGGACATTAACGAGTGGACCCCCGCGTTCTCGGCACGCTTCCCTGCGACGAACAGGTCACCGTCGAAACCGATCAGCCCCAATATGAAATTATCAAACCCCGACAAATTCCGTCGGACATTTAACTATACAACACAACACGCTTCATTATTCCGAAAATGATCCTGAACCAAGCTTCAAGCCGAAATTGAGCTATGCATGTGAGGATTGAAATACAAAGGGCTGTCACTGCTTGCCGTCAGAGTAGCCGCTTTCTGCAAGGAAGTCTGGCATCACTTCTGGATATTCGGGCCATGCACCATGCTGCGTGCAGACAAAGGCTGCGGCATTGACGGCCGCACGATGTGCATCATGCAGGTTTGCGCCCTTCAACAGGGTGATGGTAAAGGTTCCAGAGAAGCAGTCTCCTGCGCCAACGGTATCGACCACGCTCACGTGGGGTGTGGGAATCGTTGATGATTCGCCTGTATGACTGAAGATGGTACTGAATTGCGAGCCTGCGGTAAGAATTACGTAGTCAAGTTTGAATTGATGGAGGAACCAGTCGCAGGCTTCCTCATTCGAGGTGCCGGGTATGCCATCGTTCAAACTGACCTCGACCGTGCTCGTTGGCCAGGCATTGCGCTAAACTATTGACTTTACGCCGCTTTCGGCAAGCGCTTCTATTAATTCATCGCCGAGCGCATCTTCGCCCACGGCGCTGATCGCATAGCCATCGGCACCATTCTTGGTGGCATGATAGCTGAAGTTCACGGGGGCGCCCCCAGCGCGTTTTCCGCTCGGCTACATGTCCCACAGCAGTTCTCCCAGGCTCACGGCGATTGGTTTGCTCATTGTTGTTCCTTTCACCGGGTGTTGACTATGTTGATTCGTTGGATTGGAAATCATTGCCTTGGGTTGTCCATGCCGGCAACAAATCGGGAAGGGTTTCGCAAGAATTGACTTGCCGCAACTGCTGCTGCGCCGCTCAGGGTTGCATCGGTGGGCAGGTCTGAAAGCTCGATTGCTGTGCTCTTCATGAGATCGGGCAGTACTCGCTCAGCAACGATTCTTCTGACCTCGTCAAGCAAGGTGTTGCCAGCCTCGGCAATAATGTCGCCGATGATGATTTGGCCGGGATTGTAACCGTAGATGATATTGATGCAGCCATAGGCGACGTAGCGTGCAATTTCGCGCACTATCCGCTGCGCCTCCGCATCGCCTGCATCAGACTTCTGGAACAGGCGTTTACACGCTTCCCTGGGCAGAAGTGCTTCGAGATCCTCAACGATTCCCTCATTGCCGGGTTCCTGTAGCATTGCCTTGACCGCACCAGTCGAGCAGTAGCGTTCCAGGCATCCTACATTGCCGCATTCACATGGTCGGCCATTGACATCGATGCTCACATGCCCGATTTCCGTTGCAACACCGCGCGATCCGGAAATCAGATTGTCGCGGTCGATGACTCCGGCCCCAACGCCCTCACCAATCAAAAAGTAGGCAAGTGAGTTCTCATCAGTGTGCATGCCGAAGAGGCTTTGGGCCAGTGCTCCTGATCGGGCGTCGTGCTCGATGAATGTGGGGACGGCGAAAGTCTGGGTAAATTCATCCTTGAAATTGATCTCTTTCCACATCTGCATGCTGGTGACCGAGATGATTCTGCCTTCATCTGCTAGATAGGGTCCAGGAACCGCCATGCCAACGGCCACGATTGCCGGATTCGTTTCAATAGCACGATTGATAAACTCCTTGACCTGCGAAACAATATCGACAACGTCTTCGTTATTGACAGATGGAAAATCATGGATGGCAGTGGAGTGCCCGCTCAAGTCAAAGATGCCGATCTGTACCAGACTTCGAGCAAATTTCACTGCTATGACCTGGTATTGGGAATCATTGAATTTCAATCCGATGGAGCGACGGTTCAACGCACCTTCCATAGTGCCTGTTTCGATGATTACGCCATAATCGATGAGGCGTGCCGTTATTTTGGTGATCGCTGCCGCGGTAAGCCCGGTGGCCTTGGCAATCTGGGCTCGGGAGCTTACGCCATGATGGAAGAGAAAGTCAATGATTCGGGATCGATTCAACTCAGACATCGATGAAGGAGTGCCTTCGGATGCAGCGTGCTTCATTGCGTACTCCTTAGGGGCGAGACAACGGTGTCACTTTCGGGGCAGATAGCGTTCATTGTGAACATTGCGAAGTATACAGAGCAAGAATTCCTTTTATCACAACGCCAGAATGCCAATTTTCAGTGTTTCTACTCAGACAAGTTCACAATGAACACAATAATCAGAGATTGTGAGTAAAAAGCGCGGCATTGTTGCCGACTTGGGAGCGATTTTTGAATTTCTGCACGTAGACGAGCCTCTCGACCGTTGTTTTTGCAAGCGGTTGGGGCAATTCGTTTGGACTGAACCATCCAATCTGAAGACTCTCTTCATCTCCAACGTACGGTTCTGCGTTTCCGCCATCCTTGAGGGTGCATATAAACAGCAAGTCCATGTATTGAGCCTGATCGCCATTGGCGTAGGTCAGCATGCGGCTGGACGACTTGATCGATGCGAGCTCCGTGGGAACTGCGTCGATGCCAGTTTCCTCCTTGACCTCTCGCACTACGGTATCTGCAGGTTCTTCACCCGGTTCATTGATGCCATACACCAGGGCCCATTCGCCCGTATCGCTGCGTCTGCCCAGCAATATTCTGCCGTCCTGAGACTGGACATATGCCGTGATCCCAATAAGCCACAGAGGGTCGTGACCTATTTTCTTACGCAGTTTGAGAATGAACTCTGGTGTTGCCATATCTACTCCCTGTCTATTGTTAAAGGTGCCTATCGTCATTCTTGTTTATCAGCATAGGTATGTATCATCCCGATATTGCCACGGAAGCGCCGACTCAAGCCTTCCGTGCCTGCTGCGCCATCCATGCCTCGACATCGTCGACCTGCTTGGGAATGGCAGACGAAAGCCATTCCGGACCATTCTTGGTCATCAGCACGTCATCTTCGATGCGAATGCCGATACCGCGATATTCGGGTGGGATGAGCAGATCATTATCCTTGAAATAGAGCCCGGGTTCAATCGTGAAGATCATTCCCGGAGTGATGGGCGCGTCCTGATATGACTCATATCTTGCCTGCGCGCAGTCATGAACGTCCAATCCAAGATGATGCGCACATCCGCAGGCGTGCCAACGACGGTGCTGCTGACCTTCAGGGCTGAGCGCCTCTTCGACGCTTACCTTGAGAATGCCCCAATCGTGGAGGGCCTGCGCCAGCACCCTCATGACGGCATGGTGAATGTTTGAATACGTCGCTCCAGGTCGTGCCGCTTCGAATCCAGCCTGCTGCGCCTTCAGCACGGTTTCGTAGAGTTTGCGCTGCAAGGGCGTGAACTTGCCTGAAACGGGGAAAGTCCTCGTGATATCTGCCGTATACAGGCTTGTCACCTCTACTCCCGCGTCGATCAGAAGCAGATCTCCGGAAGAGACATCACCCGTGTTGCGCATCCAATGCAGAATCGGTGCGTTACTGCCAGAGGCGACAATGGTGTCATAGCCAACGGTATTGCCCTCTTCGCGAGCAACGGCATTGAACGCGCCTTCAAGCTTCCTTTCGGAACGTGTCGTGTCCTTGACCTGAGGCAGACGTGTGAGCATGCGATCGAAACCATCCTTCGTCGCTGCAATGGCCTTACGCATTTCGCCGACTTCATAGGCATCCTTAAGCATGCGCGCTTCGGCGGCGAACTCATGCAGCTTGCCATCGACCAGACGGTTATTGTCCGGATCGCCAAAGCCGTGGGTGCGGCGGATGGACTGTACCAGATTGGTCACATCGGCATCGGCCTCACGTACCACCCGCAAACGAACGGCGCTCTGTTCGGTGCCTACATCCTTGGAAAGCGCATCGGAAAGCTGCGCGATGTCATGCGTTTCAATGCCGGTCATGATGCCAAGCTCTTCGATGCCTGCGCGAGATCCGACCCAGTATTCGCCATATTGCGAGGACCGGTAATAATCCTCGGTACTCTGGTCGGCGCGAGGATGGACAAAGAGTTCAGGAACATGGGTTTTCCCAGCCTTGGCATCGGCCGATCCCGGCGCGACGGGGTTCAGGACCAAGACCGCACCTGGTTCCAGATCCTCTCCAAGACCGGTGTAATAGGCAAAGGTCGTATCGGGACGGAACGCATAGTCGCAGTCATTGTTGCGGACTTTCGGCATGCCGGCAGGGATGACGATGCGGTCTCCCGGGAATCTGTGACCCAGCGCCTCAAGCCTTCTTGCAGTGAACTTGCTTGATTCCAGCGGCGTGACATGCTGGTCTTCCTCGCCCCACCCAGTGGTCATGAACTTCTTGAAATTCGCAGAAGAGGGACTCAATGTCCGATTATTGATACGACTTTCAATGTTTGGACTATCGTCGCTATCCGCTTCTTCGCTGGAATTCAACGCTTTCAACTCTTCCACTTCCGACATGATTCTCCTTCGACCGACCAGGGCCGTCTCGGTTCCCCAATAACGCATTCCATCTTACCCATGAACGATTACAGAGGCCTTCGATGACCGTGTTCGTCTCTGAGCATGCAATAACCCTCAAACCCGTATCACGCGTCGTTTACAATGGTCGAGTGGCCCTTGCGTGGGGAAAGAAAGACGAGATAGAAGGCGTGACTTGTCATTAGAAGAACCAAATAAAGGCGGAGAAAGCCTACAGGATGTTCAGAGGCTGATTATGCAGCGTCCTCCCGAACATAACACGACCAATCTCAATCTCGACCGCATGAAGATGATTCTCGATCTTCTCGGTCATCCTGAAAAGTCCTTCCGCATCGTGCACATCACCGGCACCAACGGCAAGGGATCGACGGCCCGCATGGTCGAAACCATCGTACGTACCTATGGTCTGAGCACCGGCCTGTATACGTCACCGCATTTGCAGAAGATCACCGAACGGATCAGCGTGAATGGTCAGCAGCTCTCCGACAATAGATTCATCGACGTGTATAACCAAGTCAAGGATTTCATCGATATCGTCGATGCCGAATCCGTCAAGCGTGGAGGCCCGAAGATGAGCTTCTTCGAGGTGTTGACGACCATGGCAATATGGGCGTTTGCCGATGCTCCCGTTGACGTGGCGGTCATCGAAGTCGGCATGGGTGGATTGTGGGATGCCACAAACGTGCTTGATGGGGACGTTTCAATCATCGGGCCAGTCGACATGGACCATATGCAGTGGCTTGGCAATACCGTGGAGGAGATTGCCACCGAAAAGGCTGGAATCATCAAGAAAGATTCAACGGTCGTCATAGGCCCACAACCTCATGCAGAGAAGGTCATGCCGATCATCGAAGAGGCATTCACGAAGAATCAGGCGCGTGAGCTGATTCGTGACGGCAAGGAAATGAGCGTTGAATCACGCATGCCTGCCGTCGGTGGTCAGGTCGCCACCCTGGTGACTCCCAACGGCCGCTACGAACAGGTGCCGATTGCCAAGTTCGGCAAGCACCAGGCTCATAATGCCTTGGAAGCGCTCGCCGCTGCAGAAGTCGTGCTGCCTGTCAATGGTGCGCTTGACGGTGATCTGGTAGCCGAAGCCCTTGGCAGCGTCAAGATTCCAGGTCGAATCGAACAGATTCGCAATTCGCCGACGATCATTCTCGATGGCGGCCATAATGTGAATGCGGCAGTGGCCTTAAGAGATGCGATAGAAGAAAGCTATCATTTCGAGCAGCTTGTTGGCGTGGTCGCGATGATGAAGGACAAGCAGGTCGAGGAATTCCTCGGAATATTGGAGCCCATACTCAGTCAGATAATCGTCACCGAGAATTCATGGCGTGATCGTGTCATGCCGGCAGAGGAGCTTGAGAAAATAGCCGTCAACGTGTTTGGCCGCGACCGCGTGATTCGTCAGGACATGCTCACCGATGCTATTCAGAAAGCCGTCAATCTGGTAGATAGCGAAGACGAGCTCGGCGTCGGATATGGGCGGGGCGTGCTGATTTGCGGCAGCTTCGTCACCGCAGGCGATGCCCGCATCCTCCTCAGAGAGCATGACAATCCTGAATTGAAGAAACCGAAGGCGGAGAGAGCGTAATGTATCTGAAGGATCTGAGTCTACGAGGTTTCAAATCCTTCGCATCGGCGACGACCTTACGCTTCGAGCCGGGAATCACGGCTGTCGTGGGACCCAACGGTTCAGGAAAGTCGAATATCGTTGACGCTCTCGCATGGGTCATGGGGGAGCAGGGTGCAAAGACCTTGCGGGGCACGTCGATGGAGGATGTGATCTTTGCCGGCACGTCCGCACGTGCCCCACTCGGCCGTGCGCAGGTCAGTCTGACGATTGACAATACCGATCATGCTCTGGACATCGAATATTCCGAAGTGACGATCACTCGTACGATTTTCAGAAATGGCGGATCGGAATATGCGATTAACGGCACGTCCTGCCGTCTGCTCGACATTCAGGAACTGCTGAGCGACACGGGTCTGGGCTCGCAAATGCACGTCATCATCGGGCAGGGCAGGCTCGATTCGATTCTTAGAGCAGATCCTGCCGGTCACCGGGCTTTCATCGAAGAGGCAGCAGGCATCCTGAAGCATCGCAAGCGCAAGGAGCGAGCCTTGCGCAAGCTGGCGAATACCGAGACGAATCTGTCTCGACTCGATGATCTGGTGAGTGAAATTCACCGTCAGCTCGGGCCTTTGGGACGACAGGCGAAGATTTCACGGCGTGCCGATGGCATTCAGATAGCATTGCGCGACGCACAGGCCAGACTTTTGGCGGAGGATGCCGTCACTCTCGGTTCACGTCGGGATACGGTGAGGGCTGAACTGACCAAGGCACGCGGGACACTTGCAGCGCAGCAGCGCGAACTGGTCACCATCAAGTCGCAGATTGAGCAGATTGAGAGCCAGAGCACGGCTTCAAGTCCTGAAATGCGGGAGCTGAATGACGGGTTCAACGAGCTCACCAGAGTGCAGGAGAGGCTGCGCTCCTTGAAGGCCTTGGCACAGGAACGCAGTGAATCCGCACTGGGAAGATTTCAGCAGGCCAATGGCGATGATCCCGGGATGTTACGCAGCAGAGCTGATGAACTCGACCAGCAGGGAAAGCATCAGAAGCTCTTGACCGATGCCGCTCGCCTGACCTTTGATCGAAGCACCGAAGAACGCGCAGGATTCGAAAAGCACCTCGCTTCGGTCCGTCAGACCTTGAATGAGCTTCGACAGTCGACGCAGCAGCGTGAACGCCAGCTGTCGAAGCTGCGTGAGATGGTTGCCCGCGAACAGTCGGCGTTGCAGCTCTCGCAGAGTCGAGGCAAGGATTTTGAAGGTCAGGTCGGCAATCTGCGCCATCAGTTGGGCGATCTTGAAGCCAGACATGCCGAGATGCTTGCACAAAGCGAGCAGATGGATGCGCAGGATCTTGACGATCAGCTTGCCGCGGCTCAGAAAGCTTACGAGGCAGTGGGTCTTCAGCTTAACGAGACCAATGAGCGGCAACGAAAGATCAATGGTCGGATAATCTCGTTGCAGGCCAAGGCGGATGCGCTCGATGATACTCTGGAGAGCCGCAATGCGTCTGGTGCCTTGGAAAAGGATGAAGCCATCGATGTGATGGGGAAGCTTGCCGATTTCATTCATGTGCAGCCCGGTTGGGAAGAGCCGGTCGCTCACGCCTTGAACGTGTTCGCCAACGCCGTGATCGTGCCTGACATGCAGCAGATTGAACGCGCCCTCCAGCATGTCCGTGACCATAACCTGGGGAAGGCTGTGCTGATGTCCCCAAGTTCAGGGTTTGAAAGCAGCAAGGGCTCGAACGATGTCGATGCGACGAATGCGCATGCGCGTCAGTCTGGATGCACCTCGCTTGCACAATACGTTTCGGTCAGGGAATCCATCGAAGCCGACAGCCAGATATCATTGTCGGTTTTGCATTCGGTGAGGATACTGCTGGCTGATATTGCCGCAGTCGATTCGCTCGAACAGGCACGATCGGCGATTCGAGAGGGTTGGCAGCAGGCGGTCACCGTTGATGGTGACGTCGTGAACGCCGTGGGCGCATCAGGCGGCTCCTCACTTTCACAAAGCGATCTTTCGCTGGTTTCGAGACGTGATGCTGCCTTGAAACAGGTTCACGACATGAATGCAACGCTCGAAGAGCTCACCACATCGGTGAAGCATCTGAGTGCCGAGCATAGCTCGGCGCGTTCAAGCTTGGAATCCCTGCGGAACAAGCGCACCGAGATTCAGCTCCGATTGAAGCAGATGCGTGAATCAGTGAACGACTTGCAACGTCGCATCACGCAAATCGAGCATCAAATCCACGAAGCTCAGGCGAAATGCAGCCAGGCTCGCGAAGACGCGCACAATCATGAAATCAAGCTGGATGATCTGCAAGAAACCTTGAATGAGGCAGAACATTCGTCAGATGCTCAAACAAGCTTCGATGAACTCGGGCTGCGCGAAAAGTCGCTCGAAGCGTCCCTTGCAACAACGCGCGAGCAGGAGGTTGCTGCGAAGATAGCGTGGAACGAAGCCGTTTCGAAGGCAGAATCATTGACGCGGCAATCACAGATGCTTCGGGACAATGCAAAGTCCGCTGACGAACGTCGAGAGCGCATTCAGCGCAACAATGCAGCCCTACAAAAGCAGGCCGACAGGTCATCTGCCGTTGCCCATGCAGCGCAGCATGTCATCAAGCTAGTGGAGTCTGCTCTTTCAGCCGCTCAGAAGAAGCGCGACGCCTTGCAGTCCGAAGTGTCCAAGCACGATGCTCAATTGAAGGATCTGCGTGCGCGCAGAGATGGCATGGAGCCTAAGGTTGCTGCATTGCAGCAGCAGGAACATGCTCTTGACATTGAACGAGAACGTCTGGCGACTGAATTCGGCCAGCTTACGCAAAAGGTTTCCGACACTCTGGGATTGAACCTTGATGAACTCGTCAGTGGATTTGGACCTGACAAGCCGGTTCCGGTGCTCGATGAAACCGGCAAGCCTGTTTCAACCGATGAAGGTATCCAGACTGTTCCATATTCTCGTGAGCAGCAGCAGTCAAGGCTTGAGAAGGCTCGCCGTGATTTGACGAAGCTGGGCAAGGTGAATCCGTTGGCCGCCGAGGAATATGAGTCATTGGAATCGCGCAACGCATTCCTTAACAAGCAGCGCAACGATGTGACGCAGTCTCGCGATGATCTGATGAGCTTGGTAAAGAATCTTGACACGACGATGATGGACGTGTTCCGAACCGCGTTTGACGATACGGCCCAAGCCTTCACCAAGGTGTTCAGCACCCTGTTCCCTGGTGGAACAGGACGTCTGCGCTTGGAGGATCCTGACGATCTGCTGCATACAGGCGTGATCGTCGAAGCAAGCCCGGCAGGAAAACGAGTCAAGCAGCTTTCGCTGCTTTCTGGTGGAGAACGTTCCCTGACGGCGCTTGCACTGCTCTTCGCAATCTTCACAGCACGTCCGAGCCCGTTCTATGTCATGGATGAAGTCGAGGCCGCTCTCGATGACGTGAACCTCACGAGACTGCTCAACGCGCTGCAAGACTTGCGCTCGCACGCGCAGCTCATCGTCATCACCCATCAGCAGCGCACGATGAGCATTGCCGATGCGCTGTACGGCATAACCATGCGCGATGACGGCGTCACTGCCGTCTTTTCGCAGAAAATCGAACGCTAAATCACCTCACCACGCACGAAATGCGCAGATCTTTTGCTCATTGTGAACTTGTCAAAGTATCCAAGCGAGATTTTCGCGAAATAGCCCCGATTTTCCTTCGAAAATTGACGATTATCGGCTTTGATACTTTGACAAGTTCACAATGAACGAGCCGTATGCTGAATGGAGAGGGAAGTTAGCGTAGTTGTTTGGCGCGGACCACTGTTTCTTCGGCCAAAACGGCTTGCGCATCGACTATGGGCAGCTGGGGCATCGGGAATGCCTCATTCAACACTGACAGTTCGGTGCATCCCAGTATGACGACATCGCAGTTGAGACCTGTGAGCATGGCGTCGAGGGCTTCAGCGTAGCGTTCCTTGTTAAGATCGCCGGTTTCTTTCACATCGTGATAGATCAAATAGCTGATCTTCTCTTGAATCGTCTCGTCAGGAGAAACGAATTCGTAGCCCGCTGCCTCGACTGCCGTGCTATAGATTCCAGACACCAGACTGCCTCGCGTGCCCATGAAAGCCACGCGAGGATGCGTGGAAGCAGGGTAGAGCTTCGACATCTGCTCAATCGCAACTTTGGGCATGTGAATGATGGGAACCGGCGTGAGGGCTTGAAGTTCGTCAAAGAAATAATGCGCCGTATTGCAGGGGAGCGTGATGAATGAAGCTCCGATGGCCGTTGCCTTGCGGATGTCGTCGGCGATATAGGGGAATGGACTGTCTGCACTGTTGCCGAGTATGAATTCCGTGCGATCTGGGACACTTGAATCATTGAACACCACGTAATCGAGGAATTCCTGATCCTCGTGAGCATGCGTCAGTTCATCGACAAGCCGGATATAGCTTTCTGTGGCGAGTGTGCCCATACCGCCGATCACTGCAAAGAATTGCTTCATGACTTATCCGCCTTCTTGATGAAATACTTCCTGTAACCCTTCTTGTAAATATTGAACATATGCCGTAAGAGCAGCCAACGCAAGGGATTCATGTCATGAGAGTATTCAAGGGTAGTGCCCCAGTCGCCCCGTTTCAGCATCTCCTGCGCGGCTCGCTTGTCGGCATTGTCGGCAACGTAGGTCGTAAAGATGGATCGCGGAATCTCAAGCCATAGCTTACTGCCGCGTCCAAAGACGGTACGCCCATCGAATTCGCTGTCTTCGACCAGGTCGTCAACGAAATACTTGGCCAGATTGAAACCATTCAGTGTCACGAAGTAGCTGCTTCTGCCCTGGCGCAGGTTGATTTCAAACAGCTTGTATGTCTGGTCGCGCACATCGAACTTCATGTCGAAGTTGGCCACGCCTTCGTACTGAATCTTTTCAAGGAATGCGGCTATCTTTCGAAACACCTCTTCGTTGTAGTCTGGTAGAATCGCAGCATAGTTGCCTATTGCAATCGGTGTCGGATCTTCAAGCAGGGGATGACCGAGAAACATCATGCGAACCCGATGATGCTGGTCGACATAGGCGTTCAGAACGCGCATGCGGTCGTCATCGCCCGGGATGAAGTCCTGAATGACCATTTCAGAGCTGTAGCCAGCCTCGTATGACTGCTTGATGACTTTTTCGAGTTCTGCCGGAGTGTTGAGGATAAAGGCTTTCTTGCGACCTTCGAAGTCGATATCGAGCCATTCCACACTGTTGGCAGGCTTCATGGCTACTGGAAAACCAAAGGGGAGATTGCGGTACTCGCCGCGCTCAACGTCGGCTTTATCGACGGTTTTGGTGAGTGGATGCGGAATGTCGAACTGCTCGCAAATCTGATAGAAGCTGCTCTTGTTACTCAGACGGTGGCTCAAATCGTCATCGAGCGTGTTGTAGACAAAATACTTGCGCAGCGCATCGCCACACTGGCTCAGCAGATTGGCATACACATCGCCGCAAGGAATAAGCAATGCAACCGTGTCGGGGTGCTCTGCCTTGAACGCAGCGCCAAGCTGCAGCATATAGTGCCTGAAAGCATCGAATTCATCGAATTGAGGAACGATCGTGACATCGACAATCCTGCTGTATTTCGTCGGTGCAAGCTGGAAATGCGCATATGCCTTTGAAACGATGCCATATTGCTCATGGAATGCACGAGCCATGCCATACACATTGATGTCACTGCCGAGAAGAAATGGCTGAAACTTTTTCACAACGAATCCTTAATCCTCTGCGTGCTGATTGTACTGTGCAAGAAGACGCTCGACAGCATGATCGTCGCCTTCATATTGCTTATGCCGACCGTAATCCTTGATCCATCGTTCCTCGCCCTTGCCGATGACGAGAATGACATTGAGTGTCGTTCTGTCAGCCCGGCTTTCTTCTATGGCCTGTGCGATGGCTTCGGTGCGACCCATGATGATGCTTGCCTCGACTGAGGGGTTAGTGACATAGCCGAGCATCTGCTCGCAGATGGCCTCATGTGGTTCAGTTTCGGTGTCTTCCTCGGTGAAGATGAATCGTGCGATTCGGTTCTGCGCCGCGTCGACGATTTCCTTGCGACGGTCATAGGCTTTGTCGCCTGCCGAACCTGTTATCAGCGTGATTCGTGGATGTTTGGAGCCATATTTATGGTCAACGAAGTCAAGAAGTGCCGTCACGCTCGCATAGTTATGCGCGTAATCGACGTAGGCGACGATGTTGCGCGCAGAGAATCGTTCCATCCGACCCTGAATCTTCACCGATTCCAAGGCATGTAGCGCGTCGCTGTCCTGTGGAATGCCCAGTTGCAGTGCGATGGCGATGGCTGCGGCGGCATTGGCGGCATTGAAAGCTCCCTCGATGGAGAGTGTGAAGTCTCCGATCTTCGTGAGCGATTCATGAGAGATGAACATCGAGTAGCGTTCGGTTCCAGAATTCGAGACCGGAACTGCGCAGACCGTTGCCACGCTGTCTGTGGCAGAAGAGTTGGAGTCGTCGCCATCGGTGGCGCGGCGAATGGCATCGGAGGATTCGGAGGATTCGGAGGATTCGGAGGATACAGACCCATCGCGCACACAACTCTTGCCCAGTGCGAAGCGGGAGACGGTCGTCGATGAGGCCTTGGCATCTTCGAGAATCAGATCAGCGTAGGCGCAATCACGACCGAGCACGAGATGGGATGAATGCTGCGTGATCTGGCGCTTGCAGAACAGGTAATCCTCGAATGTCGGATGTTCGATTGGGCTGATGTGATCGGGCGAAATATTGAGAAACGCGCCCACGTCAAAATGCAGACCGTATACGCGATCCACCTTATAGGCCTGCGACGAGACCTCCATCACGAGATAGCGCATGCCATTGTCTAGTGCGGTTCTCATCATGCGGAACAGATCCAAGGATTCCGGCGTGGTCAGATTCGATTCATGATAATGCACGCCATCAAGGCAGTCATCCACCGAAGAGAACAGAGCAGACTTATTGCCGCTGAAACTGTTGAGTATGCTTTGCACAAAATATGCGGTTGTGGTCTTGCCCTTGGTGCCTGTGATCCCCACGACTGTCAGACTGTCCTGAGGTCTGCAGTAGTACTCGGATGCCAGCAGACTCATTGCCTTGCGGACATCATTGACGATGATGCCAACCGAGCCTGTTTTGTCTGCGTAGGGAGTTTCCGCAACGTAGGCAGCCAAGCCGGTGTCGTCGATATCATCGAGAAATTCGGGGCGGAACCGTCCTTTGCAGAACAGCAGACCACCTCGGCTGACCTTGCGTGTGTCGTAGGTGATGTCAGTGAAGTTGGTGTCTGCACCGTAGAAACCGTCGAAACCGTCGAATGAGTATGGATCCAAGGTCCAACGATCCGCTCGGATCAGTTCTCGCAACAAACCATTGCGTTTCAGCAGCCGTGTTGCAGAAGCCAAGGTCAGAGCCATAACACCATTCCTTCAATCTCTCGATCCATATGCGCGCCAGGCGATCTCACTGCCGCCATCTGTCAAGCCATCTTTCAGGCCGCGAGGCCGTCAGCCGTCAGCCACCAGCCATAGGCACCTTCTGAATCCCTACCATGCCTATTCCACCATGGTAACGGTGCACCACTATGGTGCGGCGATCAATCATGCTGCAGCCATTCAACGCAGCCTCACAAAATCATTGCAAGTCTACAACGCCAATGGTGATGCTATGGTGACTACTCGAACCATCCATCCTGAATGGGACGTCGTCCCTTGGATGTCAACCACTGATTGAATGAGTCCTTCCAGATGCCATGGGCGTGTTGCTGCCATGCCATGAGCTCGCCAATCTTCAAGCGACCGACCTGCGGATACAGCGTGGTCATGGGCCCGATCAGATCGACTGCAGCGACCGTGTCGGCTGTTGCATTATGAAAGTCACCGTCCGGTTCGACGCCATAATATTCCGTCGTATAGCTGAGCGTGCGCTTGCCGCTTCGATGGGACACCGCGCGGTCAATGACCAGAGGATCGACGATGAGCAAAGAGTCGTTCGTGATTCTGGATTCAAGAGTGTCAAGCTTCCACTGACCCAAATCGTGTTGGAGCATGGCAACGTCGAAAGGTGCGTTGTAGGCCAGCAAGGGAATGTTGCTGTTCTGAGCGCTCACAATCACCTTAGTGATGGATTCGAGAGCTTCTTCCGGTTCAATCCCATGCTCTTCCAGATAGTCATCGGTAAAGCCATTCACCTTGCTCGCGCCGGGACTCATGTGTCGGTGAGGGTTGATGATCCACTCGCCGAGTACATCGTGGTCATGGCCAAGCTCAGGATTTCTCAGCACGAGCGTTGCCGAGACAATCGCATCGCGCCCGGGACGTGCCCCCGTCGTTTCTGTGTCGAAGCCAAGAAGCCATGACTTCGATAATGGAGTTTCACTGGTCTGCTGCGGTGCCGAACCCAATGTCTTCAGCAGCTGCTCGCTTTGCGCCAAATCGTTCATATCAGTAATTGTGCGTTTTGACACGGACACTCCGAAACAATGCTTATTCGTCGGCAATGGCACAATGGAGGTGTGGCGGATCAGACGGGGCTTGTGAAACAACAGGACAATACGGAACAGCTGCAAGAAAAACGCAGACGTTTCGAAGCTTTAGCCATGCCTGCTGTCAACGCACTGTACAGGCAGGCGATGAGGCTCACCAACAATCCAGACGATGCTCAGGATCTGGTTCAGGACACGTTCGAACGCGGATTCAAGGCTTTCGATCGATTCGAGATTGGCAGCAACTTCGAGGCTTGGATGACGACCATCGAGCGCAATGCCTTCTTCAACCAGTATCAGAAAGCCAAGCGCAGACCGCAGCGAGCGAACGATTCCACCGGTGAATACGATGATTGGGACATCTACTCCGCTTCAGGCCATGCTTCGGAAGGGCTGAAATCTGCCGAGCAGGAATATCTTGAGAAATTCGCGCCGAAAGAGATTCTGGCGGCTCTGCAAAAGTTGAGTCCAGAACGTCGCAAGGTCTTCATCGATGCGGCCATTGATGGCAAAAGCTACAATCAGGTGGCCGAAGAAGAGGGCATCAAGATTGGCACAGTGATGAGCAGACTCAACCGCGCCCGCGCGCAGCTGAAGGAGGAGCTTGCCGCATACGCTCGCGAACGAGGGTATGGTCAGCACAGCCAAGGCAATCGTCCATCTCACCGTGAACAGGATGCCGATGGCAATGGTCGAGCCGAATCTCGTCATTATTCCCATGCTGCTGATAGCAATAAAGTGCCAAAGGTGAAGCCGAAAGCCATGGGCAGCGATACAGTAAGAGTAGAAGAGTAACAATCATGATGACGGTCATGAAGACCAAGTCAGCGGTGTTGTACGCACCACGCATCAAGGAGAGGGGCGGATATGGACGGTCGTATTGAGCATACCGAACACGTATCATTGACCCGAGATTCTGATGGCCGACTGGTCGAGACAAGCATTGAGGTTACCAAGGTGAGCACATCATCGCAGTGCTTTGACCCCAGTACGTGCTGTGATGCCCATGAGCGTGCTGTGATCGAGGCCTTGCGTGATTATCTTCGCCCTCAGGTCGCGCCGCAATGCCTGCTGCGGCGGCTGCGCCATTTCATGGATGAAACCACTTCAGATTTGAAGCACGACGACACCTCTCGTCAATGAGTGAGTCAGGTCGTCGCAACGTCATGGGTTCGGTCATTGCTGAGCTCGACTGTTGCGTTGCACTATTAAGAAGTACAGCTGAGATGAACAGTTGCGCTCGCTGGATTATCTCGTATTGAGAATATGAAAAATCCCTGACATGATCTCTTTCCAATGATGTATGGCAATGAGACTGTGCCAGGGATGTTAAGTTCGCTAAAAAATCAGGCGTTTGGCCTTTTACCGTGGTTAGCGGCTTTCTTGCGACGATCTTTGCGCTTACGTCCACGCATGCCCATGATGGACTCCTTTACTCCCTTGCGAATAAGCCTGATGAATTATCCCACATTGTCCAGACCAATTCAAATCAAGCGTCATGAACAGTGTCTTCAGACGTGCTCAACGTGGTAGGAGATCGTCGTTGAATACGTCGTGTCAGGTTTGAGGATCACCAGATTCTTGCCTGTTCTGAAGGCATTGGCATATGCAGTCATCGGCTCGACAGCAACCCCCGCAGGATGGGCATCGGCGGGGAATCCTGTTCCGGTGCATACCTGCCAGGCGTTGATCGTGTCATCGCCCTTCAGATGAACTGCCAGTCCGTCTGGTCGAGTGAAGATCGCGGTACTTGAACCGTCATGGGCACGATTGACACCTGTCCAGGCATCGTCGAAGGCCTTGCCGCTGAGAGAAGTTCTTTCGCGAAGATCATATGGGGTTCCTTCAACGGATTCCTCACCTTGGGGGAGCAGTCTATCAGGGCTTGCAATCACATGCTGACCGCACGGAAGCTGTAGCGAGCAGCGAGCATTGTCGGCCTCGATCTTGTCGTTGCCATAGCCATTCTTGCCATTCGACAGCCATGGATGGATGCCGAATGCCCAGGGAGCTGCAGTGTTTCCCTGATTTGCGGCAGTGGTGAGCATGGTCAGACCATTGTCGTCTAGGGAATAGGTCACCGTGACCACAACATCGAAGGGGTAGCCGATGATTGCAGGGGAGCGCCATGAGAGCGTCACAGACGCATCGGTGAGCGATTCCAGATGCCAGAGGTATCGATACCCAAGGCCATGCAGGGCAGTCTGACGTTCCCGCTCATCGATGGGAATGGAGTAGCTTTTGCCTTCGAAGCTATATTCGCCATCTTCGAGTCGGTTGGGAAATGGTACGAGCACATAGCCGTTGCAGCAGGGTATCGTCGCATTTGGATCGTAGGAGACGATGATGTTCTTGCCTTCGTAAGTTAGGCTTCGCAATCCTGCGCCGAGCTGCGATACCGTTGCCTTGTATGTGCCGTGTGAAATTGAGTACTGCTGACCGGTTATGGGTGTTGGCGTGTAGTGTGCGCACCGTCCGGCACCCGTTGAGGATACATGCGTGAGCGTCTGTGGTGCGCTTTTCTCAATGTTGGTTATGGTCATCGTGTACTCCCAAGGTTTTGATACGAGCAAAGTTCTGATACATGGAAAAGTAACAGGAACGGTTGGCTACGGTCTGCTGAAAATCGTCATTGATCATTCCCAGTATCGTCATTGGTAACCATACTCGCTAACCATACTAGTGGTAGCCTGCTCACCCTTCTCTACCATGTGCCGATATCGGCGGTTGTTGCCTTGAGCACGGTGATCAGATCCTGTGGATTGATGCCTATGTCGAAGCCGCGCTTTCCGCCAGAGACAAGAATCTCGGAATGTTCAAGCGCACTGCTGTCGAGAACGGTGCGGTGTCTTGTCCTCTGTCCGAGTGGCGATATGCCCCCGACAACGTATCCGGTTTCTCTCTCGGCTTGGCGTGGATCTGCCATACTCGCCTTCTTGGCGCCCACTGCCGCTGCGAGCGCTTTCATATCGAGGTGTCCGCTCACTGGCACAATGCCGACCACACGTTCAGCACCTGTGTCTGCGAGCAAGGTCTTGAATATCTGATGCGGATTCAACCCCAGTTTCTCTGCTGCTTCGACACCGTATCCCTCGTCCATGTGCTCATTCGAATGTGCATATTCGTAGAGGTGGAAGTCCACACCGGCCTTTTCGAGCATCACGGTTGCGGGCGTCGATCCTTTTCCCTTGCTTGACTTAGACTTTCTGCTCACAGCACTCATTCTAGAGCGGCAATCTCAGCTTCGAAAACGAGAGTTGCGAGTTTTGTTGCCTTTTCTAAGTAGCAAGGTCGAAATTTGAGGAAAACCGGACTGAAAATAGCCCCAGAGAGGCTTGGATACTTCGAAAAGGCAACAAAACTCGCAACTCTGCTCATGAGATATAGGAAATCCCCATGAAATCTGTGATTTCATGGGGATTCTTATGAACTATGAAGCTGCGTTCGCAATCATTTCACGCATTGTGCCAGTTTGAGGCGTGTGCGTGAAATGATTGCGAGTCTTGCTCACTCAGCGATTTCAGCGAAGTAGAGCAGGGTACGGATCATGTTTGAAGTGAAACCGTATTCGTTGTCATAGAAGGAAACGGTGCGAACGAGCTGATCGTCGCCTGCCTGGTTGACATCGGTCTGCGTTGGATCGAAGACGCCACCGTGGGTGTCGCCAATGATGTCTGAGGTGACGATGCCATCTGGGTTGTAGCCGAAGTAATCCTTGTCCGAGAACTCAGCCTTGAATGCATCGTTGATCTCTTCAACGGTGACCTTCTTGTCGAGCACGGTGGTGAGTTCGGTGACGGAACCATCTGGAACTGCAACACGCTGTGCGTGGCCTTGCAGCTTGCCATCGACTGAAGGAACAACCTTGCCGATTGCCTTGGCGGCACCAGTGGAGTGTTCGATGGTGTTGATCGCGGAAGCGCGGTTGTTGCGACCCTTGCTGCCACGCGGTCCGTCGAGCAGCATCTGGGTGCCGGTGTAGGCGTGGATGGTGGTCATGAATCCAACCTTGACGCCAAACTTGTCGTCAAGCAGCTTGACCATGGCGGCGAGTGAGTTCGTCGTGCATGAACCTGCGGACACGATTGCATCCGTTGGCTTCAGGATTTCGTGGTTTACGCCGTAGACAACGGTAGGAACATCATCCTTGGCAGGAGCGGAGATAAGAACCTTCTTCGCACCGGCATCAAGGTGAGCCTGGGACTTCGCGGCAGAAGTGTAGAAACCGGTGCACTCGAGCACGAATTCAACGCCATCATTCTTCACCCATGGAATGTTGGAGGCATCTCTTTCGGCGTAGACGGTGTATTCCTTGCCATCAACCACGATTGCGGTATCCGTTGAGGTGACCTCGACAGGCGTGCCGTCATCATGCTTGAAAGTTCCATGAGTGCTGTCGTACTTCAGCAGGTATGCCAGCATTGATGGAGTGGTCAGATCGTTGATTGCTGCGACCTCAATGTCACCGGCTTCGCCGCCACGATGTTGCAGCTCGAAAATACGACGGAATGCGAGACGACCGATACGACCGAAGCCGTTAATGCCAATCTTTACTGTCATTTACATCTCCCTATGGGAATTGGGCCGTGCGTCTGCGAGAACTACAGAGCGTACTGGCTATGTGTTATTTCAACAACATTTACTGTAATCGTGTGCCTGTACTAGAGCAGAGTGTCCTGCCATTGCTCAGGACGAAACCCCACGAGAATATTGTTAGCGCTCACAACTATGGGTCTCTTCACTAGCATCCCATTGCTCGCAAGTACTTCCAACGCTTCTTCGCTGGACATTCGAGGCAGGCGATCCTTCATGTTCAACGATCGATAGGCCTGTCCTGAGGTATTGAAAAACCGCTTCAACGGAAGTCCGCTGATCTCCCACCATGACTTCAACTCGCTCGCAGAAGGGTTGTCGCCCTTGATGTCGCGTTCATTGAAGGGTATGTCGTGGTCATTGAGCCAAACGCGAGCTTTGGCACATGTGGAGCACGGTGTGTAGCAGACGAACTCAATGGCTTCTTGGGCTTTGTCAGTGCCACTATCGTTGACTTGCTCCGTTGGATGTTCGCTGTGGTCTTCAGACGACGTATGAATTGATTCAGTAACTCTGTTCACGATTCAATTATCGCAGAAGTCGGGGCAATATCGCTGAACATTGGCTCAGAGTTAAAGAATTAGACAAGGTGTGCGTTCTTGTTTCCTGGCGTGTTCAAAGCTGAAGTTACCTGTGTGCTTATGGTGTCAAATGTTGCTTCTTGAGCGACTCGCGTGGACCAGCTCGGTGCCTCGGCTTGAGAGGCATAGGTGACAAGAAGGGTTCCCGTTTCCACACTGATCTGGGACGGCACGCCGCTGACGAACTCGTTGCTTACCGCATTGGCGTGATCGTTGGTCAAACTTGCGTTGTCGAGAAAGTACTTGAGTCCCTTCTCATACACGCCAAGTGAAGCGTCTGAACTCGAAAAGACTGAAAGCATCGTACGTTCCGGACACGTGAAGGCTGGAAAAGTCAGACTGCCATTGCGAATGGCGGTCACCACCACATCGTCACCATAGAGAAACCCTATGCCACCATGATTCGCAAGCCCTGCCACGAGCTGCATGTTGGCTATCGAGTGATCGAGCCGACCGCCCAATGAGCCATAGATGTGAAACACGCGATAGCCCTTCTCCCAGCCGAGAGCCACCGCGCTTGCGGTATCGGTCAGATCCTTCTCCGATGGAACATGAAAGCTCTCAGTACCGGCAGGAACATCCACGGTGATGGAATCAAAATCACCCATGACAATGTCGGCATGGACATGCTGACTGAGGCAATGATCGAAACCTCCATCAGCAGCGATAACGTACGCGTCCCGAGGAATCTTGGCAGGCATACCAAAATAGTCTCCCGCTGCAAAGATGACGCATACCCGCTCTTTGCCGCCGCTGCCTGACTTGGCAGGGTGAGAGCCCTGCTGCCTTGCATGCACATCGTTCATAGCTATCAATCCTCGCATCGCATAACAGAACGCACTCGACAGAACATAATTGGACAGAACTCGTCGGTGGTGCCTTGACGACAACTGACCGTCGGACATGTCGGGTTGCGACAGATCTGCATCGTGTCTGCATCTTAGCTGCATCGTAACAAGGGCAGCGCACCGAGTGTGGAACATATCATAGCGTGCCTTGTACTCAGCGTCACACTGTGCTGGTGTCAGCGTCACACACAATGGGCCGGTATCCACGCGCCATGACGAGGCAATCGGTGCGGAGATGTCAGTGCCATATCGAATTGGCAGCTTTGTATGCGCCCCATCCAGTGTTGCTGTAGGCGCATGATCGGTTCCCGCAGTAAGGTGATAGCAGCAACGACTGCTGATTGAAAGGTTCTCATGCTGAAAACCCACGTGCCAAAGGCGATTCTCAACTCGAAAATCTTTCTCTATCTCACTGAATTCTTCTCCGGCATGGCAGTCATGGCTGCAGAGCTTGGAGCACAGAGACTGCTCGCGCCATATTTTTCCAGTTCGCAGATAGTCTGGACCATCATCATCGGCACCATCATGATTGCCATGGCACTGGGCAACGTATGGGGAGGACGGCAGGCAGACAAGAATCCCGATCCTGACCTTCTGTATCGCCGCATCATGTTTGCAGCGGTATGGCTGGCATTGGTGCCTTTGGTCGGCAAATACGTCATCATCGCAATTTCCGGCCTGCTGATAGTCACCATCTCGACGAACTTTCTGATCCTTGCAGCATTCATCAGCTGCATGGTGATCTTTGTGCCCCCACTGTTTCTGCTGGGAACCGTGACCCCAGGCCTCGTGAAATTCACAACCGACTCGCTGAAAGACAATGCAACCATCGTCGGGCGACTTGGCGCATGCAATACGGTTGGATCGATTCTCGGCACCTTTCTTCCGACCTTCCTTACCATCCCCACCGTGGGAACCTTCGTGACCTTCCTTATCTTCGCGGGCATTCTGCTCGCGCTGCCACTGGTCTACTTCTTCTCCGGTCGCACCTACATCATCACCAGCATCGTATGCATCGTGCTCTTCGTCGGCTCGGCGATCGTATCGCCGCTGTCGGGATTCGCGTTCTGGGAGCGCAATCTGGCCTACGAAGGAGAATCGGAATACAACTATCTCCAGGTCAAGAATCTCTCCGATCGAACCATACTCTCCACGAATGTGCTCTTCGGCGTGCAATCGGTCACGATGAAGGCAGGCGGGCTGACAGGCCTCTATTACGACACAGCGCTCGCAGCCCCGGCTTTGGCAGCACATGCACAATCGGCGTTGATTCTCGGCATGGGAACGGGAACGTACGCACGTCAATTGCGCGAATACTATCCCAGCATGTCCATCACTGGTGTGGAGATTGATCAGTCGATCACCAATCTTGCCCACCGATATTTCAGCGAACCCGATGACATACCGGTAAGTACCTATGACGGGCGTGCGTGGCTCGCATCCGACAAGAAGACATACGATGTGATCATGGTCGATGCCTATCAGGACATCACCATTCCCTTCCAGATGTCGACCACCGAGTTTTTCACACTGGTTCGAAAGCATCTCAATCCAGGTGGAGTCATGGTGGTGAACATGAATATGATCTCTGACGGCAAGGGATCCATCAACGAAGCTTTGGAAGCAACGATTTCCTCGGTCTTTGAGGAGGGGAGCAGTTCGAAGCGTCCCGCTTCATCTCCGCTGGTCGCAACGGCGGACGTTCCCGACACCACCAACCGAGAGCTGTTTGCCAAGAAGCCTATGAACCGCAGCGATGGGCTATCATCCGAATCGCTTCCAGAAACCACCATGCAACGAACAGGAAGCGATGACCTGGCCGCTGCCATGAGTTCGCTCACCCTGCGCATGACGCCTGTCATGAGTTCTTCAGACACTTCGAGGTATGTGCTCACCGATGACAAGGCACCGGTCGAAGTGCTCGGCATGCGTGCGATTGACGAACTCATCAAGGAGCAGGCGGGGCCATATCGAAAGATACTCAAGGAACAAGGCATTGCCGGACTGATGAACTTGAACTGATGCTTCATGGCAACTGCGATTCTCTCATCAATCTGACTGTGCAATCCGACTGTGCAATCCGACCATCCCAATTTCGTACTATCGAGTTTTGCGGCAATTCCCAAGTATCTTCCTCGTTTTTTGGCATTTTCCCGTGCCGATTTCAAGGTTTTTGGGCGCTTATACTTCTGAATTGCCGCAAAACTCGACATTGTGATCGAAAAGCTTGTGCGCTGCGGCAAAATGTGGCAAAAGTCGTAGACTTTTCTCGAACAATCGAGAATAATGCTTGGCATGACGACAACAACATATTTTGCGGGCGGATGCTTCTGGGGTTTACAACGTTACTTCCAGAGTGTCAAGGGAGTTACGGCAACCGAAGTCGGATACGCCCAGTCGAAGCTTGCGAATCCAAGCTATGAGCAGGTGTGCACCGGCGAAACCGATGCTGTGGAAACGGTAGAAGTCAGCTATGACATCGAGCTGGTCTCGGCACATACGCTTGCATTGCTGTTCATAGATGCCATCGATCCCTTTTCGGTGAATCGACAGGGCAATGATCGCGGGAGACAATATCGAAGCGGCATCTATTGGCAAGCCGAAGATTCGAATCAAGCAGAGACCTTTGCCCAGGTGCTTCGCGAACTGCATGCTCGTTTCGGGCGGGAGAGTGCCATAGAGATAGGGGCGCTGCAAAACTTCTATTCCGCTGAAGACTACCATCAGGATTATCTCGACAAGAATCCCGGCGGATACTGCCATATTCCCATGAAGAAGATCCTCAACGTTGCCCAACGACAGCAGTTCATCGAGCAGATCTGGAAGCTTTCCCCCGAACAGTATGACGTGACCCAGAATGCCGGAACGGAGCGGCCGTTTGAAAATGAGTATGACGAGAATTACAAGCCGGGAATCTACGTCGATATCGTCAGTGGCGAACCGCTGTTTCTTTCAAACGATAAGTTCGATTCAGGCTGTGGATGGCCGTCATTCTCCAAACCGATATCTGACGATACGGTGACGAATCGTGAGGACCGTTCGCTGTTTGGCAGACCCAGAATAGAAGTACGTGCAGCGCAATCCGACATCCACCTCGGGCATGTCTTCAATGATGGGCCGCAAGAACTGGGCGGGTTGCGCTACTGCATGAATTCCGCCTCCTTGCGCTTCATTCCCAAGGATCAGATGGAGACGGAAGGCTATGGCAAGTATCTGTCTCAGGTGAAGTGATTCACCACACTCGTGCGCACTGCAGCGCCGCAGACGGCATGAGTGAGCGCCACAGCTGCGAGCATTGTCTGGTGTTGTGGTATTATGTTCAACGCTTGAGAAATCAGGAAAGTGGACTATCCCGTTGAGATATCCCACCTGGAAGCCTTTTGTGGCTTCGGGTCCGACTGTAGTCGAAGAAATGATGCATATCATTTCATCATTCGCGTACACATGCGAATGACAGTGAAGATTCATTGTGGGTCTTCTTCGCCATGCAGTTTAGGACTTGATCCCGCGCGGTTTTCATAGGGTATATAGCGGAATGAACAGGGCAGCAAGTATAAGGAGTCATCATTAGCGACGAACCAAGGATTAACGACGAGATTCGCGTACCTCAGGTACGCCTGATCGGCCCGAACGGCGAGCAGGTTGGGGTTATCGCAACCTCTGTCGCATTGAATTTGGCACGTGAGGCGAGTCTCGATTTAGTCGAGGTGGCGCCCAATGCCAAACCGCCGGTAACCAAGCTCATTGATTACGGCAAGTTCAAATACAACGAAAAGATCAAGGCGCGTGAAGCTCGCAGAAACCAGAGCACCGCTGAGATCAAGGAAATTCGTTTCCGCCTCAAGATTGACGAGCACGATTTTGAAGTGAAGAAGGGTCACGTTTCACGCTTCCTCTCTGGAGGGGACAAGGTGAAGGTCACCATCATGCTGAGAGGAAGGGAGCAGTCCCGTCCTATCGGTGGTGTTGATCTACTGCGTAGGCTTGCTCAGGAAGTCGGCGATCTGGGGACTGTCGAATTCGCACCGAAGCAGGAGGGGCGCAATATCATCATGACATTGGCTCCCAAGGGCAAGAAGGTGCATACGCAATCCGAGCAGCGCCGTCGTGGCAACCAGTCAAGAGCGGAACGCCAGGCTCGTCAGGCAGCTCGTCTGGCGACCAAGCAAGAGGAGAATGGCGGTCAGCCCGTGAAGGCTGCAGAGCCTCAGGAGCAGCATGAGAAGCGTGAGCAGCATCATGCAGCAACGCATGAGTCTCACGAAACGCATCAGCATGAGCGTCGCGCCTCACAATCCACTTCGCATGCATCGCATGATGCGGGTGCACGTCGCAGCGGATCAGGGCATGCGAGTACACCAACTCGCAGCAGTGCGGCAGCCAGCAGTGCGGCACAGAACATGCACCGCATCGCCTCTGCAAAGACTTCTCAGAACAATAAATAACAAGGAGGGCAGCAATGCCGAAGATGAAAAGTAATTCCGCGGCTTCGAAGCGTATCCGCGTCACTGGCACGGGAAAGCTGATGCAGGCCGGCAGTGCCATGCGCCATAATCTCGAACACAAGTCAGCTCGCAAGCGTCGTGTGTTGAAGGCAGATCAGGTTCTTGCTCCAAGCCAGAGCAAGAACATGCGAAAGATGCTCAATCACTGAGCGTAGCGAATCTTAGTTATCAAGGAAAGCAGGAATAGATTATGGCACGTGTAAAGCGCGCAGTGAACGCTCTGAAGAAGCGTCGCACCGTATTAGACAGAGCTTCAGGCTATCGTGGACAGCGTTCACGTCTGTATCGCAAGGCAAAAGAGCAGCTGCTCCACTCATTCAACTACAGCTTCCGCGACCGCAAGGCTCGCAAGGGCGATTTCCGCAAGCTCTGGATTCAGCGCATCAACGCTGCGGTTCGTGCAGAGGGCATCACTTACAACCGTTTCATCCAAGGGTTGCACCTTGCAGGCATCGAACTCGATCGTCGTGCTCTGGCCGATCTGGCTGTGAATGATCCCGATACCTTCAAGACCATCGTCGAACAGGCAAAGCAGGCATTGCCCGATGATGTCAACGCTCCGGTAGCAGCCTGAGCTGAGAAGATATGCGTTAAAGACCCCGCTTCATGCGGGGTTTTTGCATATGTTACGCACTATGAAGCTATGTGATGCCGCTTTCCACCATTGGAGTCGTGAAATGCAGGAGCTTGGCCTGTTCTTGTGACCACGGCAATCCCGTATGATTTGGAGAATCTATGATTGAGGCATGGATTCAGGTACGGATGAAGGTATGGGAACAGTCGAAGCGACAGCATTGAACGCAGGGTTTAAGGAACTGCTGTCGCAATTCCTTGCACATATCAACGTGGAGCGAGGTCTGGCCAAGGCAACCGTTCACGCCTATGAGTCAGATCTGCTTCGATACTGCCTATGGCTGCAATCCCAAGGATTCAAGAACCTCAGTACCGTCGAAGCGCAGACCGTGGAAGATTTTGTCGCCAGTCTGCAGAAGGAATCGGCGCGCAGTCGTGCCAGACGTCTGGCTTCAGTGCATGAATTCCACCGCTTTGCCCTGGCCGAGCATGAGATCGATGCCGATGTCTCGCAGCAGGTGAAGGCACCAAAGGCTCCTCAGCATCTTCCCGATGTGTTGACAATAGACGAGGTTGCCGCGATGCTCGAATCAGCCTGTCCGAAAGGAGACACCGACCCTATTGCCTTGCGTGACAGGGCGTTGCTGGAGCTGATGTATGCCACGGGGGCCCGCGTTTCCGAGGCGGTGACGATCAATAGGGAAGACATCGATCTCGCCGGACGTGTAGTGCGACTCATGGGTAAAGGCTCAAAGCAGAGGCTCGTGCCCTTTGGCGGATACGCTCAGCGCGCGGTTCAGGCATATTGCGAGCATGGAAGAGATGAGCTCCAGAAAAGGTCTAAGACGAAGTTGGAGATGCGGGCGATATTTCTCAACACTCGCGGGCATAGGCTCTCCCGTCAATCGGTGTGGGAAATCGTACAGTATACGGCAGCACGTGCGGGCCTGTCGCACAAGGTACACCCGCATACGCTACGGCATTCGTTTGCAACGCATCTGATTCAAGGGGGCGCGGATGTGCGAACGGTGCAGGAGCTTCTCGGACATGCTTCGGTCACCACGACGCAGATATATACGCATGTGAGTCCTGAAACGCTCAAGGAAAGCTATGTCATGGCACACCCGAGAGCAAGATGAACGGGAATATGCAAGGGGGAAAGTTCGGCAAGGAACGAACATGCATGAATGAATGGCGAGCGCTGTTCGATGATGTGCCTACACTGTTGAGTACGATACATCGAAGGAGCGGATTCACGATGTGCGTCAGCAGTCTCGCTCACAGGGGCGATGTCGCACAAGTTTAGACGTACAAACGCATGAGCGGGGAAGTTGGTAGTGTAGCAGTATGCCTATGGATTTATTGGGACGAGAGTATGAGACCTTCGCTGCACCCGAGTCTCTTCATCAGCATGGACCTGCGAGAATCATTGCGATGTGCAATCAAAAGGGCGGTGTCGGGAAAACGACAAGCTCCATTAACATTGCGGGTGCGTTGAGCATCTACGGTCGCCGTGTTCTCATCGTCGATTTCGATCCTCAGGGGGCATCGACTGTCGGATTGGGCATCAATGCAAACAGCGTTGACAATACGATCTACACGGCGTTGTTCAATCCTTCCATGGACGTTCACGATGTGGTCGTGCACACGCGTTTCCCCAATCTGGACATCATTCCCGCAAACATCGATCTTTCTGCGGCAGAGGTGCAGCTGGTCACCGAGGTGGGCAGGGAACAGGTGTTGGCTGGGACCTTGCGCGCTCTTCGCAACGAATATGACTTGATTATCATCGATTGCCAGCCTTCCTTGGGTCTGTTGACCGTGAATGCGCTTACAGCGGCGGATGGGGTGATAATCCCGGTAGCTGCCGAGTTCTTTGCGCTCAGAGGCGTTGCATTGCTCATGCAATCCATCGAAAAGGTGCAGACACGAATCAATCCAGATCTCACCGTGTATGGGGTGCTGGTGACGATGTATACGCGTACCTTGCATTCCGAAGAGGTGCTCCAGCGTATCTACGAGGCATTCAAGGGCAAGGTGCTGCATTCGGTCATCACTCGTTCAATCAAGCTTCCCGACGCCACAGTCTCCGGCGAGCCGATAACCATGTATGCTCCTGAGCACAAGACCGCAAAGGAATATCGCGAAGTGGCGCGCGAACTCATCGCTCGTGGCATCGTAGCGTAGCGACTGCTCCGAAGAAGGGACGATGGAAGCGCATACATCCGACAATCAGCCGATAGCTCCAGACGAAGCCAGCGATGTCTCCATTCTGGAAAGCGACAGCAATGCAGAATTTTCGGTGAATCTCGATGTCTATCAAGGGCCTTTCGATGCGCTTCTGGGGCTGCTTGCACGGCGCAGTCTGGATCTTACGGAACTGGCACTCTCAACGATAACCCAGGAGTTTCTTGATTTTGTGCAGACGCTTGATATGAACAACAACATCGATACCGTCAGCGCATTCATCGATGTCGCATCGATTCTGATTGAGGCGAAAAGTGCCGCCTTGCTGCCACACACCGAAGCCAGTGACAGCGATGAGCAGACAATGCAGGCACTTCGAGATCGTGATCTCTTGTTTGCGCGACTCTTGCAGTACAAGGCCTTTAAGGAGGCCGGAAACAACTTCCGCGAGCGTTTGGCGGCGCAGTCAGGCTTCTTTCCCCATCAGGCTGTGGTCACTGAGCAGGTGGCTGCGATGCTTCCAGAATTGACGTGGAGCACCGACGCGCTCGACATCGCGAGACTCGCAGCCGAAGCCTTCATGCATGCGCCTCCAGAAGAGGTCGCGCTCGAACAGCTGCATGTGCCTCAGGTTGATTTGCAAGCCCAGGCAGCGATGATTCGTGAGAAGTTGACCGAAAGGCCAGGGGCTGCATGCAGTTTCGAAGAGCTGATTCGCGATGCTTCGAGCCGCTTGGAGATAGTCGCACGCTTCTTGGCGGTGCTGATATTCTTCAAGCAGGGCTTCGTGCAATACAAGCAGTCCGGCCCGTTTGCACCCTTGTCTCTTCGCTGGGTTGCCAAGAACACCGATGGCGCGGTTCTGTCGATAGATGCCGGTGATTTCGCGTGAGAAGGTTGACGAATGGCTGAATATACTTCCGACACAGCATTTACAGCAGTGTCTCCAAACGTGCCTGTAGAACAGACGAATCAAGAACAGATGAATCAAGAACAGCGCGAGGCTCAGCAAGATCTCAGCGATACGCGTCCAGAATACGTCGACTTCGATGTCAACGACTTTCCTGGAGGTCTTAAAGCGTGTCTGGAAGCCATTCTCATGGTTGCTGACCAGCCGCAGCACGGCGATGACCTTGCAAGGGTTCTCGCCGTTGAACCGTCCGATGTCGCCGAGGCCCTGCACGAGCTCACCGACAGCTACGAGGCAGCGGCATCGCCACATCCACACGGCTTTACCCTGCGACACACAGCCCGAGGCTGGCAGTTCGTCAATCGGCGAGAGTTCGAATCGGTCGTCGCCGCATTCGTCACCCATGGTCAGACGGCAAGGCTTTCTCAGGCTGCGCTTGAGGCATTGGCGATTATCGCCTACAAGCAGCCGATGACTCGCGCACAGGTTGCATCCATACGTGGTGTGAATTCCGATGGCGTGCTGCGTTCATTGCTGATCAGAGGCTTGATTCGCGAAAATGGCATCGACGAGGACACTCGAGGAGCGTTGCTGGTCACCACAGCATACTTCCTTGAAAAGATTGGGTTGGACTCGCTTGAACAACTGCCCGCACTCGCCCCATTCCTGCCGAATGCGACGAATGCGTTGAAGAGTGAAGACGACCAATTGCAATGATTTGCAAGCGTTATCGCGACATTCGCTGCATGTTCACTTTCAAGAAACTCTCAAAGTCGATAAATGTGGCTAGAATTGCCAAGGTTTAGGAACTCTTGTCTTCCAGGGAATGTCTTCCCATGGATTGTTACCCACAGAATGAGGTTGTAATGGCGGTACGCGGTGATATCAGGAATGTTGCGATTGTAGCTCACGTTGATCACGGTAAGACAACGTTGGTTAATGCGATGCTCAAGCAGTCGCATGTGTTTTCCGAGCGCGAAGAGGTTCCCGATAGAGTTCTCGATTCCAATGCTTTGGAACGCGAGAAGGGCATCACTATTCTGGCGAAGAACACGGCCGTGAAATATACCGGCCCTCTCGCTGCAGAATTGAATGAGCCGGAAGGCATAACCATCAACGTTGTCGACACGCCAGGACACGCCGATTTCGGTGGCGAGGTCGAACGAGGCATCTCCATGGTGGATGGCGTTGTCTTGCTGGTCGACGCTTCAGAGGGACCATTGCCGCAGACACGATTTGTGCTGCGTAAGGCTCTTGAAGCCAAGCTCCCCGTGATTCTGGCCATCAATAAAACGGATCGTCCCGATGCCCGCATATCGGAAGTCGTTTCAGAGAGCACAGACCTGCTGCTCGGGCTTGCACAGGACGTCAGCGAAGAGGGCATCGATCTCGACCTCGATTCATTGCTCGATTTGCCAGTGATCTATTGTGCGGCAAAGGCCGGCTATGCTTCGACAAAGCAGCCTGCCGATGGTGAAGTTCCAGACAATGAGGATTTGGAGCCACTGTTCGACGCGATTCTGAAGAACATTCCAGCACCGGAATATGAAGAGGGTGCTCCAGTTCAGGCACATGTCACGAACATTGATGCATCCGACTATCTTGGGCGTCTTGGCTTGGTGCGTATCTACAACGGCAAGCTCGAGAAGGGCAAGACCTACGGGCTTTCCCGCGTAGGTGGCTCCATCGAAAACTTCAAGCTGACCGAGATTCTTCGCACGGTCGGTCTTGACCGCACACCAGTCGATGAAGCTGGTCCTGGTGATATCGTCGCCATTGCAGGCGTTTCGGATATCATGATTGGCGAGACCATCGTGGATCCCAACGATCCGAAGCCTTTGCCTCTGATCCATGTCGACGATCCAGCCATTTCAATGACCTTCGCAACCAACGATTCTCCTATCGCAGGAACCGAAGGCAAGGATCATAAGCTGACCGCCCGCATGCTGAAGGATCGCCTCGATCACGAACTTATCGGCAACGTCTCCATACATGTCGTGGATACCGACCGTCCAGATGCATGGGAAGTCCAGGGTCGTGGCGAGCTGGCTCTGGCCGTGCTCGCAGAGGAGATGCGCCGCGAGGGATATGAACTCACGGTGGGTCGTCCTCAGGTCGTGACCAAGGACATCGATGGCAAGCTCAATGAACCAATGGAGAATACGACCATTGATGTTCCTGAGGAATACATGGGTACCATCACCCAGCTGATGGCAGACCGCAAGGGTCGCATGGATTCCATGAGCAACCACGGTTCAGGCTGGGTTCGTCTTCAGTTCACCGTCCCATCCCGTGGTCTGATTGGTTTCAGAACCGCTCTTCTCAGCGCCACCCGTGGCACTGGCATCGCATCGTCACTGTCAGCAGGCTATGCACCGTGGGCGGGAGAAATCACGACCCGTCAGAACGGTTCGATGGTTTCCGACCGTTCAGGCAAGGCCAGCCCGTACGCCATGCAGAAGCTTCAGGCTCGCGGCAACTTCTTCGTCAAGCCGCAGTCGCCTGTATATGAAGGCCAGATCGTGGGCATTGCCAATAAGCCAGGAGATCTGGACATCAACGTGACGCTCGAAAAGCATATGACGAACATGCGTTCAGCGACCGCAGACGTGTTGGAAACCTTGACCCCTCCAATCGACATGAGCCTTGAGGAATCGCTCGACTTTGCCAACGAGGACGAATGCGTGGAGGTCACGCCAGAATCCATTCGCGTGCGCAAGATCATTCTCGATCGCGATCAATGGTACAAGTGGAATGCCCGCCAGCGTCGTCAGAACAAGAACAGTTGAGTACTATTCGATACTGCTGGAACGCGCTGCATGCTGATCAGTATGCAGCGCGTTTCTCTATGCTGCACGGGTGTTTTTTCGGAACGCACAACAGGCATTGAACGGGCGTTGTACTAGGCTGAGCCATATGAAATCGAGTATGCAGGGACTCAATACGATGATGCTGGGAATGCACATCGACCGGGCACAGCGTTCACTGATGCCCTTGACCTTCCGTTTCAGCATGGGGTTGCGGCTTCTTATCTCATTGCTTCTCGGTTTTTTTGTCGCCCTTGTCGGCACTGTCGCCCATCGCATGGGCGCTGCGATGAACATACCGTACGGACTGCTGTTGGCATTGGTGCTCGCAGGCCTGTCCGCATGGGAGGCACGCGCCCGCAGCGGCATCATCGGTCTGGTCTTGCATCTGGTTGCATCATGTTTCGGCGTAGGCATGCTTGCCGGTCAGGGACCGATGGGTGATGTGCTCATTCCCGTTGGGGGAGCGGCATTCACCACATACTTTGGATTGTATGTTGGATATTACTGGCTGCTAGGGCTGATTGTCGTGCAGTTCGTCATCGCGCTGCTGCCCCTGCACTGGTTTGTCGTAGTGCCAAGGCTGTCTGATGACGCTCCAATTCCGACCGCTGAAGCTACGAGTGCCTCGATTTCAGATGTGAGCGCGATAGAGGAGCACCCATCGACCGTCAAGGATGCTGAGTGGGATCGCAAGGAACGCCACGATGAATAGTCGCCCGGTGTATTATCTTGGGCCGCAGGGATCCTTCACCCATGCTGCTGCCAAACAATTTCTGCCTCGTATCATGGCACGAGCAGCAGCTTCTGCTCCCTCGGAGGATTCAGAGTCCACGATGCTGCGACCGGCAGAAGACGTCACCCAGATACTCGAGGCGGTCAATGCAGGTCAAGCCTTCGGAGTCATAGCCTGGGAAAACAATGTCGAAGGATATGTAGTTCCCAATATCGATGGTCTTATCGATGCTCACAATGTGGTGGGATGTGGAAGGTTAAGCGTCGCTATTGAATTCGATGCCTTTATGCTGCCCGATGATGCGTCAGAACCGAAGGAAGTCACCGCTCACCCCCATGGACTGGCTCAATGCCGTGCATTCACCAGACAGTTAGGTCTTCGAGAAGTTCCAGCGGCATCCAATGCTGCGGCATGCAGAGACATCACATCAGGGCAGATTGCACTCGGACCACGAATCTGTGGTGAACTGTACGGATTGGTGACCAAGCAGCGTGGCGTCCAAGACTATCAGGGGAGTAGAACCGACTTCCTGCTGCTCGCTCCCAGAGATGAAGCAAGAAGTCTGATGCTTGGAGATGACAAGGCATCCACCGAATATGAATCGGTGATCGCCTTCATTCCTTTAAGCACCGGGGCAGGTGTGCTGGCTGGTCTCCTTGATTTGCTTCGGGACGCAGGTCTGAACATGACCAGCTTCATATCTCGCCCCATCAAGGGTCATGATGGGACCTACAGTTTCATAGCCACCATTGATGCAGCACCATGGCAGCATGATTTGAAGACAGCGTTGGAGAACATCATCAGGAGAGGCGATTGGGTCAAGACTCTCGCAGTATATGCCAGACAGGAGCGTCCCGACCCTCCGGTGACATCATGGATGCTCCCTGATGGTGGTGCGGGCGGGCATGGCAGCCTCGCCACTCATGAGACACTGACAGGACTTCAGGCACAATTCATGTGAACTGATGAGCCCTTGCCCAGGCTTTCACTATCCGTTGCAAGGAACGGTGAGCTGCAAGCCCACCGTGAGGGGAAAGGTCATGAAGAGAACAGGAATCGGGAAGATCAGGATACGGATATGAGTGAAGTTTCAGGCACCAATCAATCAAGGCCTACACATTCGCAGCAGCATGCAGCGACCGGTCCCAAGGACTCCCAAGGCTCGTGGGATGACAATCATCCGCATATCTTCGACTCCATGCATCCGATGCCCGGCATGCAGGCCTCTCCGATTCTCACATCGGCACACAAGATAGCGATAGCGGGATTAGGCCTTATCGGTGGCTCGCTTGCCTTGAGGCTGGCACAGCGCGGACGGTACGTCATCGCCTGGAACCATAACAGCCGCCCCTACGAGGCCGCTGCCAGACATAATATCCTTTGTGTGGATTCGCTTGAAGCGTTGGCTGCGGGAAAGCCTGACGTTCTGGTCCTTGCCACACCTTTGACAGCCATGCCTGCGGTGCTGGCCAAGCTGGCTCCGGTACTGTCTCCTGCTACGACGCTGACGGATGTCGGAAGCGTGAAGACCGAAGTGCGCCAGCAGGTCAGGAATGCAGGGCTTTCGCATTATTATGTCGGTGCTCATCCGATGGCGGGGAATGAACGTTCGGGATTTGCAGCAGCAGATCCCACACTGTTCGATGATGCGCTCTGGGCAGTGACGGTTGATGACGACACTCGTTATGACCGATTTCTTACGGTCGCGGACATGATTACGCAGGGTGTCGGCAATCGAATCATCACACTGGACGATCACATTCACGACAGCAGTGCTGCGATGATTTCACACATGCCGCATGTCGTCTCCACGGCACTGTCATCCATGCTTGTCGATTCCGAAGATCGCAACATTGAGGCGGCTCTTGCCGCTGGTTCATGGCGCGACATGACCAGGGTCTCCTTGACTGACCCTGGTCGGACGAAGGCGATGGTCGAGGAAGATGCCGCAAATGTGGCGTCGCTGCTCAGACAGCTCTCAGCGCGACTGAACACCGTTGCGCAGTCTCTGGAACAGTTGAGTGAAGCTTCATCCGATAAACCGGTTGACGAAAAGGATGAATCAGACGTGAGCAGGGCACAGCAGCAGCTTGCCGCGTTCTTCCAATCACCTGAACCATTTCGCATATACAAGCGCAAGACATGGGACAGCAGTGGGAGCGCGAGCACCGATAGCAGAACAAGCGATAAGCATTCCTTGACCCAGCAGACGGAAGCGAATCACGATACCATCAGGATTCCAGAGCGTGGGTGGCAGCAGGCTCTGATCGAATCTGCGAAGGCCGGAGAACAGATCACAGCCTTCGCAACAACCCATGAAGCCCGAATCATCGCACGGAGCCTCTCGGCCTCAGTATCCTCGGCCTCAGTAGCCGATTCCTGAATCTACTCGCTGGCGACTGCGTTGAGCACGGGAACCTTCAACGCCTTACGAGCCGGTGGCAAACTGGTGATCATGCCGATAAGGATGGCAAGGATCACGAAGATCACCAACTCGCCGATCGGTATATCCAGCTTGCTCAGACCTTGGCCTGCATAGAGCTTTCGAATCACGACACCGGCCGCAGTGCCAACAATCAGTCCGAGAAGCGTGCCAAACACGGAAATCATCGAGGCTTCGATGGCTATCATGCCGCGAATCTGCCCTCTTCCCGCACCGATGGCACGTAACAGACCTATCTCCTTCGTGCGTTCAGAAACCGAGAGCGCGAGGGTATTCATGATACCGAAGATGGCTATCACGATGGAGAGCGCCAGCAGAGCGTTCACAATCAGCAGTACCTGATTCACCATCGAGCTGATGGTCGACTTGAACTCGTCCTTCGTCATCACGCTGATCACATAGTAGGGCTTGACAGCCTCGATAAGATTCTTCTTCAAGGCAGTGTGGTTCGTGCCAGCATCAGCCTTGACAAACGCCTCGGTGATGAACCGTGTCGCCTCGGTGGTGAGTGCGTTTCCAACGGCCTGGTTCACATATATGCCACCCGAGAAAATCGAGTTATCGGATATCGCGCCAATGGTGAGCCTTTCCGAACCCTGCGCATATTTCACCGAAATCGATTGACCAACATGCCAGTTGTTGTCGTCCGCAACCTTCTTGGAAACGACAAGCTGCCCATCTTCCATGGCCTGACGAGCATTACCAGCGGTTTCGACAGGATCGAACACATCGGTGAACAGTGATGGCTGAGCCATGAAGGTTGAGGGCTTGTCAGTGGTCCCCGGATAGGTCACATCCATCAGATAGCTGATGCTGCTGACCGATTTGACGCCATCGACCTTGCCCATGTCATCCAAGCCCTGCTGCGGAATTCTTCCCCTTCCACCGTTGGCAAGCACGGCAAAGTCAGCCTTGATGCCGCTTTCAACGATGCCTGAAACCGATGCGTTCACCGAGGATGCTACAACGCCGAGGCAGCTGACTATGGCAATGCCGACAAACAATGCGGCTGCGGTATTGGCAGTGCGGCGTTTGGAACGCGACAGATTGCGTGAGGCGAGTCGCCCAGTTACAGGGAATGCCAGAGTTGGAATCCATCCAAGTATCCGGCTGACGGGCTGAACGATAGCAGGCGCCATGACTATGGTGCCCACAAGAATCAGGGCAGCACCAATGCCGAGCGAAATTGCGGGATTGGCGGAATTAAGCCATTCCCAAGGCAGTTTCTTGTCTTCGGAGGATTGAAGCCATGCCAGACCCCACAACGCGATGCCGACCACTATCATCACGAAGCCGAGAATGCCTCGCACGCGCGTGGGTTTTTCAGGATTGACCGTCTCATTCATCGCTTGCAGGGGCGGAGCAAGTGAGGCGTGACGTGCCGGAAGCGCAGCGCCTATCAAGGACACCGCAACACCAACGAGGACTCCGATCAGCATGTCGGAAATCGTAGGGTTCGAAGATCCGGTGAGCGTGGAGCCCGACTGTCCGAACCCATAGACGATCAGCTTGATCATGCCCCATCCGAGTCCGATGCCAGCGGCAGAGCCAATAACGCCAAGCACGATGGCCTGAACCACAACCGTGAGAAATACCTGACTTGGAGAAGCTCCCACCGATCGAAGCAACGCATACCCGCGCATGGATTCGCGCACAATCATTGAGAAGGTATTGGCTATGATGAACGATCCAACGAAGAGCGCGATCAGGGCGAAGATAAGAATCATGGGCTGGATGAAACCAAGAGAATCCTGCGTGGACTTGGTTTTCTCGCTGCGCATCTCGTCGCCGGTTATCGCCGTTGCCTTCGAACCGGAAGGAAGGACTGCATTGACCTTATCCGTCAGACTCTGCTGCTGTTGCGGGTTGAGTGCCTTGCCATCATTGGCATTGCCGTACAATCCAATCTCATCGATCTTGGTAGCCGAACCAGTGGTCTGCTCATAGAGCATCTTTGCCGAATTCTCGTCGATGCCGAGAAGAATCGCCCCTGCCTGACTGGAAGCGGTATGGAAAATGCCGACGACCTTCACATGCCGTGGTCCGGTCGGATACACCAGCGTCGTGGTGTCACCAACCTTCAGATTCGCGCGCTCAGCCGCATACGATTCCAAAGCCACTTCATTACTGTTCTTGGCATAGGTGCCGGAGGTAAAGGTGACAGCGCGCCATGAATCCTTGGCGTTGAATCCCATGGCGAGCGTAGGCGCACCGGTTGTGGCCACGGCGTTGCCATCCTTGGCGACAAGCACCAGTCCGGACACGGTATACAGTGGCGAGGTGCCCTTCACTCCGTCCACGGCAGTGACGGTATCGAGCAGAGAGACAGGAATCGCATTGTAGTCTGAACGGCTCGAATTGGTTGCAGTAGTTGAATCCGTGGCATTTTTTGTAGTGCCGCGGACATATACGTCTGCATCCGCGTTGGTGGAGAGCATGTCACTCACCTGATTATTGAGCATCTCTCTAAAGCAGAACGATCCGACAACAAAGGCAACGCCCAGTGCGATGGCGATGATGGACATCACGAATCGAGAGAAGTGAGAGCGAGCGTCTCGCAAGCCAAGTTTGATCACCGGTGCGATCCCTTCTGCATGGCCGAGGCATCGTCAGCAGCATCGTCTTTCTGGGTAGACTGGCTGCTGTCCGATCCTTCATTGGCGAACACTGCAAGAATCTCCTCGTAGCTGGGTTCCTTCATGTCGTTGGTGATGCGACCATCGGCGAGCACGAGGACTCTGTCAGCGTACGAGGCTGCGCGAGGATCATGGGTGACCATGACAATGGTCTGATTGTAACGTTGCACCGATGACTTGAGGAATCCAAGCACTTCGCCACTGGATTTTGAATCGAGATTGCCTGTCGGCTCGTCCGCGAAGATTACCGAGGGGCGAGACATCATGGCGCGAGCGCATGCGACGCGCTGCTGCTGACCACCGGAAAGTTGGCTTGGTCGGTGGGTGAGTCGAGATTGCAGACCGACGACATCAACGATGTGGTTGAACCAATCGCGGTCAATCTTTCTTTTGGAAATTTCGAGAGGCAGCAGAATGTTCTCTTCAGCGCTCAGAGTGGGAATCAGATTGAATGATTGGAAGATGAAGCCTATCTGCTCTCGACGCAGCTTGGTGAGCTGCTTTTGCGTCATGGACGAGACTTTCAGGTTCTCAACGAGTACCGTGCCTGAATCGGGAGTGTCCAGACCTGCCATGCAGTGCATGAGTGTGGACTTGCCTGAACCAGAAGGTCCCATGATGGCGGTCATCTTGCCGCGTTCGAAGTTGACGCTCACATGGTCAAGAGCCGTGACAATGGCATCATGCGTGCCATAGGTCTTCGTCAGATCGCTTGCCGATGCCACAGTATGTGCTGCCACGGTATTTGACACGGCAGTTTCTGACACGGCAGCTCCTGAAACTGTAGTTTCTGATGGAACAGTGTCTGCTGGTATCGCAGTGGCTGCTGGCGACACTGCGTCCGCTGTACCTTCGTGCTGGGCTTCGAGCGGATCAGAAGCCGTCGGTTCAGAGCCATAGCCGTGCTCTGGAAGCTTGGGCTGAACGTTCTCGGAGGTATTGCTGTGTCTGTGTGCTTCGTGTGCTGAGTGACGAGCCATAACGTGCCAATCCATATCATGTGTGATGTTGCACATTGTCATGAAATCCGATGTACAAGCCTGAATAATTATCACAACTAGGTTTCTTGCTGATTCATATACTAGAGGGATGCCTTGTCCTGATGCTTGAGGCTTATTTATTCGAGCATCATCAGCCATTACACTGAAGGTGAGATTGAACACGGATAACGGCAATGAACGATGCTGCGTGCACATGCAAGTGCAAGTGCGTGAGGCGCTCTGCATCTTGCAAAACTGACACAGAATGGGGGAGGACCATTGCAATTCGAGCAGCAGTTGGAGGCCTTTGACACCCATATGTCCGCTGTGGTCGGTGTTGCGGTGCTCACCATCAAGTCCTATAACTCGGACATTCGCCAGTGCCTTGAGTACATGGCCTTAACAGGCGTCGGGCGGGTGTCAGACGTCACCATTCAGGAGCTTCGTGCATGGCAGGCCGATGTCTCTCAGAACCATGCAAAATCTTCAATCGCAAGGAAAACCGTCGCAGTTCGCCGCTTCTTTGCATTTTGCCTTGCGCACGGCATCATCTCGACCGATCCTGCAGCAACCCTCATGACGCCAAAGCTGCCAAAGGTTCTTCCGGAAGTATTGACGGAGGCGCAAGCGCAAAGCCTGATGGAGGATGTGGACGAGGATGCAAGCTACGAACATCAGCACCATAGCAAGCACGCAGCGTTGGCGGCAAGGGACGCTGCAATGCTTGAGCTGCTGTATGCGACGGGAATGCGTGTCGCCGAGCTCACCAGCTTGGACGTGCAAGACATCGACTTTTCGCAGCACACTGTTCGTGTGACAGGAAAAGGCAATAAGCAGCGTGTGATTCCCTTCGGCATTCCAGCAGCCAAGGCGCTGACGGCATGGCTCGGAACAGCCAGGAACTCAATGCTGGGCAAGACGAACAAGGAGAGTCGGGACTCTGGTGCAGCCTTCCTTGGGGTGCAGGGCAGAAGAATTGGGCAACGACAAGTCCGCAACCTCGTTCATCGCTATGCAGCTGAATCCCAGGTGCCCGATATCAGTCCCCATGCGCTGAGGCATTCCGCAGCGACACATCTGCTTGATGGAGGTGCCGACATGCGCGAAGTGCAGGAAATGCTCGGCCATGCATCCTTAAGCACGACGCAACGTTACACGCATGTTTCCATCGAGCAATTGAAACGAAAATACGCATTGGCCTTTCCACGCGAATGAATACCGCGTGAAGCGACATTATGAAACGCCGTGGTGCATGATTGGTAACTTTCTGCGAAAACCTGCGTCACTATGACTCATGGATCGGAAACACCTAGAGAATTCAAAGATTTCTCGTACTAACAGTTCATGTTTCATTCACATTTTTTTCAACTTTTCGTAACGTTATTTCGTATGAACTTGCACTCGAAACATTTTGCGATAATAATGGCGACCAATCCAAAGATGAATGCACGCGGGATACGTGCGTCACATTGGGGGCAGAAAATGGTTCTGCATTATGAATGGTTTCATGGGGGAGAAGTTATATGAAGAAAGTCTCAAGACTCTCATACATGGCTGCTGCAGGCAGTGCATTGGCACTGTTGCTCAGCGGTTGTGGAGGTTCTTCAAGCACAAGTTCATCATCTACGGCGGCATCTACCAACGAGGTTATGAATGTCTATGGCTGCGAGCCACAGAATCCGCTGATTCCAGCTAACACCAATGAAACATGTGGTGGAAATCCAATTGATTTGCTGTTTGCAAAGCTGGTAACTTTCGATGCAAAGGGCAATCGTCAAAACGAAGTCGCAAAGTCGATTACAGCAAATGCTAACAAGACTGTCTACACCATCGTGTTGAAGAACGGATGGAAGTTCAGTGACGGCACTCCTGTCACATCAGAGTCATTCACGAAGGCTTGGAGCTATGCTGCCGATGCAACAAACGCTCAGGTCAACGCAAGCTTCTTCTCGATGATCAAGGGCTATGACGCGCTTCAGGCAACGGGCACCCCTTCCGACGCTCAGCTTTCAGGTTTGAAGGTCAACAGCGACACCGAGTTCACCGTGACATTGAGTGCTCCAAGCTCAGTGTTCCCGACCATGGTCGGATACACGGCATACGCACCGCTGCCAACATCCTTCTACAAGGATTCCAAGGCGTTCGGAGAGAAGCCGGTCGGCAACGGTCCTTACAAGTTCAAGTCCTGGACTCATAACCAGAGCATCGATCTGGTAAAGAACCCCGACTACAAGGGTGTTCAGCCAGCCAAGAACGCTGGCATAGACTTCAAGGTTTACACAGATACCGATGCAGCATACGCTGATGTTCAAGGCGGCAATCTTGATGCCCTGGAGACCATACCAAGCTCAGACTCGCAGACATTCCAGACTGACAACACCGTTCAGGCATACAACAAGGCCGGCTCGGTATTCCAGTCCTTCACCTTCCCATCAACGCTCGCTCACTTCAAGCTCGACAAGGAAGGCCGACTTCGCCGTGCGGCAGTTTCCATGTCCATTGATCGCAAGACCATCGTCAAGAAGGTCCTCGGTGGTGTCGGAACTCCTGCAGTCGATTACACCTCACCAGTGACCCCAGGATATTCAGACTCGCTCACCGGCAAGGACGTCCTGAGCTACAATCCAACCGAAGCCAAGAAGCTTTGGAAGGAAGCCAATGCCATCGCTCCGTGGGGCGCTTCTGACAAGCTCACCTTTGCATACAATGCAGATGGTGGTGCAAAGCCTGTATACGATGCCATTGCCAATTCCGTGAAGAACACGCTTGGCATTGATGCGCAGACCAACCCTTACGCAACCTTCAGCGCCTTCCGTCAGGCTATCAGTGACCGTAAGGTAACTTCGGCCTTCCGTACCGGCTGGCAGGCAGACTACCCATCCGCAGAAGACTACCTCACGCCGCTGTATTCAAGTGCAGCTGCTGATGGCAACGGTTCCAACGATGGCGACTACAAGAACCCTGCATTCGATGCCTTGCTTGCCAAGGCAGATGAGGCATCCACGACCGCTGATGCAAACAAGGACTATCAGCAGGCCGAGGAACTCTTGCTCAAGGATCTGCCTGCAGTGCCGCTCTATTACAGCAATGCGGCAGGTGTTGCAGCGAAGGGTGTGAAGGGATTCGTTCTCAACTGGAAGAACGTTCCTGTCTATCAGAACCTGACCAAGTAAGGTTTACGACCTTCTAGAAAGCATATGGAGGAAAGGCATCATATACGTGTGCCTTTCCTCCATTTATGCGGCCTGAATTGTTGTTGATGAATGCTTGCACTGTCGTTGAATGCCTATGGCAGCGTATAGTGCAGCGCACAATGCAGACGATGAGGTCGGGTCTTACATAGATAAAGGAGATGGCCGATGGGTAAGTATCTGCTCAGAAGAGTGTTGCAGATGATTCCTGTTGTTCTCGGTACAACATTGTTGATATATGCGTTGGTCTTTGCGCTTCCAGGTGATCCGGTACGAGCCATGTTCGGCTCCAGACCCGTAAACCTTGCAGTCGCTGCACAGATTCGTGCCGAATATAATCTTGATAAACCGTTCATAATTCAATATCTGCTGTTCCTGAAGAATGCGATGAGCCTCAATTTTGGCATGACATTCTCTGGTCAGCCTGTGATAGCCGTCATTGGTCGAGCATTCCCGGTAACCATCCGGCTCGCACTGATGGCTTTTGTCTTTGAGGGTATTTTTGGCGTTATATTCGGTGTCGTGTCAGGACTCAAAAAGGGCACATGGTACGATTCAGTGATTCTTATCGTGTCGCTGTTGCTGATTTCCGTGCCGACATTCGTCACCGGCTTCGTGATGCAATACTTCATTGGTGTGAAATGGCGGATTCTTCCTGTAACGGCGGGAGGTTCCCCTGGATTCCTTGACCTGCTGATGCCAGCAATGGTGCTGGGAAGCGTCTCCATGGCATATATCATCAGACTTGCCCGCACCGAGGTTTCTTCGAATATCAGTGAGGATTATGTACGCACTGCTCGTGCCAAAGGCATGTCGAACCGTTCGGTCATCATGCGTCATATATTGAGAAACTCGCTGATTCCAGTCGTTACCTATCTAGGAACCGATATCGGCTCTCTGATGGCTGGTGCCATGATTACAGAGAGAATCTTCAATATTCAAGGTGTGGGAAACACTCTGTACCAGGCAATCCTACGAGGCGAGGGTCCGCTGGTCGTTTCCATCGTGACGATTCTCGTGCTGGTATTCGTGGTGTGCAATCTTGTGGTCGACATGCTCTATGCGGCACTCGACCCAAGAATCAGATATGCGTGAGGTGGATTGATGACAGACTCAAATACAACAATCAGTGAGAATATCAATGATTTTGTCGTGCAGCCCTTGCACGGTCAGGAACGCTATGTAGCTCCCATCGATGAAACGCCCGTTCAGGAGGTTGACTCGGTCGATGAGTCTAAGGTCGCTACAAGCATGTGGGCTGACGCATGGCGCAACCTGAGAAAAAATCCATTGTTCATCGTATCGGGCATTCTGATCCTGATCATTCTTGTCATTGCACTCTTCCCAGGCATATTTACCAAGGTCGACCCCAATTACTGCAATCTTCCACAATCATTGGGCGGTCCGAAATCAGGTCATCCTCTGGGATTCAATCTGCAGGGCTGCGATGTATATTCCCGCGTCGTCTATGGTGCTCGCACCTCCGCGAGTGTCGGCATTCTCACCACCATCATCGTCACATTGCTCGGCGGCGTCATCGGAGCTCTCGCAGGATTCTATGGTGGCTGGCTGGATTCCATTCTGAGCCGCATCACCGATATCTTCTTCGCCATTCCAATGCTCCTCGGTGCAATCGTCGTGCTGCAGATGTTCAAGACTTCAACCTCGATCTGGAAGGTTGTTCTTGTACTCGCACTTTTCGGCTGGGTTACCACGGCAAGAATCATCAGAGGTTCTGTGCTTGAGGCAAAGAATCTCGAGTTCAATACAGCCTCGACGGCACTGGGATCGTCGCCTCTGAGAAACCTGTTCCGCCATGTGGTTCCGAATGCGTTGGCACCAGTCATCGTGCTCACCACCACGTCGCTTGGGTCTTACATTGTTGCAGAAGCTACCTTGAGCTTCCTCGGCGTGGGCCTTCCCTCCACGGTGGTCAGCTGGGGTGGAGATATTTCTGATGCACAATCATTGCTGAGAATCGATCCACAGGTGCTCTTCTATCCATCATTGGCCTTGGCCGTCACGGTTCTTGCCTTCATCATGATGGGCGATGCAGTGAAAGATGCCCTTGATCCCAAGAGCAGAGTCTAACGACCACGCAGAAAAGCGCAATGAGGAGAACTAATGACTAACCAGACGAATGAAAATGTCGAGAGCTGGAACGAAAGACCCATTCATCAGCAGTCTGCAAACGAGCCGCTGCTGCAGGTCAAGAACTTGAGCGTCGATTTCACGACGGACACCAACAAGCCGATTCATGCCGTGCGTGATGCATCGTTCACCGTGTATCCCGGTCAATGGGTTGCCATCGTCGGTGAATCGGGATCTGGAAAATCGACGAGTGCCATGTCCGTACTTGGACTGCTGCCTGGAACAGGTCACGTCACCGGTGGCAGCATCAATCTTCAGGGCAATGAGCTCACCACAATCAGCAAGAAGGAATACGAGCAGATTCGAGGGCATCATATCGGATTGGTGCCACAGGATCCTATGAGCAACCTCAACCCGGTATGGCGAATCGGCTCACAGGTCAAAGAGGCGCTGATTGCCAACAACGTCGATGTTTCCCACGAGCGACGCAGCAGCCTTTCCAAGACCTTGGCCCAAGCGGAGGTTGACGTGCGCAAGGAGGATGACGAAGCCTTCGTTTCCTCTGCCGGCTTGCCTGGACTGTTGCAAGCTTCCAAGCAGGCTCTTGAGCAGTCAGGCAGCCAGAATGTTGAGAAGGCTCTCACACGGTTCAAGGCTTCCTGGATTCCTGGTTCAGAACCGCGATGGATCGTGGCGCAGGATCTCATAGATGCCGGTGTCAACAGTGACCAGGCATGGGCGATTGCCAAAGAACACGTGCATGATGCCACGATGAATGATCGCATTGCAGGTCTTCTTGCAGAGGCTGGTCTGCCCGATGCAGCAACTCGAGCGCGTCAATATCCTCATGAGTTTTCCGGTGGCATGCGGCAGCGTGCATTGATTGCGATCGGACTGGCTTCGCGCCCCGATCTGCTGATAGCAGACGAGCCTACCAGCGCCTTGGACGTTACGGTACAGAAAAAGATTCTTGACCATCTCAAAGTGCTTACTGATTCACTCGGCACTGCGGTACTGTTCATCACTCACGATCTTGGTCTCGCCGCAGAGCGTGCCCAGCATATCGTCGTCATGTACAAGGGACGCGTCGTCGAGTCAGGTCCAAGTCTGGAAGTGCTCCAGCATCCACGTCATCCCTATACCAAGCGTTTGGTGAATGCTGCACCGTCGTTGGCTTCGCAGCGCATCATCTCAGCCAAAGAACGAGGTAGCGACGCCGATGCACTGCTGGAACATAGAGTCAAGGATGAGGAGACCCTGGAAAGCAGCGAGCACATCATTACCGTTGATCATTTGACCAAGGAATTCAAGCTGCCTCGCAGGTCTGAGATGTTCAAGGCGGTAGACGATGTGTCATTCTCGGTCAAGCGCGGTACCACCCTTGCAATCGTTGGCGAATCAGGTTCAGGAAAGTCAACCGTTGCCAACATGGTGCTGCGCCTGCTGGAGCCGACAGCAGGGACAGTAACCTTCGAGGGCAAGAATGTTGCCGATTTCAAGCGTAAGGAACTGCTCGCATTCAGACGGCAGGTCCAGCCGGTATTCCAAAATCCCTATGGTTCGCTGGACCCGATGTACTCGATATTCCGTTCGGTTGAAGAGCCCTTGCGCATTCACAAGGTTGGGAACGCGAAGTCTCGTGCCCAGCGCGTCAAGTCGTTGCTGGACATGGTAGAAATGCCGCAGTCGGTGATGCGTCGATATCCGAACGAACTTTCCGGAGGTCAGCGCCAACGTATCGCCATAGCTCGCGCCATGGCCTTGAATCCCAGCGTCATCGTATGTGACGAGGCAGTTTCGGCACTCGATGTGCTGGTGCAGAATCAGGTCCTTGAACTGCTCAATGATTTGCAGGCAGAGCAAGGTCTCAGCTATCTGTTCATCACTCACGATCTCGCGGTTGTCCGTCAGATCGCCGACGAGGTCGTTGTCATGCAGCATGGCAGACTTGTCGAGCACGCCACGACCGATGAGGTGTTCGAGCATCCGAAGCAGCAGTACACCAAGGATTTGCTGGATGCTATTCCCGGTGGCAATTTGAGCCTGGGACTGGATTCCTGAGCGGTTTCATGCTGACGCTGGTAGGGTGTGTGGCATGAGCATTACTATTGCAACTTCGAACGTGAATGGTGTGCGTGCCGCTGCACGCAAGGATGTGGGCGCGTGGGTGAGTGCGAAACTTCCCGATGTCTGGTGCATGCAGGAGGTGCGAGCTCCCCAATCGGCCATCGATCCGATCTTTGACGATTTTGCCGATAGATATGTCAAGCAGGGCAAGATCGAGAAGCCCGAGGACCTCTTCAGAGTCAACGACATCTGTGAGATCAAGGGGCGTGCCGGTGTCGCTCTGCTGACCACCTTACCGGTGCTGGACACGAGAATCGGTCTGCCTGGTTTGAGCGAACCGGTTGATACTGGCCGTTGGATAGAGGCGGATGTCAAGACCCCCGACGGGCATGTACTCACCGTCATCTGCATATATGTGCATTCGGGCATGGCGGACGATGCACTGAAGATGAAGCAAAAATTCCGTTTTCTCGATACCATGAGGAGCCGTCTCGAGGATTTGCGCGACGAAGCAGCACACGGAGGCAAGCAGGCTGTGCTGTGTGGCGACTTCAACATTGCCCATACGCCAATCGACATCAAGAATGCCAAGGCGAATGTCACTCATGCAGGCTTCATGCCTTCCGAGCGTGCGTATATCGACACATGGCTTGATGACCTTGATTATGTCGATGTCATGCGCAATCTGGCAGGGGATATTCAAGGTCCCTATACGTGGTGGAGCCAGCGCGGACGAGCGTTTGACAATAATGTGGGATGGAGATTGGACTATCAGTTTGCAACTCCAGAATTTGCGGAAACAGCTCAAGGCTTCACCGTCGACAAGGCCAGCTCCTATGACACGCGTTGGAGCGATCATGCGGCCCTGGAAATAACGTATAAGGTCTGAGATTCTGAGAATTTCCGCAAAGACATGCGCATGCTTATCGTTGCGGTTATTCTTGGATAGCGGGCGTAACGAATAACCTTACTAAATGAGGTCAGAAACGAGGAATCATGGGCTTGTTCGGATTCGGCAAGAAACGTGCAAAGCAGCAGTCAGCTGCTGATCAATCTGAAGTGGAGAACGGCGACGTCCATGCACTGCAGGACCAGGATGCCGATGTCGATCAGATCGACGGTCACGATCACACTGATGGCCACGGTCAGGAAGACAGCGCCGAGTACCAGGGCAGGGGTGAAGATCGCGGGCCATGGGACGTTGACGATGAGGAAGTCGTGGACTACGACGAATACCTTGATGTCGGCGCTTTCCATCTGCCATATCTTCAAGGCATAGAGCTGCGTCTGAAGGCCAATCGTGCAAGTGGTGATGTGCTGGGTGTCACGATATCGTATGGCTCTTCCAGTCTTGAGATCGAAGCCTTCGCCGCGCCCAAGACACTGGGACTCTGGGATGATGTGCGCGAGGATTTGCTCGCTGGCAATGACGATGCATCCAGCAAGCCCGGGGTGTTTGGAACCGAGGTGTGTCTGCCGGTTGAGGTCAAAGGCAATACTGTGGTCACTCGAATCGTCGGTGTCGACGGTCCACGTTGGATGCTTCGGGGCATCTTCTCTGGGCCAGCGGCTTCAGCAGGTGAGGAGAAGCAGATTCTGGACAACCTATTCCAGGAGATTGTCGTCGAACGCGGTGACGAGCCGCTCGCACCGCGCGACATGATCCCGATGCACGCACCGGTGACGCCCAAGCAACGCAGAGAGCAGGAAGCGCAGGCGGATGGCCAGGATGCGTCATCAGAGAAACATGCATCAAAGAGCGGCAAGGATAAGCATGATACGTCCATTCCGGAGAAGCCCAAAGGTCCATTTGACAGCGATCAGAACACCGAGGTCAAGACGACGCTTTCCAGAGGGCCCATGTTCTCCGAGGTACGTTAGCTTCAGACCTTCAAGGTGAGTGGTATGCGCAATCAGAGCGACAATCAGCCCGATGCTTCAATGACTGACCCTCACGATGCCGACGAGGAAGGCCAGCGTGACGATCAATTCCTGGAAGACAATGTTTGGCAGTCAGCCTTTCGCCAAATGACGGGAGAGACAGACAAGAGCAGTTCCAGAACAGGGATTGGATCACTGGCTGCAGATGACTTTTCGATTATGGATGCCATCGGCGGTGTCAGAGGCGTGATCGAATCCTTGCTACCGGGCTTGATTTTTATCGTCACCTATGTCGCTACCGGCAATCTTGGCATCACCGTGGTCTTGTCTCTTGTGGAGGCAGCGGTGCAGCTGGTGATTCGCATGGTCCAGCGACAGTCGATTATGGGCGCGTTAAGCGGTCTGTTCGCTGTTGCCCTGTGCCTCGTCTGGGCTTGGCTTACCAAAGATGCGAGAAACTATTATGTGCCTGGCTTCATCACGAACATCGTATGGATTGTTGTGCTGCTGATTTCCTTGGCTATCAAAGTTCCTGGCATCGGTGCGTGCATCGAGTTCTTGCGGCATCCCACCTTCAGCGGCTTCGGAGCATGGCTTGATGGGTGGCGAGGTGACGTTTCGCTGTACCGCGCCTATGCGAAGGTCACGGCGTTATGGATCGGTCTCTTTGCCGCGCGTCTGCTCGTGCAGTTGCCCATGTACGTCACTGACCATGTAGCATGGCTGGGGACTGCGAGACTGGTTATGGGCGTTCCATGCTTTGCATTGGTGATATGGATATCATGGCTTCTTGTGGCCGATCCGCTGCATCGCCATGCTGAACTGAACCGCAAGAGCGACAATACTGAACGACAATACTGAACATTCGACAATTGGGGATTGATTTGGGTTTTGAAACACAGCTTCGCATTGAACGCTATGCCGATCAGGGTCGGTGCGTCGGGCATATCGATGGGCGAGTGGTATTCGTACGTTTCGCATTGCCGGGGGAGTTGGTGCGCATCGTGCTTGACGAGCCGCATGAGCGCACAGATCGTTTCTGGACGGGCGAGGTAATCGAGGTCATTGAGCCAAGCTCCTATCGTGTCGAACCCGCATGGAAGCTTGCAGGTCCACTATGCGATGGTGGCGGCGTTGGCGGAGCCGATTTGGTTCACGTGTCACTTCCTGGCCAGCTCGTGTGGAAGTCAGACACCATCAACGAGCAGATGAAACGTTTGGGACATGTCGACACTGACGTGGAAGTCATTCGCATGCCAGAAGATGAGGAGCTTGGCGGTCTTCATTGGCGTACCCGCGTCGAAATGATTGCAGACGAGGATGGACGGCCATCCATGCGACGTCGTGGCACCCATCGTCGCGTGACGCTGGACACCATGCCTCTTGCAACGGCATCCGTGCTGAAGGTTGCCGAAGACACGCATTTCTGGGACGGTGGCTTCACTCCCGGAGCACAGTTGAGAATTGCCGTTCCCGAAGCGATGCAGACTGCGGACGACGGTGAAAGCGCGAAGGATAGAGAAAGCGCGAACTCAGACGGATCCGAAGATAAAGCTTCTGCAGCAGACTTCCAGAACTATGCCGTGATGGTGGATGGTGAACTCACTGCCGGTGAATTTCTGCTCAAAGAGCAGGTGAAGGTTGACGATCGCACATGGAATTACCGTGTGAACGCCGACGGTTTCTGGCAGGTGCATCGCAAGGCTCCCAGAGTGCTGGCTTCTGAAGTGCTCCATGCGGCGCAGCGTGCACTTGACGGATCTGATGCCGCATGCATCTGGGATCTGTATTCAGGAGCAGGTCTCTTTACCATTCCCTTGGCAACGATGACCTCTGAACGAACCAGCATGCTCAGCATCGAAGGTGCCAAGCCAGCCGTTATCAATGCACGTCGCAATCTTCGAAGCCTCGGCATATCACGCGTCGACGCTCGAATCGGTGATGTTGGGGCGGTGCTTGGCAATGTGCCTTCGCATCTGTCACGTCCAGATGTCGTTGTGCTTGACCCGCCACGCGCAGGAGCACGCAGAAAGGTCTGCGAGCGCATCGCAGCGGCGAATCCGAAAGCCATCATCTATGTAGCGTGCGATCCAACAAGCCTCGCACGCGATACCGCAACCCTTGATGCCGCAGGCTACAAGCTCAGTGATCTCAGCGCCTATGACATCTATCCGATGACGCACCATGTGGAATCATTGGCTGTCTTTACACGGTGAGCGTCGTGCTGCGATGACCGTTCTTTCCAAGATGGCGAGGCGCAGAACCGCTGCAATCGTCGCTGCGATGCTTGTTCTCGGCTGTGTCGGCTTGTCGCTAGGCGGTTGCGCTCCGAGCTCCGCGGCGGTGGGTGACTCCATGGAAAGCAGTGCCATGGCTCATGATGGCATAGACCGTTCGGATGTGCTGATGGCTTTCATTGGCGCCGAGACCGCTGCCACGAAATCGCAGGATCGGCAGGTTCTGGAGTATTTGCAGACGAAGTCCATGAGAACCCAATATGCATCGTCAGGACATGTCACGGATGCTCAGGCCAAGGCCATCGAAGCAGCGATTGCCAGCAGATCGACCATGATTCTGCTGCGTTGCAATGCCACGGGGAACACGACGGGTTGCAATTTCAATGATCGTGTGGTTGCCGCACTGCGCGGCGCAAGAGATGATGGCATTCCCACCGTGCTTGTTTCATCAAGCAGGCAGAGCACCACGCTAGATCCTCACCTCTACGCCGCTCAGTTTGTGCTGCAGCCACGATCTGATGACACCGACTCTTCCAAGCACGAGCGTGCGGGCAGTTATGCGATGCACAGACAGCAATCGATCATGTCATTGGAAGCAGCATCGTTCATCGTGATGAATGACGGCGAGCATGCGAAGACCATGTACGTCAGCTATTGATGGGCGATGTGATGGCGTACATCCGTGACTCTGCCTCTGGGGACGTATAGAATCGCATGAGCAGGGGATTTCATAGTATTCGAACATATAGAGTATTCAAACATATGTTCGAATACTATGATAATGCATCAAGTGGGGCAATACTCGTACGGTAGTTCAGCACAGAAATGGGAAATCCTTGGATACACGCAGACCAGCATCACAGATGAAGCACAACTCTTCGGTTTCGATGCCGCAGGTCGAGGAACAAGGTCTGAGCGCCGATGACGTTCAATCTCGCGTCACGAATCATCAGGTCAACCGTGCCGATACCAAGAGTTCACGGTCTCTGCTGCAGATTCTTCGCGAGAATGTATTCACCTTCTTCAATGCTCTGATTTTCTCCGCCATGGTGTTGGTGCTGCTGACAGGGCAATGGAAGGATGCCGTTTTCGGTTTCGTCATCATCGTAAATTCGGGAATCGGCGTGGCTACCGAACTTCAGGCAAAGGCGACGCTTGACAGACTCTCGATTCTGGTGGCATCGAACTTCCTGGTTCGTAGGGATTCCAAGGATGTGGAGATTCCGGGCGAGCAGATTGTCATCGATGACATGCTGTGGATTCGTTCGGGGGAGCAGATTCCTGCCGATTGCAAGATTGCGCACTCCTACGGCCTTGAACTCGATGAGTCCATGCTGACCGGAGAATCGAGGACCGTCAGGAAAAAGGATGGCGATGAGGCTCTATCCGGAACCACCGCCGTTTCGGGTCTCGCATTGGGCAAGGTCGTTGCTGTCGGAAAGGCTAGCTATGCGGCGCGTCTGACTGCCAAGGCCAAAGTGTATAGCAAGAATCGTTCCGATCTGAACGAAGGCATCAACAAGATTCTCAAGGTCATGACGATTGTGGTGATTCCGCTGTGCATCCTCCTGATATGGACGCAGATGCGCACTGTCGGAGGATTCAGCCAGGCCTTTGCATCCGGTCACTGGCGTCAGGCCGTCGTCGCTGCGGTAGCTGGCGTTGTCGGCATGATTCCTGAAGGCCTCGTGCTCCTGACATCCTTGAACTTTGCACTTGCCACGATTCGTCTGGCGAGGAAGAACACACTGGTGCAGGAATTGGAATCCGTGGAAACGCTGGCACGCGTCGATGCCCTGAATCTTGATAAGACAGGAACCATCACCGATGGTGGCATCGCATTCGAACAGCTTATCGCGCTCGATTCCTCAAATGAAGAACCGAGCCATGCCGACCAGCACGCTCAGCACGCTCAGCACGCTCAACACGATCAGCACGATCTGGAGCAGCGGGCGGTTGACGTCAGCGGCGAGGACAATCCGAATGCCACAGCCGAAGCCATCCTCAAAGGCTTGGATTCCTATACGAAATCACAGGATATCGAAGCTCGGCTTCCATTCTCGTCATCAAGAAAGTGGAGTGCCATCCGATATGCGGATGGATCGACGTGGTATCTTGGAGCCCCGGAAATTCTCAGCTCCAGCATTGCCAGCACTGAATCCAGCCAGCAGAGTGAAGATCAGCTCACCCAACAGGTAGAGCAGCTGGCGTCAGCAGGATCTCGCGTACTGCTGCTTGCCGAGGAGACTCAGACACATACAGACTCCGCAGAACGTGAAATATCCGAGAAGCTTCCCGGTGCATTGCACCCACATGCCCTGATTGCATGTTCCGAACGCATTCGCACCGATGCGAAGCGCACGCTTTCATGGTTCAGGGATCAAGGGGTTCGATGCCGTCTGATTTCCGGCGACAATCCGGCAACGGTCGGTGCAATAGCCGCCAAGGTCGAACTGACCGGACAGCAGCAGCCACGCGTCATGGACGCGAGAAAGCTGCCTGAGGACATCCATCAGCTGGCGAGCACGCTTGAGGATGTCGATGTGCTCGGCCGGGTTCTGCCCGAACAGAAGAAGGCAATCGTTGAGGCGTTGCACACCACGCATCATGTTGTCGCGATGACCGGTGACGGAGTCAATGACTCTCTCGCATTGAAAGAAGCCGATTTAGGCATCGCCATGGGCAATGCGGCTCCAGCTACGAAAGCGGTCGCCCAGGTCGTTCTGGTGGATTCCAAGTTCTCGCATCTGCCGGACGTCGTTGCTCGAGGCCGTCAGGTCATGGCCAACATGGAACGCGTGGCATCCCTGTTCGTCGTGAAAACGGTGTATTCCGCACTGATTTCCCTCGGAGTCGTGCTCACTGCAATTCCATTCCCATATTTGCCGCGTCATATCACCTATATCGGTTCTCTGACCATCGGCATACCAGCGTTCCTGCTTGCGCTTGCGCCCAATACCAGGGCATACAAGCCGGGATTCCTGTCTCGAGTCGTTGCCTTCGCATTGCCCAGTGGCATTGCCACTGGCCTGTCAGTCTTGCTCGCAGCCTGGCTGATACCTGAGATGATGCACTGGAATCTGGGCAATGATGCGGATCTGAACGCCTGGCGCATGGTTTGCGCGATCATACTGTTCGTCATGGGCATTCTTGTGCTGTGCCGAGTGGCTCGTCCCTTGCGTTCATGGCGTGGCATCTTGGTTGCCGCCTTTGCTCTGATAGGGATCTTGGGAGCGGTGATTCCACCAGTAGCGAGTTTCTTCCAGCTGATCATTCCTTCCGGCAGGCTTATGCTCGTATCATTGATTGCAATGCTCTGCGCAGCGCTTCTCTTCGCGGCAATTACTTGGGTCGCAGACCGCTTCAGCAGTCATCGCCAAGCCGAGAGCGAATTATCTCAGTCGTAATACAAACACGCTAGAACTAAGCTGAGGTTGGTCGATGCTAAGGTTGATGAGCGCTTCATAAGTTGATTTCTTCAACTTCTTGCAGGAGCAGACCACGTGTCGGCAATAGGGCAGGTATTTCAGCGTAACGGCAATGAATGAGCCTGTGCCTTGACAGTCGTACTTCATGCGTTGTTAGCGTATGAATGAGCATATTCGGAGGTAGCATGTCTGTGCATCAGGATCAGCAATCAACATTGCATGTCGGCAATAAGGAGTTTGACTACTATGCAATCGCCAATCTGCCTGGCATAGATCATCTTCCATACTCGTTGAAGGTATTGGTCGAGAATCTGGTCCGTAACGTCGATGGTGCCAATATCACCGACAACCATGTCAAGGCTTTGCTTGACTGGGATCCACAGGCGGAACCAAGTCATGAAATCCAATTCACGCCAAGCCGCGTGGTCATGCAGGACTTCACCGGTGTGCCTTGCATCGTTGACTTGGCGACGATGCGCGATGCAGTCAACGATCTGGGCGGCGACCCTGAAGTCATCAATCCGCAGGTTCCTGCGCAGATGGTCATCGATCATTCAGTGCAGATCGATGTTGCCGGTGTCCCCAATGCCATCGAACGCAACATGGACATCGAATACAAGAGAAACCGCGAACGCTACCAGTTCCTCCGTTGGGGGCAGCAAGCCTTCGACAACTTCCGCGTCGTGCCTCCGGGGACCGGCATCATCCATCAGGTCAATATCGAATACTTGGCCAAAGTGGTCATGAGCAAGCAGTCTGACATTCATCCTGACCGTGAGCTGGCTTATCTGGATTCGTGTGTCGGCACCGATTCACATACCACGATGGTGAACGGTCTGGGCGTTCTCGGTTGGGGCGTTGGCGGCATCGAAGCGGAGGCTGCGATGCTGGGTCAGCCCATTTCCATGCTGGTGCCGCGTGTCGTCGGTTTCAAGCTCACAGGAAGCTTCCGCGAAGGTGTTACGGCGACCGATATGGTGCTGACCATCACCGACATGCTTCGTCAGCATGGCGTGGTCGGCAAGTTCGTCGAATTCTATGGCGACGGTGTTGCGAACGTGCCGCTTGCCAACCGCGCGACGCTGGGCAACATGAGTCCTGAATTCGGTTCCACATGCGGCATATTCCCCATTGACGAGGTGACACTCGACTACCTGCATCTGACTGGGCGCAGCGACGAGCAGATTGCACTGGTTGAAGCATATGCCAAGGCCAACAAGCTGTGGCACGACACCAAGGATCCCGAGTATGTGGAGCCTCAATACTCTGAATACATGGAACTTGATCTGAGCACAGTCGTGCCTTCGATTGCCGGTCCTAAGCGTCCGCAGGATCGCATCATGCTGACCGAGTCCAAGTCGACCTTTGAGAAGACCGTGCCTGCATACATCACGGAGTCCACCAATACGGAACCAGTTGCTGTTGCGACTGAAACCCACGGAGATTTTGAGCTGCGCAATGGTGACGTTGCCATCGCCTCGATCACCAGTTGCACCAACACGTCGAATCCATCGGTGATGATTGCGGCAGGTTTGCTTGCCCGCAATGCCCATCATCGTGGACTCAAGCCGAAACCTTGGGTGAAGACCTCTCTGGCACCTGGTTCACAGGTCGTCACGGACTATCTTGACAAGGCCGGACTCACCACGGATCTGAACGATTTAGGCTATCAGCTCGTCGGATACGGGTGCGCAACCTGCATCGGTAATTCAGGACCCCTTGACCCTGCAATCTCCCAAGCCATCAACGACAATGATCTTTCGGTAACCGCAGTGCTTTCCGGCAATCGAAACTTTGAAGGCAGAATCAGCCCCGACGTCAAGATGAACTATCTTGCCTCTCCGCCACTGGTCATTGCCTATGCGCTTGCCGGCACGATGGACTTCGATTTCGACAGGCAGTCACTGGGGGAGGATTCGCAAGGCAACGAGGTGTATCTGCGCGATCTATGGCCATCGAACGAAGCCATCAAGGAAGTAGTCGACGAAACGGTAAGTCGCGACATGTTCGTCAAGGACTATGCTTCAGTGTTCGAGGGCGATGACCGTTGGAAGAGCTTGGACGTTCCGGCAGGTGAATCCTTTGCATGGGATAACGCCTCAACCTATGTTCGCAAGCAGACCTTCTTCGATGGCATGAGTGGTGACCCTGCTCCGGTAGCGGACGTTCACCATGCCCGAGTGCTTGCCCTGCTCGGTGACTCAGTCACGACCGATCACATCTCTCCCGCAGGCGCAATCAAGGCCAGCAGCCCAGCAGGTGTCTATCTGCAGCAGCATGGCATCGAACCGAAGAACTTCAACTCCTATGGTTCACGGCGCGGCAATCACGAGATCATGGTGCGAGGAACCTTTGGCAACATTCGTCTGCGCAATCAGCTGCTCGCCTCTGTCGGCGAGGAAGTCACACCGGGTGGATTCACGTATGACTTCATCGACCATGCGCCGACGACGATCTTCGAAGCCTCAGAGCATTATCGTGCTGAGTCCGTTCCGTTGGTAGTGCTTGCCGGCAAGGAATACGGTACCGGTTCTTCGCGTGACTGGGCTGCCAAGGGTACGAGCATGCTGGGAGTGAAGGCAGTCATTGCGCAAAGCTTCGAACGCATTCACCGCAGCAATCTCATTGGCATGGGTGTGCTGCCCCTGCAATTCCCAGAAGGCGAAAGCGCCGAAAGTCTAGGCCTTGACGGTACCGAGCATTACGACATTGCAGGCATCACCGCTCTCAACGATGGCATCACTCCACAGACCGTCACGGTCACGGCAACGCCAGACGATGGAGCGGCCATCACTTTCGCTGCTATCGTTCGAATCGATACCCCCGGTGAAGCCGACTACTTCCGCAACGGTGGCATTCTGCAATATGTGCTACGAAACCTGATGAAAAGCGCCAAATAAGGGCATAAAACAACGAGATGCCGAGTTTTGTTGCCTTTTCAAAGTAGAAGTTCTTATAACCGCTGATTTGGCTCTGCGATTGAACCCAAAACAGCGTTTGATACTTTGAAAAGGCAACAAAACTCGGCATCTCGTTTCATATCACGCTTGCAGGGGATGTGTCGGTGTTAATTGTTGTTCAAGCCCACCAGTTGCAACAGGTAGAGGAACATATTCACAAAATCAAGGTAGAGGTTGAGGGCGCACAGAATGGATGCCTTCTTGACCATCTCAGGACCTTGCGTGGAAACCTGTTGGAAGATCAGACGGGTGCGCTGGGCATCATACATGGTCATGCCTGCAAACAGAAGCAGCCCAATGGCGGCGACGATTCTCAAGGTGGAGGCGCTTGGCGCGACGAACATCAGCACGACCTGAGAGACGATGAGCACCAGCAGACCAACCATCAGAATTGGGCCAGCCTTGAGCATGTTGAGCTTGGTGGTCATGCCAATCATTGTCAGTGTGAAGAAGAATGCCGCGCACAGACCCAGCGTGATCACGATCGTACCGACACTGAATGCCCAGAAAATGGAGCTGAGGGTGAAGCCCATCAGTGCCGCATAGACATAGAACATCAATCGAGCTGTTCCTGAACTCATCTTCATGATTCGTGCGCCCAGCGTGATGGCGAGACCAACCTGAATGACTGCCAAGGCAATCCATCCGATGATGCCCGTGGCACTCATGTAGGCTTCAAGCGCGCCAGTGGACTGAGCGATCACGGCAACGACCGCCGTCAGCACCAGTCCCAGGGTCATTTCTCCATAGGCTCGAGTGACTGAAGCGTGGGTTGCTTTCTCCATGCTTTCATACGAATACGCGGTTTGGCCATTCATCGTCATCTGCGGTTGCGAACCATAGGCAGATGTGGCGTATTGAGCTCCATATTGAGCTTGGCGATTGTCTGTCGCATTGCTGTACTGCCCAAACATTGGCTGGTTCATTGGCATCTGATTGCCTTGAGACTGCTGGTTTTGTGACTGCTGTCCACTGTGTGGTTGCCTTCCAAATGTCATGACTGTTCTCCTTTTGCTCTGTACACTTGATAGTAGGGGAGAGACCTTACGAATTCCTTAAGAACCGAATTTCAGCTGGAGGCGACACTGCGATGCAGATGGTCGCACAATATCCCCCGATCAGAGCGTTCTTGGCGGCAGGCGTAACCGGTAATCCTTGTCATCAGCGCATAGGAGGATACTTCTAGGAGGAGGAAGCATATGAATAATATTGATGTCAACAATACGATAGTGCTGAACAATGGTGTTTCAATTCCCCAATTGGGACTGGGAGTGTTCCAGACCCCTGCAGGCGATGAAACAGTCAATGCGGTGAAATGGGCGCTTGCATCCGGCTACCGCCATATTGATACCGCACGCGCCTACAATAACGAAGAATCAGTCGGTCAGGGCATCCGCGAATCAGGGGTGAACCGTAGGGATATCTTCCTCACGACGAAGCTCTGGAACGCTGACATTCGGGCTGGCAGAACCCGCGAAGCATATGAGGAGAGCCTGGATCGTCTCGGAACCGACTATGTCGATCTGTATCTGATCCACTGGCCTGCAGACGGATGGCAGCAAGCTTGGAAAGACATGCAGGAGCTCTACCTCGAGCGTCGAGTACGTGCCATCGGCGTGTGCAACTTCGAGCAGCACCATCTCGAGGAATTGCATGCGCTCAGTTCGGTAAAACCCGCCGTCAACCAGATTGAATCCTCTCCGCAGTTCACTAACCAGACCCTGATCGACTGGACGAATTCCCAGATGCGCGTTGACGTCGAGGCGTGGAGCCCACTGGGTGGCACTGGCGGCAGTCTGTTGAAGCAGCCAGAATTGCAAGCGATTGCCGATCGCTATGGAAAGTCTCCTGCACAGGTCATCATTCGCTGGCACCTGCAGCGAGGCGTCATCGTCATCCCGAAGTCAACGCATAAGGAACGCATCGAGCAGAACTTCGACGTCTTCGATTTCAGCCTGAGCGATCATGACATGCACGCCATATCCGCCTTAGACACCGGCAAGAGAAACGGTGCTGACCCGGACAACTTCAACTTCTGACCCACGGTCAAGCCATGTCTCTGGTCGTGACCATTGCACTGCTTGTTGCCCTGGTCGCGGCCAGCAGCAACAAGCAGGAGTGGCGTTCAGTCCTGAGTGGTGGCTTCCTGCGGACTTTCGGTTTCCTGGGGAGATCCGCTGATGTCGCGGTGAATCGACTGCATCTGAACCTCAACGTTCTGCAATGATTTCGCGCAATCAAGCAGGGTTTGGGAATGCTCGGAAAGTCTCTGGTCAGGCAGATTCGACTTGTAACGCAGTTGATGCTCAAGACTGGCCCAATAATCCATCGCAATCGTTCTGAACTGCACCTCGACCGGCGTGAAATGCTGGCCGCTCGTCAGAAAGACCGGAACGGCATAGATGACATGTAGACTGCGATATCCGTTTTGCTTCGGATTGCGGATGTAATCCTTGACCCTCAAGACCTGAATGTCCGATTGGTCAGACAGATAGCGCGACACGGAATAGACATCATCGCGGTAATTGCACACGACGCGGATACCGGCAACGTCAAAGAGATTGTCTTTCACGGCATCCACCGTGACTGGAAGCCCTTTGCGCTCAAGCTTGCCGAAGATGGATGTCATACTCTTCAACCGGCGTTCCATGTGATGAATCGGATTATGCCTGAACCTGACCTGGAACTCGTCATCGAGTATTTCCAGTTTCGTGCTGATCTCGTGCATGGCTCCCTCATATACCTGCATAAGATCAACGAATTCGGCGATGTCGCCCTTGGACAGTGAGCTTCCTGGCCTTGATGTAAAGGATTGCAGACTTTGCTCCAATTCAGCCGAGTTCATCACATTTTTGCGATCTAATATCACTGTTTGCCTTCCATAGCAGACCGGTTCGTCATCTCCGGGTTCATCATTCTACCCTCAGCGTTTTGCACTCAAGGGGATGAAGTCATGAGCTGCCCACTATATTCACTCGTAACCATGAGAAGAATCTTAGAGCAGGGCGACACCAGCGCATACGTCGCTCCCTTGTCAGTCATATGCTGGCCCGCACGTTCGACTACTATAACAAGCAGTCATGCCCTTGAACAGCATCGTGATGCGTGCAGCAGTGCGGCTATGTTCCGGGCAGCGCCATGATGATATGCGAGTGGAAAGAATGCGGCAATGCCAACCTTGTTAAATCAACGAGTAATCTCGATTGTTGGTCCAACAGCAACGGGCAAAACCGATCTGGCGATCAATATCGTACGTGTGTTCCGCCATCATGACATGGAAGCGGAAATCATCAATGCCGACGCGTACCAGATGTATAAAGGCATGGATATCGGCACGGCCAAGCCGTCGCCAGCCCAGCTCTACGAGGTTCGCCACCATCTCATGGGTATCTCCGATCCGCATGTGCCGATGACCGTGGCCAGATTCCAGAAGCTATCCCGAGCGTGCATCGAGCAATTGCAGCAGAGGAACATTCGTCCCATTCTCGTAGGTGGCTCAGGCTTGTATTCGCGCGCCGCCGTAGATGAAATGAGCTTTCCCGGCACTGACCCCAAGATTCGCGAACGTTTGGAACGACGCGCAGCAGTCGAAGGGTCAACGGTTCTGTTCTCGCAGCTACAAGACCGAGATCCGATAGCGGCATCGCGGATGGACCCTCACAATGTGCGCCGCACCATTCGCGCCCTGGAAGTCATCGAGATCACCGGCAAGGCCTATTCGGCAAACCTGCCGCATTACTGCTATCGAATTCCCACGGTTCAAATCGGTCTCGACATTGACAGAGATGAACTTGACAGACGCATCGACATCAGAACGGCAGCGATGATACGGCATGGATTGCTTGACGAGGCGCGCGACATGCGTCCCAAGCTTGGAGTCACTGCTGCAAAAGCCCTTGGATACCAGGAGATGTTCGAAGTCCTCGATGGCACCATGACGCTTGAAGAAGCCCAGGAAGCCATAGCCCAGAAGACGAAGCGGCTGGCCCGAAAACAGATGGGATGGTTCGGCAGAGACCCGAGGATTCATTGGATTCAGGCGCTTGACCCACAATTGGTCGACAAGGCCATGCAGGTGATCATTCGTGCCGACCAAGGCGAGTTCGATGGGTTCGATGCCGAGGCAGACACCTATGCCTCGCACCATCTCGGCGATACGGGACGACGCTGGCGCACCTGAGACAGCACAGCGCCTACCTGACCAGCATCTCCTCAGTGAGCGGGACCCTGTTCCCAACCGGCGATCAGGAAGGTACGTGAAGGATTTGCCGGACGGATCATCTGGTGAAACATGCGTTCCAGATCCGAGGTATTGCCTTCGTAAGCACTACGCTTGGCAGTCTTGTAAGTGGATGCATCCACCTTGCCCCAATCCAAGTCCCATCCTGCGTCATGGGCCAGTCGTGACGCGAATATGCGCAGCGTGACGGCATTGCCACCGATGAATGGGTGCAGATAGCCGAGTTCATCATAGACGTGCGCGAGTTCCTTCACGAACACGTCGCGGTCCAGGCTATGAAGATTACGTTTATCGCTCAGCTCCGTCGAAATGTTTGCGGCACCGGTTTCGATCAGATTCGCAGGGAAGAAAGCTTCTGGATCCGCAGCTCTTCCCACCTTGCCTCTGGTGTTGCTCGTGCGGATGATACCGGCATCGTCGAAAACGCCATCGAAGATGCGCCTATGAATTGCCTTCAGCTCATCCAAATCTCCCGAAGCCTTCCAGCCGAGCTCGCCAAGCGCAATCGTATTGAAGAAGATTGAATCGGCAACGCTGGGATGCTCGATTGAACTTGCCATGTCACCGACTGAAATCGCATGATCCATATGATGGCGAGCTGCATTGAGCGCCTCGTCGCTTGGAGTGATGTGTTCCAGTGCGCAGTTCTGTCTAGCAAATGCGACTGCGCTCGCACGTTCTGCATCGGTCGTCATAGACACGATGGTAGCCGCTCTTGGAACGTTCTGCCGATATTGAAGCATTTTGGCAGTGTCCTGTATGGTGTTTGTGCGAAATTCTTCGAAATCCGCCACTCATTCGGTGCACTGGCTATTCTGGATTCGGTATCGTCACTATGCCGCGTTGTGTGAGCAGATGGATTCGTTGCTGCTTGCTGTGCGGCCATATGACATAGGTCAGCGAAATCACGCCGGGAAGCCTCAATGCATGAACATGATATTGAGACATGATATATGAGAGGTCAATGTGAGGTCACAGCAGCATCAATCATCTACACCTTCGCGTGGAAGGAATGCCGCAACACACTCTCAATCCGAGTCGGACCAGCAGGAGTCGATGTGGAAGAAGGTCTCTCTGGCAATTCCTCGTGGCTTCGCATCCATCGTCCGCTCGCTGACCGGTGTCGGTGACTTCGATCCGGCAGCTCGTCGGGATGGCACTTGCTTCTTCCTGCTGATCTGCGCCGTGCTGTTCTGCGCCAGTGAATGGTTTCGCGTCAGGGGCGCATTGGGACGTGTCCTTCACGCTGCTGCATCAGGAATGCTGGGAGTCATGAGCCTGATTCTGCCCGTGCTGCTGACCTATATCGCTTTCAGACTCATACGGCACGTTGGCGATGACCAGAACAACCCACGAATACTCAGCGGTTGGGTTCTGATGCTGTGGTCGATCTGCTCGATTCTCGACATTGCGAAAACGGCTAGTTCCCGAAGCTTCGATCTTGAGGCGATACAGAACGCTGGGGGACTTTTCGGTTTCTTCCTCGGCTCTCCCTTGGCATGGGGACTGTCGAATGTCTTCGCCATCATCGTGTTCGTCGTGGTTGCGCTCTTTTCGATACTGATGATTGCAGGGTTGCATGTTACTGACGTGCCGGATATCGGCAGGGCAGGGTTCAGCAGGCTTCGCGGCCGCAGCGCCGACGCTGGCGACACGGCGGGCGACGATGGCTCTCACGTGTCGACATTCGCGGCGGGTATGCCTGATGCCGATGAAACGATGGTGCTGGCTCCGGGAGTCCCCGCCCATGACGGCACCGACGAGGCGGATGGCAGCAAGACACGGGGTTCCTGGTTCACGCGTCTGTTCCACCTGAACCGGCATAAGGATGACGATGCCAAGCTCGACAGATACGAGGGTGATGATCCCTTCGTCCGGGCGGCAAGCCAGCATGGGGACATTGACGAAACCTCGGTTATAGCAGGCTCTTCGCCAGATGACCAAGCTTCCTCGCAGATGCTCGGTATGCCTCAGCACCGTAACGAAGGCGATGGCATGACACCCGGTGAATCAACGGTTGCCATGCCGGGAGCCTATGGAGCAGGAGCAGCGAACACTGGTGCCTCAGCAATTGCCGATGGTGCTGCTGCAGCGGCGCATCATGCTGGTGGCGACGCTGAATCTGCAGGCAATGCCGTTGCAGGAGCGTATCAGTCAGAGGCGAATGGCACTGCTGGACACGGCACCGATCAAGCTTCACGGCGTGCCGATGGTTCCGTGCAGCGTGCCGATGATGCTGAAACCAGCGATGCAGACGACCAGGAGTCCATGGCACAATATCAGCTGCCGACCATGGATCTTCTTGTGAAAGGTAAGCCTCACGCTGCGAGAACTCCTGCGAATGACAATGTCATCAGGGCGTTGCAGTCAACCTTCCAACAGTTCGACATCGACGCGAAGGTGGTCGGTTTCCTGCGAGGGCCTTCGGTCACCCAGTACGAAGTTGAGCTGGGTCCGGGTGTCAAGGTGGAGAAGGTCACCAATCTGCAGCGCAACATTGCGTATGCGGTTGCCAGTTCTGATGTTCGCATTCTCTCTCCGATTCCCGGCAAGTCCGCAATCGGCATCGAGATTCCCAATGTGGATCGTGAAATCGTCCATCTTGGTGATGTGCTTCGTTCTGACAAAGCCCAGTCCGATCCCAATCCGATGCTTGCGGGTGTCGGCAAGGATGTCGAAGGGCATTTCATCACGGCCGATCTGACGAAGATGCCACATCTGCTGGTCGCCGGTGCAACCGGTTCAGGAAAATCCAGCTTCATCAATTCCATGCTGACTTCGGTGATCATGCGCTCAACGCCCGAACAGGTCAGACTCATCATGGTTGACCCCAAGCGTGTTGAATTAAGCGCCTATGCCGGCATTCCGCATCTTCTGACACCCATCATCACCGATCCCAAGAAGGCAGCGCAGGCCTTGGAATGGGTGGTGAAGGAGATGGATGCTCGCTATGACGACTTGCAATACTTCGGCTTTAGACATGTCAAGGATTTCAACGAGGCTGTTCGCGCCGGCAAGGTGCATGTTCCAGAAGGTTCACAGCGCAAGGTCGCTCCCTATCCCTATCTGCTCGTAGTCGTGGACGAAATGGCGGATTTGATGATGGTCGCGAAGAATGATGTGGAGAGCTCCATTCAGCGAATAACCCAGCTTGCACGAGCTGCGGGCGTGCATCTCGTGCTGGCAACGCAGAGACCTTCGGTTGATGTGGTCACCGGTCTGATCAAGGCCAACATTCCGTCACGTCTGGCCTTTGCAACATCGTCTGCAACGGATTCCCGCGTCATTCTCGATACCACAGGGGCTGAGACACTTATCGGCCAGGGTGATGCACTCTTCCTGCCCATGGGTTCAGCGAAGCCTTTGCGTGTTCAGGGCTCATGGGTTGGGGAATCGGAAATTCGCCGTGCCGTCGAATATGTGAGAACGCAGAGAAAGCCTCATTATCGCGAGGACATCGAACAGATGGCTCAGCAGGCAGAGAATCGACCAGAAATCGATGAGGAGATCGGAGACGATCTCGATGTGCTGCTGCAGGCAGCAGAACTGGTGGTAACGACGCAATTCGGTTCGACTTCAATGCTGCAGCGAAAGCTGCGCGTCGGTTTCGCCAAGGCTGGACGTTTGATGGATCTCCTCGAATCACATGGCGTTGTCGGCCCTTCCGAAGGATCAAAGGCCCGCGAAGTACTCGTGCAGCCACAGGATTTGCAGGCGGTGCTTTCATTCCTGAAGGGTGAGACATCCTCTCTGCAACAGTCTCAGCCAACATTGAGTCAGTCGCAGCAAGACGTCGAAGCACATAATTAAGAGATAGGAACGATAGGAAGCGCGAAGCGCCAATGCTATGACGCTCATCGCCATGCAGATAGCCCTTTCGGGGTAGCATGGTGTGGGTGTCATACATACAGAGCTGCAATGCAAAGGTTTTTTCTTCACCGGCAGTGGCGCAGGGCGGCGATCGAGGAGAGGTCATGCAGGAACACCTTGAAGGCAAGTCAGAGTCAGATTCAACTGGAGACAAAGTCATGCGGGCCGATGCCCATGTTCGTGGCAGCCTGTTTGACGGGTGGAACAGCCCTCCCAACCTCGTGACCTATGTCAGGATCGTTCTTGTCGTCGTTTTTTTGGCACTGTATATTGCTTCCGGCCGCTTCGGCTCTGAAAGTCTGCCACTGCGCTGGTCAGCGACAGTGCTGTTCATCATTGCGGCTTCAACCGATAAGCTCGATGGATGGATGGCTCGTAAGTACAATCAGGTAACCGAGCTTGGCAAGCTGCTCGATCCGATTGCCGACAAGTTGCTTATCCTTGCCGCGTTGGTGGTCGCTTCATGTTTCGGCGAGATTGCATGGTGGGTTACCGCGCTGTTTGTGATACGAGAACTGGGCATCACCGTCATGCGTTTCATGGTCATCGATTCAGGCGGAAGCGTTATCGCGGCATCCAAGGCTGGAAAATACAAGACCCTGTTCGAATGCTGTGCGATCGCTCTGCTGCTGGCCCCTATACCAGCGGCGGTAGGCATGGAAACAGCTTCGGCTCATGTCTACACCATTGTTACAGCGGCTGTCGTCTACATCGCATTGATCCTGTGCCTGTATTCAGGCGCTGAATATCTGTATCACACGCTGCGCAGAAGCAAGCAATAAGATCATGTCGTTGCACGAGAACAATGCCGTTGCACGGTCGCAGCGGCAGCGAGACGAACTTGCAGCGCATATCATCACCACATGCCGTATGCATGGACTGTATCTGGCGGCTGCCGAATCCCTCACGGGCGGACTGCTTGCCGATGCCTTCGTCAGAATTCCAGGCGCGTCCGAGGTCTTTCTTGGATCGGCGGTCACCTACGACATCGCTGCCAAGGCTTCGATCCTGCACGTTGACGAATACATACTCGATACTGCCGGGGCGGTGGACCCTCGTGTTGCGGCTCAGATGGCTGAATCGACGGCTCGTCTCTATGAGCGAGATGACATTCGAGGCAGGGTATTCGGGCTTTCGACCACAGGAGTGGCAGGTCCAGGTCCTGACGGAGACAAGCCTGCGGGGATGGTCTATGTGGGCATCTATTCACCGCTCGAAGGCGCTGAATCAGGTGTCGCTTCAGCGCACACGGTCAGCTATCGACTGCAGCTAGAAGGTTCGCGTGAGCAGGTGCGTCTGGAGACCGTGCACCATGTGCTCACCTATCTTGAGCACGCTTTGGAGCTGACAGCAGCTCGCTTGCAGTAACCGATGGATCAATGTGATTCCCGAATGTGAGGTCGCTCACATTGAGTCCGAAATGCCTTCGCTGATGGAATATTCAGCCCTGAGCCTTGTTGAACGAGTTGTAGTTGAAAACGATGGTGGCGAAAGGGGATATGCAATGGTTACTGAAAATTCAGTATTGAATCGCACCGAACTGGCTCACAGTGGTGAGTCATATGAACTCAAGCCGGTATCACTTCCTCAACGTGGCAACGCGCGTGTGCGCGATTTAACTCCTGCACAGAAACGGGCAGTAATGTTTGCCCAGCAGCAGGTGCTGAGAGCCAAGGCAGCGAAAAAGGCCAAGGATGACCGGCAGGCAGCTCTCAGCCGTATGTGGATGCAAGATGAAGATGCTCCTGAAGCAAAGCGCGCAGCGAAGATTTCTGTAGAGGATTCTTCAGACAGCACTCAGCATGTATCCCTGCGCGAGGCTATCGGCCATGTGCTGCGCGACCTGAGAACGAAGGATCACAAGACGCTGCGTGAAGTGAGCGAGAACGCAGGCGTTTCCTTGGGCTATCTTTCTGAAGTCGAAAGAGGACAGAAAGAGGCAAGTTCTGAGTTGTTGAGTTCGATAGCTGAAGCACTCGGTGTCAGTGTTCCGCAGATGCTTCGCATGGTTGCAGATTATTTGGAATCGCTTGAACGATAGCCGGTACTGGTGTGGCTATCCTAGTGTCGAGGAGGATGCGGGTTGATAGGTAGCCCGCATTGTCGCATTTCATTGCAGAGTTGTTCACAGCATAGATAAGGTCATGGGTGCGAGAAAGAGAATTCTGGCAGTTACTCGAAGAAGTGTTTGGACGGGTCTATGGTCGCAGTCTTTCGCATGATCAAAGGCTTGCAGCCTTGGACTCGATGACGGTCGTGGAAGCGCTGAACCAAGGTGTTGAGCCGAGAGTCGTATGGAATGTTCTGTGCGACCAGATGGACATTCCTGATTCAAGGCGTTGGGGAAAAGATCATAATGCGCCGCCATTGCCGGCGGTGTAGACGTATGGAGCGGGTGTGGAGGATCACTGGATGATCAGACACGCCCGTTGTTTATTATTGCTTGAAACTGGAATTCGAACAAATGTTCGACTATACTTGGCATGAGTGTTCAGCACATGCCGTCGGATACGTGCCACATTCGACCACATTGGTTGTAAAGCTTTATGGTATGCGTCGCAATGTCATACGGTTGCGCTGTTGTTTGTATAGAGATTGTACTAAGGAGAGCCAATGGCCCAGCACACAAGCGCCCGCGGATCGCGCAAAAGCCCGGAAGACAACGCGAAGCGCAAGGATCAAGCGCTGAAGACGGCTCTTGATCAAGTAGAAAAGAACTTTGGCAAGGGATCGGCCATGCGCCTTGGTGACCGACCAGTGCAGAATGTAGAAGTCATTCCTACCGGATCCTTGGCTTTGGACATGGCTTTGGGTATCGGGGGATTGCCCCGTGGAAGAATCGTAGAGGTGTATGGCCCTGAATCTTCCGGCAAGACGACACTCACTTTGCATGCAGTTGCCAATGCTCAGAAGAAGGGCGGAGTGGCTGCATTCATCGATGCGGAACATGCGTTGGATCCTGAATATGCTCGTAAGCTCGGCGTCGATACCGATTCCCTTATCGTTTCTCAGCCAGACAACGGAGAACAGGCTCTGGAAATTGCGGATATGCTCATTCGTTCCGGTGCGCTGGACATCATCGTCATCGATTCGGTGGCGGCGCTGGTACCGAAAGCAGAGATTGAAGGCGAGATGGGCGACAGTCATGTGGGTCTCCAGGCTCGACTGATGAGTCAGGCTCTCAGAAAAATGACAGGTGCACTTGCACAGGCCAACACTACCGCAATCTTCATCAACCAGCTTCGTGAAAAGATTGGTGTCTTCTTCGGCAGCCCTGAAACGACAACAGGCGGCAAGGCCCTGAAGTTCTACTCCTCAGTGCGTCTCGATATTCGTAGAATACAGACATTGAAGAATGGCGAGGATGCCGTAGGAAACAGGACTCGAGTCAAGGTTGTGAAGAACAAAATGGCTCCGCCCTTCAAATCAGCGGAATTCGACATACTCTACGGAGAAGGCATCTCTAAGGAAGGTTCGATTCTCGATATGGCATTGCAGACCAATATCGTGAAGAAGTCGGGTTCATGGTTTACCTATGGAGACGATCAGCTTGGTCAGGGACGTGAGAACGTGCGGCAATATCTGAAAGACAACACCGAACTCACGCAGGAAATCGAGCACAAGGTCAAGATTGCCTTTGGACTTGAAGCTCCTGACGAAGTTCCTGAAGATGCAGACCAGGCAGCGGGGCAGGCAGCAGGACAGACTGGCACTGACAGCGGATCGGAAAACAAGGGTTCCTCGAATTCCGAGGATCCAGCCCACGCTGAGTCTTCTGCAGACGTCGAATCGCAGGCAAAGGTTCCCGCTCACGCATGAGCAGCGCGCGTCGTATGAATTTTCAAAGCCTGTGAGTTTTTCACATCGAACGGGTATTTCCTGTACGAGCACTGCCACATGGGTATCGCTATAGGGTATGGCCGTGTGGACGGTCCCATCAGTGGCGTGCTATCAGTGGAGTGTCATCAGTGGCGTGCTATGAAGTTGGAATCCTATGAATGGAGTGGTGCTGTGTGATAACTGCCGATACGTTCCTCGCATCGCATAAGATCGTCATTCCCGAATCTCACTCGCAATCTCACTCTGACGAGCGCCAATCGGCTGATTGTTCACCTACTCAGCGCACGGCCGTTGACCAGGGTGAGAATCCGCTCAGTGAAAAGCTTGACGGCACTGTTGATGAAGCTGTTATTGATGATGCCGCTGTTGATGATGCCGCTGTGAGCACACTCAGAGGCAGAGTTGATGACAGGGTCGATGACACCGAACACGTCTGCAACGCGTTGAACGATGACGACATCGATGCCTGTCGAGAAGCTGCGCTCAGACTTCTGGATGCGGCTCCGAGGTCTTCGGGCGGTTTGAAACAGCGTCTGATGGACAAGGAATTCGCTGAGCCAGTCATTGACGAGGTCATTGCTCGTTTGCAGCGGGTGCTATTGATCAATGACGAGGAATATGCGCAGTCCGCGGTGAGATACTGTCTTTCCCGAAATTTGGGCGCACGATTTACCGAGCGTGAATTGTTGCGTAAAGGTGTAGATCGTGCCTTGGCTCAGCGTCTTGTCACTGAGGCTGCTGACGCGGGTGATTTTGTCGATGCTGCATATGAGCTTGGCAGAACCGTGTTGCGAAAGACTCGCGGCATGGATCCCGTCAAGCGCAAGCGCAGATTCTGGAGCGCAGGAGGGCGAAAGGGTCACTCGCCTGACATCATTCGTCAGGTTGCCAACGAACTCTTCGACAATCGCTAGGAAATCATCATGTATTGGAGCCTTTCCCGGTAGTATCGAACCATGTCGAATTTCTTCACCATGTTCACCGCATGTCTGCTGGCGTTATTCCCGATAGTCAATCCGGCTGGGGCCGTTGCCGCATATGCTGGATTGACTGATGGCTTTGCGCCTCGAGAGGTACGCAGACAAGGTGCACGCACGGGTATCAATGTCGGCATCATCCTTGTTGCCTTTGCCGTGCTCGGCTCTCTGATTCTCAATGTCTTCGGATTGAGCCTTCCGGCAATGCAGATAGCAGGCGGCTTTGTAGTGGCCAACTCGGGTCTCGGCATGCTCAGTCCGAAGCAGCAGCTCTCCCAGGAAGAAAATGATCATGCCAAGATCAAGAAGGACATATCGTTCACGCCTATGGCTTTGCCTCTGGTCGCTGGGCCAGGTGCCATCGGTGAGGTCATCGGTCTGTCGGCAAGGTATCCCAGCCTTGAGGGACACGTCGCGCTTATCCTTGCGATTGTGTTCCTTGCTGTCATAATCGGCGCATTGCTGATGTGGGGAACTCCGATTGTCGATAGACTCGGTCCGACTGGCATCGGAGCGCTGGTGCGCGTGATTGGTTTCCTGATTCTGTGCATAGGCGTGGAACTGATGATTCACGGCATCACAACACTGAGATTGTGACGCACCGATGGCTGTCCCTGCCGATCCCTCTTCCATGTTGAGGAGAACGGTATTGCAAAAGTATGTGAGACCTCTCGTACCCCGGGTTCTGTCGTCTTTGCAGACGTATGGCCATCCATCTCGACCTGATGTTGCCATCAGGCTCTAGCGGCCTACCCGAAGATGTGAGCGAGCAGCTCTTGATATCTTCTGCTTGGCTTTGCTCCCAATGAGGCTTGCCTTGCAATCACTGTCACCAGCGATTCGGTGGTCTCTTGCACCGCCGTTTCACCCTTACCTGCGCATGTTTCCAAACGCAGGCGGTCTATTCTCTGTTGCGCTATCTCTCAGGTCACCCTGGGCGGACGTTATCCGCCATTGTGCTCTATGGAGCCCGGAAGTTCCTCAGTGCCGCTCAACGCAGCACCGCGGCCATAAAGAGGTCTCAGAGGTTAAGGATACAGCATCGAGGGATGTGGCGAGCCTCGTCGCTCACTTCTTGCTCCATGGCACGGAACATCATGATGTCTGCACAATCCATATTGACCACCACTGTACAGGGGTTGCAAACGCCCGAAGTTACGACATGCACATGTTTCAAAGACCGCGAAATTCTATGCTGATTGAGTGCCGGAAGACCAAGAAACCTCAATAATGCGAAGCTTTCGGCTACAATGTTGATTACCGGAACGGTGATGAAGCCGTTCAACGCACACGGCGGGTCATACCGCCCGATTAAGGAGGCTCACATGGAAATCGTCGTAACGGGACGCCACACGCAAATCAAGCAAAGGTTCCGTGATGTAGCTGATACCAAGATGAATCGTGTGACCGCCATAGCGCCAGATGCGCAACGCGTCCAGATTGTGCTGTCTCATGAGGGCAATCCAAGGCAGGCGGATACAGCAAAACGAGTTGAGATCACGGTTATCGCAGGAAGAACCGTTGTCCGAGCAGAGGCTTCCAGCGCCGACGAATTCAGCGCTCTCGACCTGGCTCTTGACAAGCTGACTCTTCGTCTGCGTCGTGCTCGTGACCGTCGCAAGGATCACCGTCGCGGATATACCAATCCCGTTCCCGTCGACATGGGCGTTGTGGTGCCACAAACCGCTCCAGAACCCGAGTCAGTCGAAGAAGCCGAGCCGACAGACAGCCCTGCAGCCGCCCTTGCCAGCGAATTGGGTCCAGGGGAGTCCGTAGAGGTTCAGGTTGGCGATACGCCGATAGTCATCAGGCGCAAGCTGCACCTTGCAGAGCCAATGAGCATTGACGAGGCTCTCTACGAAATGGAACTGATCGGGCACGACTTCTTCCTCTTCGTCAACAAGGAGACCGGCAGACCGTCCGTGGTCTATCACCGTCATGGTTGGAGCTATGGTGTCTTTGAGATTGACACGCCTGAGAACGTAGCCAAGTAGTCGTTACAGGCTGTGCATGCATCTGGAATGTGGGTCTGCCGTGATCAACGTCATGGCAGACCCACATTCATGTATGGAATTCAACCCATCTCATAGCGCAAAGCGTGAAACTCCTGTTAGGCAAAATCCTCGCTTTCAAGTACTATGGACTGAGTTTGTGCCTTGTATTCGTATTAGGTATTTCACCTTGTTGTTTAGTTGTTGCAGATGCAACACATTAGGGAGCTCAACGTGGTAGCAGTCCTGGACAAAGTCCTTCGCATGGGCGAAGGTCACCAGCTTCGTAAACTTCAGAACGTGGCGAAGGCCGTCAACGCATTGGAAGACGACATCAAAGCCATGAGTGATGAGGATCTGAAGGCTCAGACCGGAAAATTCAGGCAACGCATCGATAATGGTGAGTCTCTCGACTCCTTGATGCCAGAAGCTTTCGCCACTGTGCGTGAGGTGTCACGCCGTACTCTCGGCCAACGTCATTTCGATGTGCAGCTCATGGGCGGTGCGGCCTTGCATTGGGGCAACATAGCCGAAATGAAAACCGGTGAAGGCAAAACGCTTGTCGCAACCCTGCCAAGCTATCTGAATGCTCTTTCAGGCAAGGGCGTGCACGTCGTGACGGTGAACGATTACCTCGCGAGCTATCAGTCCGAACTCATGGGTCGTATCTTCCGCTTCCTCGGCATGACTGTCGGCTGCATCGTCACGGATCAGAAGCCAGCTGAGCGACGCAAGCAGTATGAAGCCGACATCACCTACGGCACCAACAACGAATTTGGTTTTGACTATCTTCGAGACAACATGGCTTGGGAGAAGTCGGATCTCGTTCAGCGTGGACATAACTTTGCCATCGTTGATGAGGTTGACTCGATTCTTATCGACGAGGCTCGTACCCCTCTGATCATTTCTGGACCTGCCGAAGGCGATGTCACCCGCTGGTATCGTCAATTCGCTCGGCTCGTGCCCCGTCTCAGCCGCGATGAAGACTATGAGGTCGATGAAAAGAAGAAGGTCGTTGGCATACTCGATCCCGGCATCACCAAGGTCGAGGACTACCTAGGCATTGAAAACCTCTATGAGCCAAGCAACACGCCGCTTATCGGATATTTGAACAATGC